>NZ_BALG01000166.1 GCF_000315235.1 Paenibacillus popilliae ATCC 14706 | reverse complement strand
TGTTTGTTGCAGGGTAGATGTGCTCAGTTTTGCAGCAATTGCTTATGCAGTAAAAGTAGCCTGGTTTGATATGGAGTGATGGGCATGATAGGCTTACTGGTCTCTGCGAAGCCTGTGGCTTCGCCCCTTCGCAGGGAATCATGCCCATAGAGGCTCCATGTCAAACCTATGCATAAACCTTACTTGTTGCTGTATATTGATAAAATTGCTTGGCTGCAAAACTCGGCACTTTTCGATTGCCAAAAACA
>NZ_BALG01000167.1 GCF_000315235.1 Paenibacillus popilliae ATCC 14706 | reverse complement strand
CGTCGTCAATCTGTCGCTCATCCTGCCGAAGCAGGAGGGAGGCGATAAGCATTTCCACGGCGATTTCGAGCGGATGTACCGCTTGATTCGGCTCGCGCTGCAGCATTCCGGCTGCCGCGTCGACACAGGCGAGGTCGAAGGGGCCTATTGCCCCGGCGACTTCGATCTCAGCATCGGCGGCCGGAAATTTTGCGGCATCGCCCAGCGCCGGCAGGCGAACGCCTTCATCGTGCAGGCGTTCGTCATTGCCGGCGGCTCTGGCGGCGACAGTGCCGCGCTCGTGCGGGAATTCTATGCGCGGGCAACCGCCGGCGGCACAGAGCGGGACTATCCGCGCGTGACGGAGGAGAGCACGGCCAGCCTCGAGGAAGCGGCCGGGCTTTGCCGCGATGCGGATGCCGCAGCGGCCTTCACCGCGGCCGTGAAGCGGGTCATCCGCGAGCGGCAGACGGAGCAGGGAATGGCGGCCGCGGCGGCGAAGCTACGTCTGCCGGAGCCGGACGAGGTGCGCACGGTCTCAGTCGAACTGCGCCGCCGGTACGGGGTGCATGGCAACCAAACCGATTGAATCAGGGACGGGATGCTCGCATCCCGTCCCTGATGTCGGATGGTGTGAGCCGGCAGGCAACTATCCGGCTACAATTGAATCACATGATGAACGGTGCTGTCCGGATGGCGGTGCAGCTGCCGGCGGTACTCGATCTGACCGATCTCGCAGCCCGGACCGATGACGACATCGTTCCCGCGGACGACGCGTGCCGTCGTATGCTCCAGTTCAACATAATCGCCTTCGATCAGGTCGGCGTTCATGCGCGCATCCGGCACTATGTTGAACAAGCCGGGGAGGAAGCCGAGCAGATTGCCGAGTCCGCTGCCGCGGCGGATTTTGATTGTATCGCCGCCGATCTCGCGGGCCTGGCAGGGCCACTGGAGACGAAGATCCAGACTGCCGGCATTGAGCAGGCCTTCGACTTGGAGCGAGCCGTTGGCGGTAATGGATTCGAATTCGCAATCGCCCTGCACCGTCACAGAGCCTTTCAAACGCAGACGTTCGCCCTGTAGATGGCAGCCGATGTTCGCCATGCCGCCAATACTGGCCTCCGCAGCCCGCATGCTGCCGCGTATCTCGACCTGCCCTTGAATGGAGAGCTTGTTCACGTTTACGCTCCCGCTCACTTGGGAGGTTCCACGAATTTTCATTACGCCGGTCTTCACGCTGCCTTCGAGATGGGCGGTTCCGGCACAGCTGAATTGACGGCAGTCCACATCTCCGTGCACGGAGCCATCTCCCATAATGCTTACTTTATCATATACTCCTCCGCCTGCTTGTGAGGAGCCCATTATTTTCAGATTGTGTCGCTGTTCCATATTAATGCTGATTCCTCCTTGTTCGGGCTTGACGGTGCCGCAAGGGACGACTCCCGGGCAGCCCGCATCCGTTCATTCACTACAGCTTCCGGTGGCTGTTCACTTGCGCTTCTTCGTGCAGTTGTACGGATTGCCGGTATTCGACGTGATCGATCCGACAGCCGGGACCGATCTTGACATGATTGCCGCGCACGACGCGGGCCCGCGTATATTCCAGATCTACGATGTCTCCCTCGATGGTGTCCGCCTCCAACGGAGGACGGTTGATGAACGAGGAGAACAGCTTGTTGAAGAGCGATAACGCGGCGCTCCGTCGAACCTGAATCCGCTCACAGCCAATTTCCCATGCCCGGCAGCCGCCGACCATCTTGACATCGATCGTACCTGCGTTGAGCAGTCCGCCAATATGGAAGGTGCCGTGGGAGATGAAGCACTCGGCCTGACAATCGTAAGCAATGGTGACGGTGCCGTTTAGCTCGATCGTATCGCCCGACCAATGACCATCCAGCCGCGCTGTCCCGTCAATGCGGCTATGAACCGATTGGAGGTTGCCCTTGACGGTAAGCATCCCGCGAGCTTCGGTCATGCCCGCCTCCAGATTGCCCGTTACGTTGCCTTTCCCGTTGGAGACGAAGGATGTGCATACGAGATCCCCGTTGATATCGCCGACACCGTCGATACGAACGCGCTGGTACGTGCCGCCGGACGAGCTTCCAAGACCCGAAATCATAATATCTCCCGTTGCTTGAGACATAAATGTACCTCCGTTACGTAAGTTTGCCTTTCAATTCTTCGAGGCAACTGGCGAGCGACAGGCAGGTCACGACTTTCGTGCCGGTGTCGACGCAGACTTCTTCCGGGCTGGAGACGAGCAGCAGCGAGCTGATGCCCATCTTGCGGACCAGTATCAGATCGCAGTCCTTCCCATCGAACTTGCCATAATGATCGCGCAGCAGTTGAAGCAGCAGCATGCCTTCCTCCAGGCTCATATCGCCGGATTGCAGCAGCCGATCGAGCACGTAAATGTGCAGCAGCTTCTCGAAGGAGAATGCCTCAGCGTCGCCCATTTGCTCGGCGTACACCTGAAGCGCCATCGGCGACACGATGCCGCAGCCGATGATCTCGGACTTGCTGAATGCAGTGCTTGCGACATTGGGCGAGAACATGTCCGCCAGTTCATCGAGCGACAGATCCTCTTTCATATGGATGATTTTATTGATGCGCCCCCATATTTTCTCTCTCGGAAAATAAGTCTCTTGGCCGGTGTGGGTTGACTTGCGGATAAACCACGCCTCCGGTATCAGATTTTTGCGCTTCCACCGGTACAGCTGTCCATAAGAGATACCGGTCAAATCGAGCAATTCTTTTTTGGATATCAATTGTTCGTCCATGCCAAGCGGAAAGCCTCCTTCACGCCATTGTCGTAACAATGTTACGTTAAAATTGTAACATTGTTTTGCTTGAAGCGCAATCCTGATAGGCCTGTTTGGGGATAGGGAGATTCTCGGGCAAATTGTCGGACCCGCTGCGATTTCTTCTCGTTATTCGTCGGAATTCCTTCCGTATGATTGCTTTCTGCAAAAATGGTTACGAAAAAAGAAACTTTTTGTAACCTTTTGCGTCTAAGACTATGTTCAATACGTGGCCAGGATTCAATAGGAGCACAAATGATTACGATGGGTGAGGAGAACGCACAGAAATGAAATTTTGGAAAAAGCTATTTGTTACTTGCTTGGCGGCAATACAATTGATTACGGTTGTTCCCATCATGGTTGCTGCAGAGGGAGACGGCAGTGCGGCAAGCGGAACGGAAGCAGATGTTGAAACCGAGCAGCAAGGCGACGTTACAGGGGAAGAGTTGGACGGCGGTGGAAGCGCGGACAATCCAGACACGCCTAACCCGGATGCGGCTAACCCGGATGCGGTTGCCCCGGATCCATTCGCCGGAACCGTCGGCAAGGATGAGCTTATCTTGATGGCGAACAGCAACGTGATGTTTCATAACGGCGTCAAATATACGTCCCCACAGCCAATTACCGTCAAAAAGGGCGTCTCTTATATCGCTCTACGGTCCTTGGTGGAGCGGCTCGGATTGCAAACCCGATTCGATAATAAGACAAAGGAAACGATCATTACGAACGGAGACAAGGAGCTGCGCTATCAGGCCGATAGCGATCAGTACCGGGTGAACGGTTCTCCGACGAAGATGAGCGGGGAAGCCTATATTGACAAAGGCACGTTTATGGTGCCGGTCACATCTGCAATGCAGGCTCTTGGCTATCCATATACATGGGACAGCAAGAACAAGCGGATTGTGATTCAGTTGAATATGCAGCCGATTGCCCAATTCAGCGTAAATGAAGAGGAAATTTTCGCGACGCAGACCCGCGTGACGGTCACGAACGAATCCACGAGTCCAACCGGGTTGAAGATAGTCGATGAGCAGTGGGAAGGGCTCGAGGACTATTATGATGCGCCGGGCGTCTACACCATCACGCTTCGAGTCGTTGACGAGCGCGGCAACATAAGCGAACCCTACGCTGTCAATATTACGGTCCAGCCGGCGAAGGAGCCGCCGAAGGCCTACTTCCGGACGCCAAAGACCACCTATAAGATGGGGGAATATATCCGTTACGAAGACTTGAGCACAGACGAAGAGGATTCCATCACGGAGCGGGTATGGACCAACAACGAGCATGCGTTTTTTGAGCCGGGTCCGCAGACGATTACGCTCAAGGTTACGAATGAGTTCGGGCTGACGGATGAGTATTCCCAGACCATCATGATCTCGGATGAAAAACTGTACTCCGTCGATGAATTCAACCTGCTGTACACAGAGTACGGCGAAGTGTTCCCGCTTGGCGCACATTCCGTACTGGACATGAAGCTGCTTCAGCCGGAAGTGAAGGAAGAGAACCGGACATTGTACCGTGCGAATTCCCCGGAGACGGTTCTTGAGGAAGGAATCGTGTACAAGGATCGCGTTGCAGGCGGTGCCCGTATTTTCCTGCATCACAAGAATGGTACGGACAAGAAGATGCAGCTTTACGTGCTTGCGAAGAACGTATCCGACGATCCGGCAACCGTCTATGTGGAGCATTATGGCCAAGCCGGCCCTAACCCGTATCCACAGCAGACTGGGAAGCTCGCGTCGGTTCGATATATGGAATCGTTCGAGCAGGAGAAAGAAATTAATGAGCTTGTGCTCCAGCCGAACGAGACCCGGGTGCTGATGCCGGAATTGAACGAGCGCGTGATGAGACCGGATGACATCTATACGATGTATGCCGATTTTTTCGGCGACAACACGTTGGAATATTCGGTCGTCGCTCTGGACGCTTCGAAGGATATTTTGCAGGAACTGAACAAGCTCAAGGAACTTGAGCCTGACGGCACCCATATCCGAGGCACGTTCAACAATGCGGATCGCGTCTTCACGATCGCCGAACGGGTAGGGGAAGTAGCGTCCCGTCTCGTATTCGCCGACAAGACGAATGATCAATACATTGTAGGTTCGGATATGATGACATATGAAAGCCAAGTGAACGCCGGCAACTATGGCGTATTGTATCGCGTCAAGCTGCAAAATGTGGCCCCGCATACCCTAATCGCCTTCAACTCGCGCGGCGGCTCCTACTCTGGCGGCTTGTATGTGAACGGACAAACCCTGCAGACGCCGAATAGCGGAAGATTAAACAATCCGAACGAAGCCAGCGTCGTCTACCGGACTGGAGCTTATCAGGAGACAGTAGAGATTCTGTTCACGCCGGCTGCGGGCAGCAATATGCCGGTCAATCTGTTATTCTTACCATTGCCACAAGAAAAGCCAGCTGAGTAAGCCATCATCCAATCCTTATCAGAACGATCAAAAGAGAGCACCGTCGCGGGAGGCCACTGAAGAACTTGCGTTTTTCTTCGGAGGCGGTGCAGATAGTGTAAAAAGAAGACATTCACCCCGCGTTTTGGAGATGAATGTCTTCTTTTTGTCTTCATAATGCTGTATTCACCAGTAGTTCTTAGTCTACTAATTTCAGTATTCGCTTGAGATTTACAGCGAAAGTTTCGCTACAAGTTCAATCTCGTTTTGTTTCGTGTAGATCAGGTTATCCTTCTCAGAATACGCCATATCCCCAATTACCGTTTTGACCTGCATCCCGGTGGCTTGGCTTTTTTCGATCAGTGTCTGCAATGGCTTGCCATCATTTTTCTCACCTGTCGTAATGACAGCTGCCGTATGCGTGGCATCTACGATGATAGAGGCACTCTTTAAGATACCCTGCTCGATCGCGAGAGCTACTGTCTGCCCGATGAGCATGTCGAGCAGGTTCATATCTTTTAATCGCAGTAGTAGAACCAGTTCATTGATTTGACGGAGCATATTGTCCTTCGGTACAACGATGTCATACAGTGCCACATAAGGACTTAGAACCAAGGTTTGTTGTTGTCGAATCATCCGCTCACCTGCTTTCCATAATGTTTGACTAAGGGAGGACAATCGATCATTATTATAAAAGAGGTTCGGAATCTACGGGAGGGACACCGATGCTGACCACAGATCAAATATTGGACATCATGGCGGCGCAAGGACTGCGGATTACGGAACAGCGTCGCATGCTAGCCAAATTATTCGCGGATACGGACGGCTTCCTCACGCCGAAGGATGTCTATGATTTTATGGGGAAGCGGTACTTGGGCTTGAGCTTTGATACGGTATACCGCAATCTTCGCGTCATGCATGAATTGGGCGTGCTGGAGCAGATCGTCTTCGAGGATGGAGTCAAGTTCCGGGTTCATTGCGCGGAGGAGCACCACCATCATCATATGATCTGCTTGCAGTGTGAGAAGACGTATCCGATACATTTTTGTCCGATGCCGCTGACCGATGTGCCGGAGAAGTTCCAGGTCGTGAAGCATAAATTCGAAGTCTTCGGCTATTGCGAAGCCTGTTCGCATGCAGTTGGTTCCGAAGCGGACAAGGACGGTGCCCGGCCATGAGATCGCCCAAAGATGCGGGCCGGCAGGCCGCTTCACGCCCGTCGCGGGCGGTGCGGACGCTGCAGGGGCCGGTGAGATTGTACCGCAAATTCATCTCCCCGTTGAAGCCTCCGACGTGCCGCTTTTACCCGACCTGTTCGGCCTATGCGCTGGAAGCGCTCGAGGTTCACGGTCCGATCAAAGGGAGCTGGCTTGCGATCAAGCGGATTGGCCGCTGCCACCCGTTCCATCCGGGCGGCTACGATCCAGTTCCGCTCAAGCGCTCTTGACATGTGGTGGAGGGCTGGGATATATTTGGAGTTAAGCTGCAGACATTAGTGTATATATCATCCGATGAACGGATAAGTAGGAAGCGTAAGCATCGAAGAGAGCCGGGATTGCTGAGAACCGGTATGTGAACCCTTCCGAACATGGTCCCGGAGGAACCGCTTGCGAGCTTCTGTACGCGAATGGCGATAGAAGGCAAGCCTGCGGCGGCTCATTCCCGTTAACGAATGCTCGAGGCCGGTTGAATCGGCCGCAATGAAGCTGTCGCCACTGCCCTGTAGAAGAGGAAGGGAAGACGGCAGGAATTTGGGTGGTACCGCGTGAGTTCAGCTCTCGTCCCAAGTGGATGAGAGCTTTTTGCGTGCATTCCGGGGTTCACTGTCAGCGGCTGCAAGCGAATATGAAGGAGGATGGGCAGGATGGCCAACAAGAATAAAACCTTTTACATCACGACCCCGATCTATTACCCGAGCGACAAGCTCCATATCGGGCATGCGTATACGACGGTAGCCGGCGATGCGATGGCCCGCTACAAGCGGCTGCGCGGCTTCGATGTCCGTTACTTGACGGGAACGGACGAGCATGGGCAAAAGATTGAGCGCAAGGCGGCGGAAGCAGGGAAGACGCCGCAGCAATTCGTGGACGATATCGTCGTAGGGATTAAAGAGCTGTGGAAAAAGCTCGATATCTCCTACGACGACTTCATCCGTACGACGGAGGAGCGCCACAAGAAGGTCGTCCAGCAAATTTTCGATCAGCTGCTTCAGCAGGGCGACATTTACAAGGGAAGCTATGAGGGCTGGTACTGTACGCCATGCGAAGCGTTCTTCACCGAGCGTCAATTGAACAACGGCAATTGCCCGGACTGCGGGCGTCCGGTAGAACTCGTGAAGGAGGAAAGTTATTTCTTCCGCATGAGCAAGTATGTCGATCAACTGCTGGCTTACTATGAAGAGCATCCGGACTTCATTCAGCCGGAATCGCGCAAGAACGAGATGATCAACAACTTCATCAAGCCGGGGCTCGAGGATCTGGCCGTCTCCCGCACGTCGTTCGATTGGGGGATCAAGGTGGCCGGCGATCCACAGCATGTCGTCTACGTCTGGATCGATGCATTGACGAATTACATTACGGCGTTAGGCTACGGTTCCAACCATTCAGAGCTGTATGAAAAATTTTGGCCGGCCGATGTGCACCTGGTTGGGAAGGAGATTATCCGCTTCCACACGATATATTGGCCGATTATGCTGATGGCGCTTGGACTCCCGCTGCCGAAGAAGGTGTTCGGGCACGGCTGGCTGTTGATGAAGGACGGCAAAATGTCCAAGTCGAAAGGCAATGTCGTCGATCCGGTCATGCTGATCGACCGCTATGGTCTGGACGCGCTCCGCTACTATTTGCTGCGCGAGGTGTCATTCGGTTCCGACGGCACATTCACGCCAGAAGGCTTCGTGGAGCGTATCAATTACGATTTGGCGAATGATTTGGGCAACTTGCTGAACCGTACGGTGGCGATGATCGAAAAGTATTTCGATGGCGTCATACCGGCGTTCCAGGGGCAGGTGACTCCGTTCGACGGCGAATTAGCCTCGATTGCAGGCCACACGGTAAATAAGGTGGAAGCGGCGATGGAGAAGATGGAATTCTCCGTTGCGCTCAGCGCGATCTGGCAGTTCATCAGCCGCACGAACAAATATATCGATGAGACACAGCCGTGGGCGCTCGCGAAGGATGCAGCGCGACGCGGCGAACTGGCTTCGGCGATGACACATCTGGCGGAGAGCCTACGCATCGCTTCGATTCTGCTCCAGCCGTTCCTGACGAAGGCGCCTGCGCTGATCTGGGAGCAGCTCGGACTGAAGCCAGAGTCATGCGCCGACTGGGATGCGGCCCGCACGTTCGGCGTTATTCCGGAAGGCACGCGCGTCGTCAAGGCCGCGCCGATCTTCCCGCGCCTGGAGGCTGCCGCAGAGGCGGCATTCATCGCGGAGAACATGAGCGACGGGGCAACCGCATCCGCTTCAGCCGATGCGGTTGCAGCAGTGTCTGCGCCGGTGGAAGCGGAGCCCGTGGCAGGTCCCCCTGCCGACGCCAAGGAAGAGATCACTATCGACGATTTCGGCAAGGTCGAGCTGCGCGTGGGCCAAGTGACGCACTGCGAGCCGGTGCCAAAAGCGGAAAAATTGCTCCGATTGGAGCTGGATCTCGGGTACGAGCAGCGCCAGGTCGTCTCCGGCATCGCGCAATATTACAAGCCGGAGGAGCTTATCGGCCGCAAAGTGATTGTGGTCGCGAACCTGTTGCCGGTCAAGCTGCGCGGCGTCTTGTCGCAAGGCATGATTTTGGCCGCGTCCAAGGATGGCCAGCTTACGGTGGCTACCGTGCCGGACAGCATGCCGAACGGAGCGGTCGTGAAGTAGGTTAGCTCCCATTACACGAAATTTCTGTCGTCTGGGATAAAGATGTGGTAGCAACATGGAAAGAGAAGGTGTAGCAGTTCGGTTAACCGCTCTTTTGAGCGGTACTTCCATGGTACTAAAGAACGATTTCTTTTTGTTTTACATTCTTGAGAAAAGGGGTGTCCCGAGTCATTTTCAATGACTTTTGGGACACCCCCGTTATGTGTTCGTCCATACGGATCAATTCAGGAACAGCAGCACGAAGAGGCCGGCTGCCACGCAGTACAGGGAGAACCATTTCAGATTGCCCCGCGCCATCAGCCCCATGAACCAGCGGAGCGCGAAGTAGGAGGCGACCAGGGAACAGACGAAGGCCAGCAAATACGGGCCGATGAACTGCCCGAGCGCCGGATCCTTCAGCATGTCCTTCCCTTCGAGTAGCATGCCGCCCAAGCTGACGGGAATATACAAGAAGAAGGAGAACCGCAGCGCCGTCTCCTGCTTCCATCCGAGCGCCATGGCGGTGACGATGGTCGCGTCGGAGCGGCTGATACCGGGAATTAAGGCGAGCGATTGGGCCAGGCCGAATAGCCAATAAAGAGGCGAAATTGACGAATACTTCAAATCCTAGCCCTTCGATATCTATGCCGAATAATTTCTCAACTATAACAAGATGCCCGCTTGAAGACACCGGGAGGGGCTCCGTAACCCCTTGCACCAAGCCCAGGATGGCGTATTTCAGCCAGTCTATCCATTCCAAACTTTTCACTCCTTGCTCCTTATAAAAAAATTAGGTTTGCTGCGGGATGCAGATGCCAGATGGCCCCCTATCATCTTATGATTGGGGGAGAAGGATGTCAAAGCATGACACACTATTTTTCCGCAAGCAGGGATTGACATGTGCTTCGGCCCTGCTATAATCTTAATAGTAATAATTACGAAATAGAAAGAATAAGACACAGGAAAGGGAGTTGGAATATGAATCTTGGGAAACGGCGTCTGTCGCTGCGGTTCATCATGCTGGCGCTGCTCGCTTGCAGTCTTCTGCTGCTGAGTGCATGCGCGAATAACGATTCAGGTGCAGAAGGAGCGGCCAACGGCAAGGTTAACGTGATCACAAGCTTCTATCCGATCTATTACATGGCAAGCGAGATCGGAGGAGAACATGTTCAGGTGACTAATCTGATCCCGACGGGAGTCGAGCCGCATGATTGGACGCCGAAGAGCCGGGATTTGCAGAATGTGTCCAACGCGCAGCTGCTGCTCGTGAACGGAGCCGGATTCGAAGGCTGGCTGTCTGATTTCCAGAAGGGGCTGGCTGCCGACTCGAAGGTGAAGACCGTCGAGGTCAGCAACGGAGTCACGCTGCTGAAGGCAGGCGAAGAGGAACACGAGGAAGAAGCGTACGCCGAAGGCGAGCAGGCCTATGAGGACGAGCATGGACATGACCATGGCGATATCGATCCGCATACATGGATCAGTCCCAAGTCTGCGCTCATTATGGTGGTGAATGTGAAGAACGCGCTCGTGGATGCCGATCCGGAGCATCGCGCCGACTATGAGAAGAACTATGAGCAGTTGAAAGCGAAGCTCGCTTCGATCGATGAGGAATATACGTCGAAGCTGAAGAGCGTCGCGAAGCGCGATCTCATCGTATCGCATCAGGCCTTCGGTTACTTGGGGCGGGATTACGATCTGCGCCAGCATGCGATAATGGGTATTTCCCCGGATGCGGAGCCGCGCGCGCAGGATCTGCTGAATCTGTCGAAGCTGGTGCAGGAGAAGCAATTGAAATATGTCTTTTTCGAAGAGCTGGTATCCGATCAATTGGCCCAGACGCTGGCTTCGGAAGCGAAGATCGATACGCTCGTCTTGAATCCGCTGGAAGGCTTGACACAGGAGCAGGCAGCGGCGGGCGATAATTATTTGACGCTTATGGCACGGAACTTGCAAAATCTCCTTCTCGCGTTACAATAAGAAGGATACATTCCGGCGCGTGCGGCGAGCCGGCCGGGAGGATAAGGAAGCGAGATGACGAGAACAATGCGCGTAACCGATCCCTGCCACGGGCAGGTCATCACGTTGGATCATGTCGGTTTTGACTATGAAGGGCAGAAGGTCTTTGAAAATGTGAATTTCACGGTGAGAGAACGGGACTTTGTAGGGGTTATCGGGGCGAACGGGGCAGGCAAGACGACGCTGCTGCGCTTAATGGTAGGCTTGCTCCGGCCTGCTGCCGGGGAAGTGAGGCTATTCGGGACGCCAATGCAGCGGTTCAAGCAGTGGGAACGCGTAGGCTATGTTCCGCAAAAAAATTCGTTTAATCCGCTGTTCCCCGCCACCGTCATGGAGGTGGTGCAGTCCGGGATGTATAACCGAAGACGCCTGTTCCGCAGGCTGTCGAAGCAGGAAATCAGCCAATGCGTCGATGCGATGACCGCAATGCGGATCGAGGATTTGGCTCACAAAAAAATCGGACAGCTGTCCGGGGGACAGCAGCAGCGCGTCTTTTTGGCCCGGGCGATGGTGAACAAGCCGGACTTGATGATTTTGGATGAACCGACCGTCGGCATCGATGCCGGCACGCAGAAGGAATTTTTCAACCTGCTGCAGCATTTGCATGAGCATCATCGGATGACCTTCGTCATGGTCTCCCACGATCTGGACCTGGTGAATTCGTGGCTTGGCGACGAGCCGGCCGGCACCTGCGGGAAGTTCCATTTCTATGTGAAGCATTCTCATGAGGCGGAATGTCTGGAGCCGGGTTTGACACATGGCGTCATCGTCTGAATGCATGCTTAGCATGCGGCTAGCAAATGATGTGAAGGGGTCGGTATCGATTGGATATTATATTTTCAGAATTTTTCCAGAGGGCCCTTCTCGGTGGTCTGCTCATCGGGATTACCGGACCGCTGATGGGGATGTTTCTCGTGCTGCGCCGGCTGTCCATGATCGGGGACACCTTGGCCCATGTAACGATTGCCGGGGTGGCGCTCGGCTTTTTGCTCGGCATCTATCCACTCGCGATGGGCGTCGTCTTCGCCCTACTGGGGGCGGTGGCGATCGAGCGGCTTCGCAAGGCGTATAAGACATATGCCGAGCTGTCGATAGCCGTTATCATGTCGGGCGGCGTCGCGTTGGCCTCGCTCTTTTTTACGTTGGGACGAAGCTTCAATGCGAACGTGACCAATTATTTATTCGGCAGCATTTATACGCTGAACGGCACGGATCTGACGGTGGTCGGAGCCGTGACGGTCATTGTCGTTGTTTTTATGCTACTATTTTTCAAGGAAATGTTCATGCTGACCTTCGATGAGGATGCGGCCGCGGTGAACGGGCTTCCGGTCCGCTGGTTGAATCTCGCCGTGACCGTGCTGACGGCGCTTGTGATCAGCGTCGCGATTAAGATCGTCGGCGCGTTGCTCGTATCGGCGCTCTTAACGATTCCGGTCGCGACCAGTCTCCTCCTCGCTAAGAGCTTCAAGAGGGCGGTTATCGTCTCTGTGCTCGTGTCGGAATCCGCCGTCATCGCCGGGCTGCTGATGGCAGGCGTCTGGAACCTGGCTCCCGGCGCGACGATTGTATTGCTATTGATTTCCATGTTAATATTAACCTTAGTGATACGCCGGGGGGTAAAGGTATAGGTCTGTCGACATGGAGGCTCTTCCAAGACATGTAGCCGTTCCCCCTACCCGGCGGTTGAACTAGGGAGGAGGCGTTCAACATGTCGGATGTAACGGTCTGGGTTGCCTTTTGGGCGGGAGTCATCTCATTTATTTCCCCGTGCTGCTTGCCGTTGTATCCCACGTTCCTTTCCATTATAACGGGCATGTCCGTCAATCAATGGAAAGAAGAGCGCAACAAGCGGGTCGTTCGTTGGAAGACGATGACGCATACCCTGTTTTTCCTTCTTGGGGTTAGCGTTGTTTTTTATACGCTGGGGTTAAGTGCGACCTTCCTCGGATCACGCTTGGCCGAGTATAGAGATACGGTCCGTCAAGTGTCGGCGATGATCATTATCGCGATGGGCCTGGTCATCATGGGCGTCTTCCGGCCGCAGCTACTGATGAAGGAATGGAAGTTCGGCGTCTCGCGCAAGGGAGGCTACCTCGGATCGTTTTTGTTCGGGATGGGCTTCTCGGCGGGATGGTCCCCTTGCGTCGGACCGATTCTCGGCGCAATCTTCACCTTGTCGGCTTCTCAGCCGCGCCTTGGCATCGTGATGACGACGGCCTACTGCATCGGCTTCGGGCTGCCGTTCTTCATTTTGTCGGTGTTCCTCGGATCGACGCGCTGGCTGCTCCGCTATTCGAACGCAATGATGAAGTTCGGTGGCTTGGTAATGATCATCATGGGCGTACTGTTATTTACGGATCATTTGAACCAGATCAATATTTGGCTGCAGCAGATCACGCCGGATTGGCTAAGGCGGCTTACATAGGAGCGGCATCTAATGAAGGAGTTCGATGCGGCCGTATTTCCCT
The DNA here is from genome assembly GCF_000315235.1 of Paenibacillus popilliae ATCC 14706. Taxonomy (GTDB): domain Bacteria; phylum Bacillota; class Bacilli; order Paenibacillales; family Paenibacillaceae; genus Paenibacillus_B; species Paenibacillus_B popilliae. Next base: position 37,647 of record NZ_BALG01000167.1, on the reverse strand, counting down.
GCTATGGTTGAACTTGCTTACATGAACATGGTACACTATCTTATGGATATTGTTAGCGATTGTGGATGAAATGAGGGACGCTTGATGCCTACGCCAAGCATGGAAGATTATTTGGAACGTATTTATCAACTGATTGATGAGAAAGGGTACGCCCGTGTATCGGATATTGCGGAAGGATTGGAGGTACATCCATCTTCCGTTACGAAGATGATTCAGAAGCTGGATAAGGATCAATATCTGATCTATGAGAAATACCGCGGGCTCGTGCTGACGAGCAAGGGCAAAAAAATGGGCAAACGGCTTGTGGACCGCCACCATCTGCTGGAGGAATTCCTGGAGATGATCGGCGTGCAGAATGAGAACATCTACACGGATGTGGAAGGAATCGAGCATCACTTGAGCTGGGATTCCATTACATGCATCGAAGTGCTAATCGAATATTTCAAGCGTGACCCCGAGCGTCTCAAGGCTCTCGCCGGCGTGCGCGGCGAATTAGAGAACGAATCCTCTTAAAAACATCTGTTTCGAGTGAAACAGATGTTTTGTTTTGTACGTCTAATAGAGTAGGGCTTGTGGGCAAGCCTGGAAAATTAAACGCAAGGGAGAGAGGATTCATGACAATCTGGAGACGCCTCTTGCCGGGAACGATGGCGGCGCTGCTGTTCGGGGCCGCATTGTCGGCGCCTACGCAGGCAGCGGCGAACAACATGGCCATTTATCTCGATCAGAAGAGGCTGGTTACGGACGTGGCGCCCTATCTGGTGCCGGGGAAGAACGTAACGATGCTTCCGTTCCGGGCCGTCGGGGAAGCTATCGGTGCGACGGTAGGCTGGGACAAGAGCAAGCAGGAGGTGGAGTTCCGCAAGGATGAAACCGTCATCCAGCTCACGATTGGCAGCGATATGGCGCTCGTCAACGGAGAGAAGGTGGCGCTGGACGCCGGAGCGCAGATGCAGGACAGCCGAACGATGGTGCCGCTGCGGTTCATCGGGGAGAACACGGGCCTGACCGTAAAGTGGGATCAGCAGGAGCGAAGCGTGAACCTATTCACGGGGGAGGAAGGCGCGCAAGCCAATGCAGGGGCGGAAGAAGAAATACATACCGAGGGCTTGAGGGGCGCTTGGATTTCCACCGTATATAACATCGACTGGCCGACCGTTCCTCGCACAGGGGCCGACCTGGAACAGCAGAAGCAGGAATATTCCGACATGCTGGACAAGCTGCAAAATATAGGGATGAACGCGGTCTTCGTTCAGGTGAGACCGACATCGGACGCCTTCTTCCCTTCCAAGCTACTTCCGTGGTCGGAATGGTTGACGGGCAAGCAGGGGCAGGACCCGGGATATGACCCGCTCGCCTATCTGATCGAAGAGACCCATCGCCGGGGAATGGAGTTCCATGCCTGGTTCAACCCGTTCCGGATCAGCGTACAGGGAGACATAGCCAAGCTGGCCGCTGATCATCCGGCGCGGGAGCATCCGGATTGGGTCGTCAAGCATGGCGGCAAGCTGATGTATAATCCGGGCGTGCCGGAAGCGCGCCAGTTCATTATCAAGACGATTATGGAAGTGGTCGACGGATACGATATCGACGGGGTCCATCTGGATGATTACTTCTATCCGTACGGCCAGGCTGCCGAGCCTTTCCTTGACGATGCTTCCTATAAAGCGTATAACAAAGTGTTTACCAACAAAGACGATTGGCGGCGCAACAATGTCAATCAGTTCATTCAGCAATTGCATGAAGAATGTAAAGTGAGCAAGGCGAATATCCGCTTCGGGGTCAGCCCGTTCGGGGTATGGCGCAACTCGACGCTCGATCCGACGGGATCGTTGACCCAGGCGGGATACAACAGCTATGACGATCTGTACGCCGATGTGCGCACCTGGATCAAGAACGGCTGGATCGATTACGTCGCCCCGCAAGTCTATTGGCATATCGGCTACAAGCTAGCTTCTTATGATACGCTGGTCGATTGGTGGGTGAAGGAGACGGCCGGCACAGGCGTCGAACTGTATATCGGGCATGCCGCCTATAAGCTGGCAGACGCGCAGCAGAAGGACTGGTCCAGCGCCGATGTGCTCATCGACCAACTGGACTACAACAAGCAGTATGGCAGCGTGAAGGGCAGCATTTTCTTCAGCGCTTCGGATTTACTGAACAATACGAAGGACGTGGCTACCCGGCTGAAGCAGTATTATGAGCAATAAAAGAACCGCGCTTCTATAACCTCATCATAATCGCCCTCTTCCGCGCATACATAACAGTAATACGATCCGCGTATGTGCCGGAAGGGGGATTCCCGCAATGAAAATCAATGCTGTTTTTGAAGGCGGCGGCGTCAAAGGTACTTCGTTAGCCGGAGCGGTGCAGGCTGCCGAGAACGATGGATTTTCATTTCACCGCGTGGCTGGGACTTCCTCGGGTTCCATCGTGGCCGCACTTCTTGCTGTGGGCTACTCGGCGGAAGAGATGCGACATCTCATCATGGAGATGCCATTCTCCTCCTTTTTACAGCGCGCTCCGATTTTTCAAGTCAAATGGATGGGGCCAGCCTTGCGGCTGCTGCTGAAAAAAGGCCTATATTCCGGAGAACGGCTCGAATACTGGGTCCATCAGCGGCTGTTGGAAAAAGGGGTCCGCACCTTCGGCGACGTCCAGCCCGGCCGACTGCGCATTATCGCCTCGGATATTTCCAATGGCCGGCTGCTCGTAATTCCCGACGATATGAAGCAGTATGGAATCGATCCGAACCGATTTCTCGTAAGCAGAGCCGTTCGAATGAGCACGAGCATTCCGTATTTTTTTGATCCCGTTATCATCCGGCATTCCTTCCAATCGGCTGTGCGCAAAAGCAAGCCATTCAATAAGCAGTTCTCCTATATCGTCGACGGGGCCTTGCTGAGCAATTTTCCGCTATGGCTGTTCGATGAGGACGCGGCCTGCGGAGAGAAAAACTGTATTCCGACGATCGGATTCAAGATGGTAGGGAACAGAGAGAACCAGCCGCATCGGATCTCCGGCCTGCTATCGATGCTGCAAGCGATTTTTGGCACGATGATGTCCGCTCATGATCAACGCTATATCGAGAAGCATGACGAGTACCGCACTATCAAAATTCCGACGCTTGGCATCGGTACGACGGATTTCGATCTTACGCTGGAACAGAACATGGCGTTGTACGCCTCTGGACTAGAGGCAGGAACCAATTTCTTCAAGGAATGGGATTTTAGGAAATATAAAGAGATATATCAAAATTTTTATAGATGAATGAACTTGACTCGGGAAGGACGCTATCGTTGCTGGGATCCGCAGAGGAGCCGTCTGAGATGGGAGCGGTTTTCAGCGAGACGGTATGGAAGCAAAAAACTCCGCCCCGCATAAGATCGGGACGGAGTTTTTAGGGTCAGCCGCTTACGGCCACTCCCTGTGCAGGCTTGCTCTTTTTCCGTGGAGGCGTGCTCCCGAAGATAACCCATGATTGGGGCACGAAGCGCACCGTCAGGGAGACCGCTATCCAGGACAAGATAAGCGCCGACAATAATCCGCCGGCATACCACATATGCAAGAGCGGCGATTTCGAAGTATGTGGCGGGAAATTGCGATAGACGAATAAGAAGAACGGATGAATCAAATAAATGCCGAATGAGATTTCCCCAAGCCGATGCATTCCGTTAACGAGCCACGGCCAGGCATGGCGGCGAAGCAGAAACGCGATCTGGAATGCCATAATCGCGAAAGTGTAGGTGTGAACATTCCACAGCAATTCATACAAGAGCGAATTGTAGTTTGCGCCATACAGCCGTGTCGTGTGCCAGATGTACACGTGACCGAGTCCGGCGCATAATCCGACTGTCCACAAGACGATCCAGGATAGGATACGCGGCGTGGTTGCATTGTCGCGGCTGATGACGAGCCAGTTCTTCAGCTTCGGATAATAAATGCCCAGACAAGCGCCCAGCATAAAGTAGGACATATACGCGAGCGACCAGCTCCCCTTGTTAGGCACCTGAAGTGCGTACTTATTAAGCAGGATGAAGCCCCACTGCATGGCGAGTCCAAGCGGAATGCTCCACTTGGCAATGGCCGGCTTCCGCTTGAACAGCCACAGGCAAATCGGGAACAACAGATAGAACTGGATGCTGATGAAGACGAAGTATAGATGCGTATACGCCTTACCCGTAGCTAGCTGACTGAAAAATTTGACGAGCGTCTCGTCCAGGGCACGGTCCCGGTAATGAGTAACATGTAAAATGACGAAGTAAAATACCGAAAACAAACAATAGGGAATAATAATGTATTTCATTCGTTTTTTATAGAAATTGCTGATGAGCTTAGCGTCCAAAGGTCTTGCAAAATAGTTGTAGAACAGCACGAAGCTGCTCAGGAATAAAAATGTCGGTGTGCCAATCTTCGTAAATATATTCATAAAGCTGTACAACCAGTAATAATTGGAATCCATCATCTCCAGCGTCGCAAATGACGTCGAGTGAACGGACAGGACTCCGATGATTGCCATCGCGCGTACAAGCTGCACCTCGGACAGCTTTTCACGTCCGGTTGCCATGATGTCATACCTCCCATGCGAAATATCGATAAGAAGCTGTTCCCAAGCAGGCCTCTGAATCAGATCCTGTGGAACATGCCCTAACAACAAGTATACAATATGAATCTTACGAAAACAGATGGAAAATCCTTATTGTAAAAAAATAAAAAAGGAAGCGCCATAGCGAGCGCTTCCGTTCTGCTACTTCGATTTCTTCTTGTTATCCTTCGGCTTGCTTCCTTGAATGACCCGCAGGTTAGCCTGCGATCGGGGCCGGATTCGCTTAGGCTGTCGGTTCGCGTTGCCCTTCGCTTTGGCTTCCGTCTGCGCCGACTTCTTGATTCTGAGGGTGGCTGATTTCTTCGGTCCCAGCTTATAGAGGAGGCATACCGCTGCAATCAGCACGACGGGAATGAGCAACGATGCGCTGCCTGTTTGCAGGGCAGCGTACAATGCGCCGATTCCGGCCAACGCCATTACAGCCAGAGCCCATTTTGGAAATGCGCCCATATGATCATTCCTTTCGACTGTTGTCTTCTTCCGCAGAAGCTGATGCAGTCAGTAGGCCGCTTTCTTCGCCGTCAGATCCTGATCCAACTCGCGCATTCGGTTGAATGAAGCGATGGATACTTCCACTTGATCGTCGGTCGGCTCCTTCGTCGTCAGCAGCTGCAGCCATAAGCCGGGGTAGCCGAGCCAGCGCAGCACGGGAACCTCTCTCAGCGCATTGGTCAGACGGAGGAACTCATAAGCTACGCCCATGACGACCGGGATAAGCAGGAGCCGGGGATACATCCGTTCCCATAAATTATCATATGGGATGAAGGAGTAAATGACGACCCCCACGATGACAGTTAGAATGATAAAGCTGCTGCCGCAACGGTAATGAAGTGTGCTGAACTTCTGCACGTTATGCACCGTCAGCTCCAGCCCGGCCTCATAGGCGCTGATCACCTTGTGTTCCGCGCCATGGTACTGGAACAGTCTTCGGATAATCGGCGTCTTGGCGATCAGCCACAAGTAGGCAAGCAGGAAAATAATTTTAATCATTCCTTCAATCAGCGTATGAATGACCCGATTATCGAATGCTTTTCCGAATAAAAATTGCTCGATGATGACGGGAACCGCAGTAAAGATGACTTTGCTGAAAATAAGCGACAGAACGCCGACGGCTGCAACCCCGATAATCATGACGAGATTCCATTTGCCTTCGTCTTTTCCCTGTTCGGCTGCATCCTCTCCTTCCTCATCCTCGGCATACTTCTCCGCCGCATATGTCAGATGCTGGTACCCTTTGCCGCTTGCGTCCAGCAGGCTGATGACCCCCCGGATAAAGGGAATCTTCTTCAAAACGGCCAACCACGGCTTGTCTTCGCGCGGAACTTCATAAAAAGTGATTTCCTTATTTTTACGGCGGACCGCTGTCACATTGACATGCTTGCCAGCGAACATGACGCCTTCGATAACGGCCTGTCCGCCATAAATTGACCGGTCTTGCTGTTCAGACAAATTCGTTCACCATCCTTATCTATTCAATAACAGTTGTGCAGTCAGTGGTGTACTCATGGATTAGGAATGCTATATTATTGTAACGAATTTCAACACTGTTTTCCACTTCATGATTTCAACGCGGAATTCTGTAATCTCCCTTTCCCGATTGGAGCATACTACCACATATATGTTGTCCAAGGAAAGGAGAGCAATCGATATGAATGAACGTCAAACCCGGCTGCGGCAGAAGCGGACGAATCCGTTCTCGTTCGGTATGTTGACCGGTTTTTTTGCCGGATTAATATGGGGGGGACTGCATTGGCTCTGCTATATTTTTCACTTTACGATTATCGTGCCCGGTTTTTTGGTCGAGCCGTTTTTCAAGCATGCCTATTTGACAACCGGGTACGGTCAGCTTCTCGGCTTGGGCGCATTCATCGTGTTCTCGATTCTGGCGGCGCTGTTGTATGTGCTTGTGCTCCGCAAAGTGCCTGGACCGTGGGCGGGCATCGTCTTCGGAGTCGTATGGTGGGTTCTCCTATTCGTCATACCCGGTCCGCTGCTAGGCTTAGTTCCACCGGTGCGCCACACGACATGGAATACGATATGGACGGAATTATGCATCATGCTGCTGTGGGGGCTGTTCATCGGCTATACCGTGGCGACGGAATTCAATGAAGAACGGGAGCGGGAGCCGCAAGACTCGAATTCATCCGGTGCGGCGGAAGAGCAGCAAGACACGCCGGACAAGGGAGAGAAGGATGGCGAAGGGAATGCATCCGGTGACCGCACGCAGCCTCAGCCTGTCATATAATCGTCCGGAAGCCGGAAATTACGGCTTCTCCGCTACGGATACGCTTCTCATTTGCCGCTTCGTATGGTAAAATACGTGAGGATTATCATGTAATTGCGTACGGGGAAAGGGGTGTACGGCTTGGCTTCCTATATGGTATTGAATGGACCGAATCTGAACATGCTCGGCATACGCGAGCCCGGAGTCTACGGAGCTGAATCGTTGGTCGCGATAGTGGGCAGGCTGACGAGAATGGCAGAGCAATGGGGCGTTCGGCTGGAAACCTTCCAGAGCAATCACGAAGGCGAGCTTATTGACCGCATCCATGCCGCTTACGGCACGCATGACGGCATCCTGATCAATCCGGGCGCACTAACGCATTACAGCTATGCGCTGCGTGATGCGATCAGCGCCGTGAACATCCCGACAGTTGAAGTCCATATGTCGAACATACATACAAGGGAAGCCTTCCGGCATGTGTCGGTAACCGCACCGGTTGTCCTCGGTCAGATTGCGGGATTCGGATCGAGGTCCTATGAGTTGGGACTTCTGGCCCTTCACCATACCGTAAGCGATTCGAAGCGGGAACCATCGGGCGGGCCCGACGAACGGATTGATAATAGTCCATTGTCAGGAGATGATGAGAATGAGTCAACACCGCATTACTCGACTGAGAGAAACGATGGAAGCTCGCGGCTTGGAAGCACTGTTGGTGACCAGCGCGATTAATCGGCGCTATTTGACCGGATTTACCGGATCTTCAGGCTGCGTCTTCCTTACAGCCGATCGGGCCGTTCTCATGACGGATTTCCGTTACACAACGCAAGCATCGGATCAAGCGAAGCATATGCAAGTGGTGGAGTACACGTCCAGCATGACAGACACGCTGAAGCAGCTGCTGTCGGAGGCGGGCCTGACCCGAATCGGCTTCGAGCAGGAGCATGTGACGTATTCCACCTATGCCGCTTACAGCGAGCAGTTGCAAGGGATCGAGCTGGTTCCGGTCGACAGACGGGTTGAAAATCTACGGATGATCAAGGATGCGGAGGAACTGGCGGTCATGAGGGAAGCGGCCCAACTTGCCGACAAAACCTTCAGTCACATTCTTGGCTTCATCAAGCCGGGCGTACGGGAAAAGGATCTCGCATTGGAAATGGAGTTCTTCATGCGCAAGCTTGGGGCCACGTCCAGCTCGTTCGATACGATTGTTGCGTCCGGAGAGCGTTCGGCACTTCCGCATGGCGTGGCGAGCGACCGGATTATTCGAGGCAACGAATTCATCACATTTGATTTCGGCGCATTGTACAACGGCTACTGTTCTGATCTGACACGGACAGTCGTTCTCGGCACGCCGTCGGAGAAACACCGGGACATTTATCATATTGTACTGGAAGCGCAGCTGCATGCGCTGGCTCGCATCCGTCCGGGCATGACGGGGCGGGAAGCCGACGCGTTGGCGCGCGATATGATCAAGCGCCATGGATATGGCGATCAGTTTGGACATAGCACCGGGCACGGCGTAGGCATGGAAGTCCATGAAATGCCTCGTCTTGCTTCATCGTCTGATGATGTGCTCACCCCAGGCATGACGGTAACGGTCGAGCCGGGCATTTATTTACCGGGCTTCGGTGGTGTGCGCATTGAGGACGATATTGTCATTACGGACAGCGGAATTGAGCTGATTACGCAATCGACCAAGGAACTGCTCATATTGGACATGTAATCGGATAGGATTGGGGAGCTGTAGGGAGCTACTCCGTCCAAGCAATCTGGGTTGCATCATTGTAGGAGGGAATCAAGCGAATGATATCAGTTAACGATTTTAAGACAGGATTGACAGTTGAAGTGGACGGAGATATTTTTACGGTTCTCGAATTCCAACACGTGAAGCCGGGCAAAGGCGCCGCATTCGTGCGCTCCAAGCTGAGAAACCTGCGCAACGGCAATACGGTAGAAAAAACGTTCCGCGCGGGTGAGACACTTGCGAAGGCGCAAATCGATAACCGCGAAGTACAGTACTTGTACAACAGCGGGGATGAATATACGTTCATGGATAATGAGTCCTATGATCAGTTCAATCTGACGAAGGATCAGCTTGAATGGGAGTTGAATTTCCTCAAAGACAACATGGTTGTTCATATTGTCAGCTATCAGGGCGAGATTATTGGCATCAATCTCCCGAACAGCGTTGAACTGAAGGTCGTTGAGACAGAGCCGGGCGTCAAGGGCAATACAGCGACAGGCGCAACGAAAAACGCCAACCTGGAAACAGGCCTTAACGTTCAAGTGCCGCTGTTCATCAACGAAGGAGACGTCCTGCTGATTGACACGCGCGAAGGCAAGTACATTTCCCGTGCCTAATTAGCGGACGCCGGCAACCGCCAGATCCGAAAAGCCCCGGAAGCAGATAGTGAACTGCGACCCGTAAGATGGACACGCAACAAAAGTGACCACTTGCGGAGCCGCCGTTCCTAGTTCGCTTCCGGGGTTTTTATTTTTTTCATCCATCCGCCCAAAAACGTGCTATAATATCCAATTAATGATTCCATTGAGGGTGGGAGTGAGTCAGCGTGGCACGATACGTTATGAAGTTCGGAGGCAGCTCCGTCGGCACCATCGAACGGATGAAACGGATTGCCGAAAGGATCGTAGAGAAAAAATTAGAAGGCCATCAATGTGTTGTCGTTGTGTCTGCGATGGGCGATACAACGGATGATCTGATTGATCAAGCGAAAAGTATAAACGATCAACTGCCGGCCCGTGAGATGGATTTGCTGCTGAGCACGGGCGAGCAAATCTCGATGTCCTTGCTAGCGATGGCCATACAGAAGCTGGGCCATGCGTCCATGTCGATGACCGGATGGCAGGCGGGCTTCCGGACCGACGCCACGCATGGAAAAGCGCGCATTACGGACATTGTTCCCGAGCGCGTGCATTCGGCGCTGCAAACAGGGAACATTGTCATCGTCGCCGGCTTCCAAGGCATGTCCGAGGACGGAGAGATTACGACCCTCGGCCGCGGGGGATCTGACACGACGGCGGTCGCGCTGGCTGCGGCGATTGAGGCCGATGTGTGTGAAATCTATACGGATGTCGACGGAATCTATTCTACTGATCCGAGAATTGTGCGTTGTGCGCGCAAGCTGGAGGAGGTCTCCAACGATGAAATGCTGGAACTGGCCAATCTTGGCGCGGCGGTTCTTCACCCCCGGGCTGTCGAATATGCCAAGCATAATAAGGTCTGTCTCGTCGTGCGATCAAGCTTCAATTACAATGAAGGGACCTATGTGAAGGAGGAAGCGAAGATGGAGCAAGGGGTGGTCGTTAGCGGCATCGCCTATGACAAAAATGTGGCACGCATCAGTGTTCTCGGCGTATCCGATCTTCCGGGGGTGCTTGCCCGCATGTTCGGCGCACTCGCTGATGAGCAGATCAATGTAGATATCATCGTTCAGAGTGGGGTAACGAACGGGGAGGCCGATTTCTCATTCACGACGGCGCTGCATGATCGGGACCGCGCTGTTCAAGTCCTAGAGAATATCTGGAGCGAAGTTCCTTACCGCGAAGTGACCTCTGAAGCCGACCTGGTCAAAATATCGATCGTCGGTGCAGGCATGGTCAGCCATCCTGGCGTTGCGGCGCAAATGTTCCGCGTCATCTCGGAGACGGGCGTCAGCATTAGAATGGTAAGCACGTCCGAGATTAAAGTTTCCTGCGTCGTGTCCAACGCCAAGCTGAATGATATCATTGCCGCGTTACACACTTCATACGGTCTGGATGCCGTCGAGGAAGCGTTCGTCGGCGGTCCAAAAGACCGCAGATAAAGGAAGAACGATGCGCACAAAATAAGCCGGTCCGGGAGGGCCGGCTTGTTATCATGAGGGATGCGGCTAGAACTTATCCATAATCCATCGGCAAATACTCAAGAGCAAGGCCGTTATTCCGGCCGCCATCAGCGGGCCTACGGGCACGCCTCGCAATAGAATAATCCCGATCAGAGACCCGGCAACAAGGCCGACGATCATCTGCGGGTCACTTTTAAGCAGCTCCAGGCCCCGGCCGTTCATGGACGTGGCGACGGCCCCGCCGACCAACGCAAAAATTCCCGGCCAGGATGTCAGCGTGCTCCATAGATGTTCGGCCGTAATCCGCTCGGCGGCGAAAGGAACAAGCACGGCTATCGTCAGGAACAACAGCCCCAATTCCAGTCCTCTCCGCTCGATGGCAGGCAGATACCGTTCCAGATGTACGAGCTTGACGATAAGCAGGATGCATGCAGCCGTCGTAATGATCGGGGAACGGCTGACCAGTCCGACAACAATAAGTACAACCAGTACCAACTCGCCATTCATGATTATTGCTCCTCGACAAGAAAGTTTGTCCGTCCGCTTGATCAAGAAGGGACGTAATTGAACATCCTCTACTAACGGTATGAACAAGCCTTCTCCGTTTAGAACAACGATCGTACCTTATCATCCATAAATGGCCGCGCCCTATGTCGCAAACGGAAGCATCATCTGCTGAACCCACACCGGAACGACCGACACTGTATCGACGTCGGCGCAGTATTCGACATCTTTTGCGTATCCCAGCTTGGCAAGGCGCGTCCCGCCGGAGCAGCTGAGCAGCGCCGCCGTAATCTCTCCTGCATGATGGCGATAGGCGCTAACGAGAATGCTTCCGAGGTCATTCGTGCGCATCTCCTGTTCCTGGCGGCCAAGCCGACACAACTCCGTAACGATGAGACCGGCGCATAGACTGTCCTCGAAGGCGAATTCATCTTGCGTGCCGGCGCATAATACCGCAATGTCCTTGCGTAATTGGTAGGCGGTGCGCGCACATTCCGACGCGTTCAGGAAGGCGCCGGCCAAAATAACGTCGGCCTTCGACGCCTTGTGGATGGCCCGCGTTCCGTTCGAGGTCGTCAGCACGACACGTTTCCCGTACACGCTCTCGCCCATATATTCGAACGGAGAATTGCCTGCATCGAAGCCCGGTATTTTTTTGCAGTTGCGCTCGCCTCCCGTTATGTCCCCGTCCCGGGCAGCCTGCTTGGCCTGCTGCACCGTTTCGACCGGCACGATGCCGGATGCCCCGTGCGCCAGCGCCGTAATGATGGTACTCGTCGCCCGAAGCACATCGATGACAATGACCGTCCGGTTCGCCAGTTCAACCGTCCTCGCTTCATTGACGCTCGCAATAACATCGACCTGCATAGTTGCTCCCCTTCCTCTCGCTCGCCTTTGCGTTGGCGATGCCGTTAGACTGCAGTTCTACTTCATCGTATCCAGGAAATGACCCATCGTATCAGAACGCAGTCCCCGCCGCAGCGCCTCGCACGCAATAATGTCATCCGGGGAGATATTGCCGAGATTCGCTTGTGGACCGAGCGTTCGAAGAATGGCGGTCTGCTGATCCTTGCGCGGAGACTCCCACATGAGCCGCTGGGGGGAATGCACCGCTTCGGCAATCATCGACACCATTTCCGTATCGCAGCCCCCGTGTTCGTCATATACGCCGACGCCAGCTCCCGATTCCCTGCCTTCAAGCGTCATCCATTCGGAGCCATGCGCAATATCTTCATTGAACGTTTTCACAACATCGTCCCGAATGAAGGTGGAACTGGCCGCTTTCTTCCCGTATTCGGAGCAGACGAAGAACCCTACCTCGCGGGCGCGCTGAATCAGTTCATTGCGCTTCTGCCGCGGCAGCGCGATCGTCCCGTCGGATACTTCGATTCCAGTGAAGCCTGTTTCTTTCATCATATGAAAAAATGGTTCGACCATGCCTTTGACGACGGCATATTCAAGAAATGTCCCCCCTGGCATCACCATCACCCCATATTGCCGGGCTGTGTCCAGCTTCCATGACAACAGCGGGGTCGGCGTAACCGCAGCCGTGCCGAAGCCCAGCTTAATGATATCGATATGCTCATGAGCTGTAGAGAGCAGATCGGCAAATGCGTTCGCTCCCAAGCCTTTGTCCATTACCATCGTCAATCCGGTTGTTCTCGGCTTGCGGGTTCGTACTCCGCTCGGATCTGCCATGGCGCAAGGCCATTGTGCGATTTGAGGTTCGGAAAGACCCATCACATAATCTCCTTCATGTCCCCAGATTAGTAAAATCATGCAAGTAATATATGCGCCCACTTGCTGATAGGTGCCTACCCGGACGGAAAGTGTCATCGAGTGGGAGAAGATACGGCGGAAATCGAAGGGAAGAGCATGAACGGGACGCTGCCGCGCATACAATGGTCAATATATGGGAAAAGAAGGCTGCGCGGATTGCGCCTGCGGACTCCGGCAGAGCTGGAAACTATCGCCCCGCTTTATCCGTTATTCTCGCAGCGAAGGGAGGTGAGAAGTTGTCCGTCGATAAATTTGTCGCCAGCATGTCAGGGCTCCGCATCATGTCGGGCTGCTTGGAAATTACCGCGGCTCTGATTATGCTCAAGCTGAATGAGCCGGTGAAGGCGCTGGCCGTCAATTCTCTGCTTGCGATTATCGGTCCGCTCATTCTTATCGCGACGACGACCATCGGTCTCATCGGCATCGCCGATAAGCTGAACTGGAGCAAGCTTGTCTGGATTGCGGTCGGGGTGTCCTGTCTGCTTATCGGCGTATTGAAGAAGTAGGAGCCGGACATTCGAGGCGCCGGGTCCGGCGAGGGCATAAAAAGCGGCGCAGCGCCATACATATAGGGATACAAGCCCTGGTTGTCCGGATGTTGAATGATGACACGGGAGAGAATGCCAATGGAAGCACGAAACTGGTCGTCGGTGCTGCCGCCGATGCTCAAATCCATCCTGCAGCGGCTGCCCGCTGGTACATGTCGGGAACTGGAGGAGATTCGTATCCGCGTAGGACGCCCGCTCGAAATCGGCGTCATGGATGACTTCCAGCTCGTAACGGAGCAGGGGGAGCGGACGGATAATCCAGATGACGCCTACCGCCCAAGCCGGGAGGATGGGTATCAAATGCTCGATCTGATAACGAATCATTCATTGTACACGATGGAAGAAGAATTGCGCCGTGGATTCCTTACGATTCCGGGCGGACACCGGATTGGCCTCGCCGGCCGCACGGTGCTCGCACAAGGCCGGGTAAGCCATCTGCGGGAGATTACCGGCTTCAATCTTCGGATTGCGCGCGAGGTACATGGCATCGCGGCTTCGGTCATGCCGATGCTGCTTGATTTCAAGCATGCCCATATTCATCATACGCTGATCGTATCGCCTCCGCAGCAGGGCAAGACGACACTGCTGCGCGATCTTGTGCGGGCAATCGGCAGCGGATTATGGCATCATCCCGAAGCGAGGTGGAAGGCGCTCAAGGTAGGCGTCGTCGACGAGCGCTCCGAGATTGCCGGCTGTATCAAGGGCGTGCCGAGCTACGATCTCGGCTATCGGACCGACGTGTTGGACGGGTGCCCAAAGGCGGAAGGGATGATGATGTTCATCCGTTCGATGTCGCCCGATGTACTTGCTGTCGACGAGACGGGACGGGAGGAGGATTTGCTGGCGATGAGCGAGGCGATGCATGCCGGCGTCCGCCTGATTGCTACTGCGCATGCGGAGGATATGGACGATCTGCTGCGTCGCCCCGGCCTCCGGCAACTGCTTGAGGAAGGGGCCTTCCGCCGCATTGTCACGCTTCGCCGGGCCAAAAGGGAATGGCAGCGCAAAGTTTACGACGAACAGGGAAGAGTGCTGAAGAAGCCTGTGCTGCCGATGGAAGGGAGGGGGCCGGAATAATCAAGCTCCTCGGATCGGTCCTCTTGATCGCCGCCACAGCCAGCATCGGCTGGCTCAAGGCCGCTTCCTACAGGGCGCGACCGAAGCAGCTCCGCCTGCTCAACTATGCGCTTCAGCGGCTGGAGACGGCCATCATGTACGGCCATACACCGCTTCCAGCAGCGTTCGCCGAGATTAGCCGTCAGCTGCCGCCTCCGCTGCACGCCATCTTCGCCGCTGCGGCGCAGGCGATGGACGACGCAAATGCGGTCCCGCTCACTGCCCGCGAAGCGTGGCAGTTGGCCTGGGAGCGCCATCGTGGGAATACGTCGTTGGCGAACGAAGACTTGCGCGTTCTGCTGGAATTGGGCTACAGCCTCGGCATCAGCGATCGCGATGATCAGCGCAAGCATATCCGCCATGCAATCAAGCAGCTGGAGCAGGAAGAATTCGTGGCTCGCGAGGAATACCAGCGGTATGGCACGATGTGCCGCAGTCTCGGCGTATTGAGCGGCTTGTTGGCCGTTATCTTGATGTATTGAGGTGCCATGAAATGAATGTGGATGTCAGCGCCATTTTCCAAATCGCCGGGATCGGCATTATCGTGGCCATGATACATACCGTGCTCAAGCAAATGGGCAAAGAGGACATGGCGCATTGGGTGACGGTCATCGGCTTTGTCGTGGTCCTGTTCATGGTCGTTCGCCTGCTGGATCAACTCTTTAAAGAGATCCGGACCATATTTTTATTCCAATGACTGAAGTTGACTAGCGCGGCGCGGCCGCATTTTGCGGGTAGGTGGTTTCCGTGGAGATCATACAGGTGGTCGGTCTCGGATTGATTGCCGCCATCCTTGTGCTGGTGGTCAAAGAACAGAAGCCGATGTTCGGCTTTCTGATCTCGACCGTGACCGGAGTTATCATTTTTATTTTCCTTATCGGCAAAATCGATATCGTCATTCACGTGCTGGAGGATCTGGCGGATCGATCCGGGATACAGACGGTCTATCTGAAGACGATTCTCAAGATTATCGGAATCGCCTATATTGCCGAATTCGGCGCCCAGGTGGTGCGGGACGCCGGACAGGAAGGGATCGCCTCGAAGATCGAGCTAGCGGGCAAGGTACTTATCATGGTGCTGGCGGTTCCGATCATAAGCGTTATTATCGAGACCGTAATGAGATTGCTGCCAATATAAGGTGGAGAGGGAATGAATCGATTACGACGGATAGACAGTCCACCGCCGCAGAGGATGCACATCTGGACCTCGGCTCTGCTGTGCTTCCTGTTCGCCTGCATCGGGTCCGGATACGCTGCTCCCGAGTCCGCTCAGGGGGACACGGGGAATTCCCGCGTCCAGGCGGTAACTGAACAGTGGGGCCGCAAGCAGGCAGACAAGCTGGATATGGCGGATGTCGAGCGGTATTGGAACGAACTGCTGGGCAAGTACAGCGGCTTTTTGCCCCGAGACTCGCTGCCCGAATTTGCCGATCTACTGCTTCCCGGGGGAGAGAAACTTACAGCCGGGGCGGTGCTGCAAGCGTTCGGCAAATTCCTGATGCAGGAAGTGATCCAAAACGGCAAGCTGATTCTGACCATCGTCATTCTGGCCGTATTCAGCATGGTGCTGGAGACGCTGCAATCGGCGTTTGAACGGAATGCCGTCAGCAAGATCGCCTATGCCGTCTCTTATATGGTCATCATTATTTTGGCCATCAACAGCTTCCATGTCGCGATCGGTTATGCGAAGGAAGCGATATCGGGCATGATTCATTTCATGATGGCGATGGTGCCGCTGCTGTTCACGCTGCTTGCTTCGATGGGCAATCTCGTTACGGTTTCGGTCATGCACCCGCTCATCGTCTTCATGGTGCATTTCATTGGAACGCTGATCTATACTGTCGTGTTCCCGCTGCTGTTCTTCTCCACGCTGCTGCACATTATCAGTGCCTTGTCGGACAAATACAAAGTAACCCAACTGGCCAATTTGCTGCGCAATATCAGCATCGGCATGCTGGGCGTTCTGCTGACCGTCTTCCTGGGTGTTATCTCCGTGCAGGGCGCGACGAGCTCGGTTACCGACGGGGTTACGGTCCGGACAGCGAAGTATATTACGGGCAACTTCGTGCCTGTCGTCGGCCGCGTCTTCTCGGATGCCGCCGATACGGTCATATCCGCCTCGCTGCTCGTCAAGAATGCGGTCGGCTTGACTGGCGTGGTCATCCTGCTGCTCATCTGCGCGTTCCCGGCGCTGAAAATCGTGACGCTGGCGCTCATCTACAACGTCTCCTCCGCTATCATGCAGCCGCTTGGCGACACGCCGGCAGCCGAGTGCCTCAAGACGGTCGGCAAAAGCATGATCTACGTCTTCGCGGCGCTCGCGGCCGTTGGCCTAATGTTCTTCCTGGCCATCACGATACTGCTGACGGCAGGCAATGTCACGGTCATGATGAGGTAGGCCGGAGAGAAGGGAGGCGGGAGTATGCAATGGTTCAGTCAATGGATCAAGGAGATCATCATGGTGATTTTGCTGGCCGCCTTCATCGACCTGCTGCTGCCGAACCGTTCGATGCAGCGTTATGTCAAGCTGATGCTCAGCCTGATTATTCTGCTTACGCTACTGTCCCCGCTGCTGCGCCTGTTCGACTCCAACGTGACGGCGGAGCTCGTCCGCGAATGGGATGCGCTGCTGAGTACTTCGACCGCCAAGAGTCTCGAAGGGAAGACCCTAGAGCAAATCCGGCTGGAAGGGGAACGGTTGGCGCGTGCACGTGAACAGGAGGCGCTCCGATTAGCCGGCGCGCAGATGGAAGTGAGTATGAAGGAGCAGATCCAACGGGCGCTGCTCCAGGCGGGAGCCGCCGGCTCCAGCGGGGGGACGGCCGCTCAGGTGGCGGCCGTGCACGTTGCGCTGATGCATGACGCCAGCCAGGGGCAGTTGGTAATTGCTCGAATCGCGCTCACCCTAGAGGAGGTCCCGGTGACCGAGCCGCTGGCAGCTCCGGCCAGCGGCGGCCCGCCCGAGCCGGAACCGGTCGCGGCCATCGAGCCGGTTCGGATCGAACCGGTCGAGGCCGGCAGCTCGCCGCCGGAAGCGCCGGAGGACGCGCCAGCCTTCGGTACGGCCAGCAGCAAGCTCCTGCACCTGGAGGAGGCCGCTGTCGGAGCGCTTACCTCCGCCTGGCTCGTGAAGCCCGAGCAGATTGTGGTATCCTGGTCGCCGGAATGCGTTGTCCCGTAAGGCCCCTACAAAAAGGGTGCCGCCGCAAAAAAATGCGGACAAACCGTCATAAAATCGCCGCGCGCGCGTATAGGTGAAAATAGGACAAGTGAGAGCAGGTCCATACTACGCAAAGGCGGTCGATGGCATTGGCGAATTGGTTGCAGCAGATTGAACAGTGGATCGGCAAGGGCTCGAACGGTTCCAAACGGATCAAAGCGTTCCGCTGGCTGCTTCTTCTCGGCTTGGCCGGCGCGGCGCTCCTCTTGTATGGCACGTTTCAGTCCGGGGGCGGGGGATGGCCACAGGGCCCAAGCAATGTCGGCCGGGAGCCGCCGACGGTAGGCGTATTTGACGGCGCGGAGCAGAACGCGTCCTCCTCATCGGCCGTGCCGGGCCCATTTGAGTCGGTGGAGATGACATTCGAAGCCCGGGTCAAGTCCATCTTGGAGGAAATTGTAGGGGTGGGACAAGTCGATGTGTTGGTCACGATTGACTCGACGGAAGAAATTGTCGTCCAGCGCAACTTCAAGGACAACCAGCAGTTGACGGACGAGACCGATGCGAATGGAGGCAAGCGGCATACTTCGCAGCATACCCGGGACGGCGAAATTGTGATGTATGAGTCTTCCGACGGCAAGACGCCGTTCGTGACCAAGCGCATCAAGCCGAAGATTCGCGGCGTTGTCATCGTCGCCAAAGGGGCGGAGAACGCCGTCGTTAAGTCGCTCATCGTCGACGCGGTCGAGAAAGGGCTGAATGTACCGGTCTATCGAATCTCCGTCGTGCCGCGGAAAATCGCCGAGTAGCAAATCAACCTGCACAATGCATGAATCGTAAAGGAGGAGAAAAAGGACGATGAATACGAAAAGACAAACGATATGGCTGGTATCGATGCTTAGCTTGATGGTGGTGCTGTCCGCTTATTATCTGTTCACGGAGGACACGCCGACAGCTCCTGAAATGGCGGGTGAGCAGCAGTTGAAGGGCGATATGACGGAAGCGCCCCCGCTTCCACAAGTGGAAGTCACCAAGGTGTCCATCGGGGAGGACGCGCAGGCCAGGGCGGCAGAGAACGGAACGGCCGCTCCGGAGCAAGGAGCCGACCCTGCGGTCAACGTCGAAGGCGGACAGCCAGGAGAGGATGCGGCGGCGCCAGAGGCGACTCCGGAGGACAAAGAGCAGGCGATGCTGGATCAAGTCGTGGCCGAAGGCGTCATGAAGCGCAGCACGATCGAGCAGAAGCAGATGGAGCGCAACGAGCAGTACCAGCAGAAGCTGGAAAAGCTGATGGGCATGATCAATGACGATAAGACAACGGGCAACAGGCTCGCGCAAGCCTATGAAGATATGTACCAACTGGAAGAGCGCGAGGTCAAAATCTCGAATCTGGAAACCGAGCTGCAGAAAGATTACAACAGCGCGGTGATCACGCAGGAGGACGACCAGTTCACCGTCGTCGTGCAGAGCAACAAGATGGAAGTGTCGGAAGCAGTGGACATCATCTCGAAAATGATGAAAGAGCTGAACATAACGCAGGACAAGGTAAGCGTGCAATATGTGTCGGAATAATGCAGCGTTGTTGGAACTGGCCCGGTCAAAAACTGGGCTCTTTCCATTTGAGACGATTATGATATAATACATACGTCGTAGATTGTCCGTCTGATAACATTATCTATTTGCTCATACATATCGTCTCAAGGAGTGATTCAAGTTGTTCAAAATTAGCGAAATCAAGGAACTGATCAAGCTCCTGGACCAGACCTCCGTACATGAACTGGAAATAGAGAACGAGGGCTGCCGCATCGCGATTCGGAAGCCCGGCAAGACTGAGGTGTTCAATGTACAGACATCGGCAGCGCCGCTTACATATGCAGCACCTGCTCCAGCAACGGCTTCTGTCTCGTCAGAAGCGCTCACGCCAGCGGCTGAGCCTCAACCGGAGAAGAAGGAAGAGCAGACGGGCTTGATCCGTATCGTATCCCCGATGGTCGGCACCTTCTACAGTACACCTTCGCCGGAAGCTCCGCCGTATGTCAAGGTGGGCGACAAGATCAACGAGAATACAGTTGTGGGCATTCTGGAAGCGATGAAATTAATGAACCAGCTCGAAGCCGAGGTGAAGGGCGAGATTGTCGAGGTGCTAGCAACGAACGGCCAATTGGTCGAATTCGGCCAGCCTTTATTCCTGGTGAAGCCAGAATGACGTATTCCGTCATTCCATTACGATGCCCAGCCAAGGAGGTCCAAGGATGAAGTTCCATAAGATTTTAATCGCTAACCGCGGCGAGATCGCCGTTCGCATTATTCGCGCCTGTCGTGAGCTCGGTATCGCGACGGTCGCCGTCTATTCGGAGGCGGACAGGGAAGCGCTGCATGTGCGTCTTGCCGACGAAGCTTATTGTATCGGACCTACCGCGTCCAAAGCCAGTTATTTGAATTTTGCGAATCTGATGAGTGTCGCCACGTTAACGGAATGCGACGCCGTGCACCCGGGCTACGGGTTCCTGGCGGAAAACGCGGACTTCGCGGAGATCTGCGAATCGTGCGGCATCACATTCATTGGTCCGTCTGCAGATGCCATTGAGCGCATGGGCGACAAATCCGTCGCCAAGCAGACGATGAAAGATGCCGGCGTTCCGGTTATTCCCGGGCCGGACGGACTGGTTGAGGATCTGGAACAGGCGCTCATGATAGCGCGGGATATCGGATATCCTGTCATTATTAAGGCTACCGCAGGCGGCGGAGGCAAAGGAATCCGCATCGCGGAGGACGATGACGCCCTAATCAAGCAGATGACGGCCGCTCAGCAGGAAGCCGGGAAAGCGTTCGGCAATTCGGGTGTGTACCTGGAGAAGTATTTAACCGGAATGAAGCATGTAGAAATTCAGATTATTGCCGATAAGCACGGCCATGCCGTTCATTTGGGTGAGCGCGACTGCTCCGTGCAGCGGCGCCGCCAGAAGCTGGTAGAGGAAGCGCCTTGTCCGGTATTGACGCCCGAAGTTCGCGAGCGGATGGGAGAAGCGGCGGTTCGCGCCGCGCTGGCGGTCGATTACTCCGGTGCAGGCACATTGGAGTTTCTGCTTGGGCCGGACGGCAGTTATTACTTTATGGAAATGAATACCCGGATTCAAGTTGAGCATCCGGTAACGGAGATGATTACGGGAATTGATCTCATTCAGGAGATGATTCGCGTCGCTCAAGGCGAACCTTTACCTTTCCGTCAAGAAGATGTCATCATTGACGGATGGGCTATAGAATGCCGCATTAACGCGGAGGATCCGGCACGCAACTTCATGCCTTCGGCCGGCCAGATCGGTTTCTATTTGCCACCCGGCGGATTTGGCGTTCGCGTCGACAGCGCCGCCTATCCTGGTTGTCTGATCTCGCCGCACTATGATTCGATGATTGCCAAGCTCATTGTGTGGGCGCCGACGCGCGAAGAGGCGATTGAACGCATGAAGCGGGCGCTGTCCGAATTCACCATCGAGGGTATTCATTCGACAATACCGTTTCATATCCGCCTGCTTGAACACCCTACGTTCATCAAGGGCGATGTTGACATTACGTTTTTGGAAGAACACGAGGTCTAGAAGTTCTGGATTGGCCAGCGTCGTTTGTCTTATGCAGGGGCAAATGGTATAGTTAGGATAATCATTGGACAGGAACTGCCTCTAGTACAAAAAGATAAGGAGAGTGTGACGGATGAATCAGGCGATCGCATCGGGATTTGAACGCACGGATTTGGGCAACATCCAGATTGCGCCGGAGGTCATTGCAGTTATTGCAGGTCTCGCGACGATCGAGGTCGAAGGCGTAGAAGGCATGAGCGGCGGATTCGTCGGCGGCATCGCAGAGATGCTCGGACGGAAGAATTTGTCCAAGGGCGTGAAGGTGGAAGTAGGACAGCGTGAAGCGGCTGTCGATGTCAACATTATTATTGAGTACGGCCATCGCATTCCTACCGTAGCCAGCGAGATTCAACAGAACGTAAAGCGCTCGATCGAAATGATGACCGGGCTTCATGTCGTGGAAGTGAATGTGCACGTGCATGACGTTCATTTCAAGGCACAAGATAAGGTTGAAGAGACAGATCCGGCGCGAGTTAAATAAGGCGCAAGTTAAATAAGATTGATATGGAACCCCCTCTTGAAGGGGGTTTACTGCCATATTCAATACGAAATGTTCAAAGGAGGCAGGCTAGTGTGAGCAAAATTGTGGACAGGCTCTTTCTGTTTATTTACAGTTTCGCGATCAGTGCGATTGCTATAGCTGTCATTTTTGCCGCTTCAGGTTTCATTGCCCAACCGATACAGCTGACGGAGCCGCTTTGGTTGCAGTCGACGGTCATCACGACCGCCGCCGTCTTGTTTTTGTTGAGCATCCGTTTTTTCTATGTGTCCATCCGGAGAGAGCGTGCGGCGCTGCCTACGATCGATCAGCGGACAGAGATAGGCGACATCAAGATCTCGATGGAGACGATAGAGAATGTGGCCCTTAAGGCGGCAGGACGAGTACGGGGAGTCAAGGACTTGAAGGCCCGCATTCGCACGAATGATGCCGGTCTGGACATTGTGATTCGGACGGTCGTAGACGGCGAGACGTCGATTCCTGAGCTGACGGAGGAGGTCCAGCGCCAGGTTCGCGACTATGTGCAGCAAATTACGGGGATTCCGGTCTCTTACGTATCGGTATATGTGGCGAATGTGGTCCAGACTCCGACCTTCAAAGCGCGGGTTGAATAGGTGGTGAGCTTTCCGGATGTGGAATGAATGGTGGGAGAGTCACAGAAATCGCATCATCGGCAGCGCGGGTGGATTTATTTTGGGCGTGGTTTATTTGATCGCCGGATTTTGGGATATGTTATTTTTTGCGCTACTCGTCTTCATTGGATACAATGTAGGCAGGCAAAACGATTTGAAGCTGGGCCCCATGTTCCCATGGCGGCGTATTGGAATATGGCTGTCAGAACGGTTTGATAGGTTTAAGTAGAGTCCTATGGACGCTCCGAACGACTGCTTGACCGCAGGTCACTTACCGACGGAACAAAATCGGGGCGGCATAGGATTTTTTGGACGGGGCATGAATTCCGGAGGGGCCGTGGCAGTCAAGAGACATGAAGGATCCACCTTCGACGGCAGTGTGAAAGTGGCGATTCGGATGCGATATAGATGCAGGAGGAGTTTTTTTCATGAAGAGACGCATTGCCAGAGAGATGGCAGTTCAAAGCTTGTATCAGCTGGAAATGACGGACGTGACCCCTGAACAAGCGGTGGACATGATCGTTTCGGAATCGAATCAAGAAGAGAATGAAATCGGGTTGAAGCCGGAGCATGCGCGGGCGATGCATAAGCACGTGCTGAAATGGGTTCGCGATACCTGGGAGAAGCGGGACGAGATCGATGCCATCCTGGTCCGTTATTTGAAGGGCTGGCAGGTCGACCGGCTGTCGCGGGTCGATCGCCAGGTGCTGCGCCTTGCTTGTTACGAGATGGCATTCCGCACAGATGTACCGCCGAAGGTGGCCATCAACGAGGCGATTATCCTGGCCAAGCATTTCGGTGCCGAGGAGTCGGGCAAATTCGTAAACGGCGTGCTCGGCCAGATGCTGCGGGATCGCAGCGGCCAGCAGGACGGAGCAGACGCCAGCGAAGGCGGCAGCGGCTATCGCAAGGACGATGAGCCTATAGATGGCCCCTCGGTGGACAGCGAGCTCCGGGGATAACTGGCGAGCTACAAGAACGGATGGAGGAGAGACCATGACAGCGCAACTTTTGAATGGACAAGCATTATCACAGACGATACGCGAAGAAATCAAGCAGCAGGCGGCATGGCTGATCGAGCAAGGAACCCGTCCTGGATTGGCGGTCATCATCGTAGGTGACGACCCGGCTTCCCATGTTTACGTGAACAGCAAGCATAAAGCCTGTCTCGAATTGGGGTTCTATTCGGAAGTGCACCGTCTGGCGGAACAGACCTCCCAAGAAGAGCTTCTGGAACTGGTCGGCCGCCTGAACGTGCAAGCGACGATTCACGGTATTCTCGTCCAGCTCCCGCTGCCGTCTCCTATCGACGAGAAGGCTGTCATTGATGCGATTGCGGTGGAGAAGGATGTGGACGGCTTCCATCCGGTCAGCGTCGGGAATATGGTGCTTGGCGACGAGTCTCTTCTGCCCTGCACGCCGGCGGGCATGATGGAAATGCTCAAGCGCAACGACATTCCGATTGCCGGCAAGCATGCCGTCGTCATCGGTCGCAGCAATATCGTCGGCAAACCGATCTCGCTGCTGCTGCAGCGCGAGCATGCGACGGTGACGATGTGCCATTCGCGCACGCAGAACATCGAAGAGCTCTCCCGAATGGCGGATATTCTCGTTGTCGCCATCGGCAAGGCACATTACGTCAACCGTTCCTTCATTAAGCCGGGAGCCGTCGTCATCGATGTCGGCATGAACCGGCTGGAGAACGGCAAGCTCGTCGGCGATGTCGACACCGACGACGTCAAGGAGCTGTGCTCTTGGATTACGCCAGTGCCGCGCGGCGTCGGTCCGATGACGATTACGATGCTAATATCCAACACGCTCAAGACGGCGGAACGGTTCCACCGCTTGGCGAAGGCTTCGGCCCAAGCGTAGCCTGCCGCAGGGGGAAAGCGGTGCGATGGCTTGCGGTACGAACCAGAGGACGAATCGCAGTACAAACCGCAAGGACCGCCATCGCTAACGTACGGATGGCAGGATGTCTCGGGGGGAGGAGGCTGCCGGGATGGCGAATCAGGCACGGGTTCTATCCGTAAAGGATCTGAACCGTTATATACGGATGAAGCTGGATGGGGATGCCCGGTTGCAGGATGTCTGGGTGCGGGGCGAAATCTCGAACTTCACTCACCATGCCAGCGGACACATGTATTTCACGCTCAAGGATGCGGACAGCCGCTTGCGGGCGATCATGTTCGCATCCTACAATCAACGGCTTCCCTTCCGGCCGAAGGAAGGGGCGCGCGTCATCGCCCGCGGCAACGTGACGGTGTATGAGCGCGACGGCCAGTATCAATTCTATGCACAGCATATGCAGCCGGACGGCATTGGCAGTTTGTATGCGGCGTTCGAGCAGTTGAAGGAGCGCTTGGGAGCGGAAGGGCTGTTCGCCGCTGAGCGAAAGCGTCTGCTGCCTCGCTATCCGAAGAAGATCGGGGTCATAACGTCGCAGACGGGCGCTGCGGTGCGCGATATTATGATTACGCTGCGGCGGCGCCAGCCGGGCGTCCATGTCGTTCTCTATCCGGTGCTGGTTCAGGGCAACCAGGCGGCCGCCTCAATCGCGGCGGCCATCGAAGCAATGAACCGCCACCAGGAAGCCGATGTGCTCATCGTGGGGCGCGGCGGCGGATCGCTGGAGGAGCTGTGGGCCTTCAATGAAGAAATCGTGGCTCGCGCCATCGCTCAATCGGTCATCCCGATCATATCGGCCGTTGGGCATGAGACGGATTTCACGATTGCGGATTTCGTTGCCGACCTGCGTGCGCCGACACCGACGGCGGCCGCCGAATTGGCGGTGACGCATCAGGAGGAGCTGCGGCAGCATCTTCAGCATCTTGCGGAGCGGATGCGGCACGGCATGCGGCGAACGGTGCAGCAGAGCCAGGAACGGCTGCTGCGCGCCCAGCGCTCGCCCGTGTTGCGGAAGCCCGTGCTGCTGACGGCGAAACATCAGGAGCGGTATGAACGGCTGCGAGAGCGGCTCGTATACCGGTCGCGCAGCCGCTTCAATCAAGCGGACGAGCGGTGGAGGGAACTGCGCGGACGCTTGCGGGAGCAGACGCCGGTACATCAGATGCGTTCCGCACGGGAGCGGCTGAACGGCATGGAGCGCCAGCTTCACCGTGCGATGGCGATGCAGATGAATGAGCGGCGCCTGAAGCTCGGCGCGCATCTGAAGCAGCTGGATGCCCTGAGTCCGTTGAAGACGATGGCGCGTGGGTACAGTCTCGTGTATGATGAGCGGGAAGAGAACATGATCCGCACGATTAAGGATGTGAAGTTGGGAGACGTCGTCCGCGTGAAGCTGAACGACGGGCAGCTCGATTGCCACGTCTGGTCGATGAAAGGAGGTAGCGATTGATCGATGGATAATCATGAAAAGGCTACCCATCAGGAAATGAGCTTCGAGACCGCAATGGAGAAGCTGGAGCATATCGTCGAGCAGTTGGAGAGCGGAGAAGTACTGCTGGAGAAAGCAATTGAGCTTTTCCAGGAAGGGATGGGCCTGTCCGGTCTGTGCGCCCGCAAATTGGAGCAGGTTGAACGCAAAATCGAGGTGTTGTCAGAGCAGAATGGCGAACTGAGGCGGCAGCCGTTCCCAGCGGAAGAAGCGGGTGATCGGATTGAGTAGCGCCGGAGCGGAAGAAAGGTTCGCTTCTTATTTGAAGCGTCACGTCGCGCGGATGGAGCGGCTGCTGCCGGCTCAATTCCCCGCCGGCTGGCATGTACCTGCCGAATTGAAGGAAGCGATGCTGTACTCGCTGATGGCTGGGGGCAAGCGCCTGCGGCCGCTCTGTGTTATCATCGCATGCGAGAGCCTGGGCGGACCGCTGGAAGCCGCCGATCCGGTGGCCTGTGCCATCGAGATGTTACATACATACTCTCTCGTGCATGACGATCTGCCGGCGATGGATAACGATGATTACCGCCGGGGCAAGCCAACCAACCATAAGGTGTTCGGGGAAGCCCTCGCCATCTTGGCGGGCGATGCGCTTCTGACCCATGCCTTCTACACGGTCGCGCAAAGCGCGCGCCGCCACAGCATCCCGGCCGAGATCGCCCTGACCATCACCGAGGAACTGTCCGTTTATGCAGGCATGCGGGGCATGGTAGGCGGCCAGACCGCCGATATTTTGGGCGAGCAGGGAATGACGACGCTGGTCCAGCTTGAATATATTCATCTTCATAAGACGAGCGATTTAATCGTGTTCGCGCTTCGCGCAGGCGCCCATCTGGCGGGGGCCAATGGATCGCAACTGAACGCGTTGACCGAATTCGGGACGAAGCTCGGCCTCGCCTTCCAGATCCAGGACGATATTCTTGATATTACCGGAGAAGAAGTGCTGCTCGGCAAGCCGACGGGGAGCGATGAAAAGTGCGGAAAGGTTACCTACCCGTATTTTATCGGTCTGGAGGCCTCCAAGCAGGAGGTCGTCCGGCTGACGGAGGAAGCGAAGCAAGCGGTGCGGCAGGCCGGATTTCCTTTTCCGGCGAGGTTGTATGAGCTTGCGGATTTTTTGCTGAAGCGCCAATTCTGAATGCCCGCCGGTCTGATGAGCGGTGGATTTCCAGAGGAACGCTTTCATGGAAATGATATCGCGTGTTTTGCGTTTCCGTTTTGTGATATAATAGAGCGCACATAGAGTGGTGCAGTATTCTAGTCGGCCTCCCGACACCGAAGACGGGCCTAAAAATTCGCCAAAGGGCACATCGATGAAGTTCCTGGTGTTGGCTTGCGACGCCCAGTCGTGGGCTGATGCTGGGAGTTAAGGTTGTGGGGCGATCCACAATGGCATGTGGGCGTTGACCCCGCTTCCGCGGAGGCCCAAGTGCGTGGTACGGCGTCCTCGCGCGTCGCATTACGGCTTGGGGTATGAACCTATATTGCGAGTCACACGGAACGCTCTCCGGCTTCCCGGATCGTTCCGTGCGGGTGGCTTGTATGTAGCGTAGCCTGCCTTGAGTGAGTCTGCAGGGATAGCGGATGTGTAGATACGACGGTCTTCGGCCAAAGACCTACCTATCGGATGCCGCTTGAAATCTGATTTGCAAAAGAGGCTAAGGGTCGGTTCAGGGCTGCTCGAGGAAAACTCCTAGACTGTTCACATTGTGAGGCTTTGTGGGGATTATAGTGTGGTCTAAGTGGTAATCCAGTCTGACGTCCGGCGACGGCGTCAAGACGCTCTTAATTGGAAACGGCCTACCCGGCGACGGGGAGGCGGGCGTCTGGGAAAACCTACTGGACCTAAGCCACAGCGTTTATCCAGAAAGCTACCACTCCAACCATCATTGGTTAACAAAATACATACAATAAGTTCGTGGGAACATCTCTTAAAAGGATGAGTTGACAACGAAAATGAAATTTTCATTCAAACATTCCGTCAAGTGGAGCATATTCATTTTTATCGTCACCTTCGCGATGGCCGCCATATTATCTGTTGCCTCCACGTCGATATTGGGGAAGGCGGGCTGGGGCGTCGGCATGGTGATCGTGTTGATGCTCGTGCTTATTGGAGTGTTTTTTGATATTATGGGCTTAGCTGCGGCTGCCGCGAAGGAGACTCCGTTCCATGCGATGGCGGCGGAGAGGGTGCGCGGAGCCAAGCAAGCGATTTATATCGTTCGCAACGCGGATCGTTTTTCGAACTTCTGCAATGACGTGATTGGTGACATGACAGGGGTTATCAGCGGTTCGGCCACAGCGATCGTAGTGACGAATTTGTTATGGTCCATGAATGCGGATAGCGTATGGATGACGACGGCGGTAAGCGTTACATTCACCGGACTCGTCTCCGCATTAACCGTCGGAGGCAAAGCGTTGGGGAAGTCGTTTGCGATTCACTACTCCACTTCGATTGTGTTGTTGATCGGCAAATGCTTCTATTTTTTGGATAGCAAGCTCCATATCCGCTTGTTCACCAAAAAACGCGACAAATCGAAACAACGAAAGCGAGGGAATTCCCGTGCTGCTCGAACAGATTAGCCAACCTGGCGACCTGAAACGGTTGACGAAGGAAGAACTGCCTGTCCTGGCGGAAGAAATTCGACAATTTCTCATTGAAAAGCTGGCGGTGACCGGAGGCCATCTGGCATCGAACCTGGGAATCGTTGAGCTTACGATTGTGTTGCATTATTTATATGACAGTCCCGTAGACAAAATGATATTCGACGTCGGCCATCAGGCATACGTTCATAAAATAGTAACAGGCCGCAAGGATCGGTTCGATACGCTGCGCCAGTACAAGGGGTTGTGCGGCTTCGTCAAGCGCACGGAGAGCGAGCATGACGTATGGGAAGCCGGCCACAGCAGCACCTCGCTATCCGCAGCGATGGGAATGGCGCTCTCCCGGGATTTCAAGGGCGAGAGCAACAAAGTCATTGCGGTCATCGGCGATGGCGCGCTGACCGGAGGCATGGCGCTCGAGGCGCTTAATCATATCGGGCATGAGAAGAAAAATTTGATGGTCGTGCTGAACGACAACGAGATGTCGATTGCCCCGAATGTCGGAGCGCTACATAACTATTTGTGCAAAATTCGCTCCGACCGGAACTATTTAAAAGCGAAGGAAGAAGTGGAGCAACTGCTCAAAAAGATTCCGGCGATTGGCGGCAAGATCGCCAAGACGGCGGAGCGGGTGAAGGACGGCTTCAAATATCTGGTCGTATCCGGTATGCTTTTCGAAGAGTTCGGGTTGAAATATTTTGGACCTGTCAACGGACATGACATTGACAAGCTGATCGATATTTTTCAGCAAGCGAGCCGTGTGAACGGCCCGACACTGATTCATGTCGTAACCCGCAAAGGCAAAGGATATACGCCGGCGGAAGCCGATTCGCATAAATGGCACGGCATCTCGCCGTACAAAATTGAATCCGGGCAATTGCTGAAGGCGGTAGGCAATCCGATGTACACCGAGGTGTTCGGCAAGACCCTCATGGAGCTTGCGGAGCAGGACGATCGCGTCGTGGCCGTTACGCCGGCCATGCCAGGCGGCTCCGGACTGCTCGGATTCGCGGAGCGCTTCCCGGGGCGCATGATCGATGTCGGCATCGCCGAACAGCATGCCGCCACGATGTGCGCCGCGTTGGCTATGGAAGGGATGAAGCCGGTATTGGCGGTATACTCCACCTTCCTGCAACGGGCGTACGATCAAGTGGTCCATGACATTTGCCGCCAGAGTGCGAACGTGATCTTCGCTATCGATCGCGCCGGATTCGTCGGGCCGGACGGGGAGACGCATCAGGGCGTGTACGATATCGCTTTTATGCGCCATATTCCGAATATCGTACTGATGATGCCGAAGGACGAAAACGAGCTGCGCCATATGCTGAAAACAGCGATCGAATACGATAAAGGACCGATCGCGGTGCGGTACCCCCGCGCAAACGGGGTCGGCGTCGAGCTGGACGCCGAGCTGATTCCGATTCCGATCGGGACATGGGAAGTGGTCTGTCCCGGCGATCATGTCGCCATTCTTGCGATTGGCCCGATGGTACAGGTGGCTGAGGAAGCGGCGGAGCACCTGCGGCGCGAAGGCATTCAACTGCGCGTCATCAATGCCCGCTTCATGAAGCCGCTTGACGAGGCGATGCTGACCCTGCTCGCCAGAGAGCAACTGCCGTTGATCACACTTGAGGAGGGCTCCGTGGCGGGAGGCCTGGGTAGCGCCGTTATGGAGTATTATGCGCAGCATCATGTATTCGGCGTCAGGGTGAGACCTATCGGGGTTCCCGATTGCTTCGTGGAGCACGGCAGCATCAAGGAGCAGCGCCAGGAGACGGGCCTGACGGCGGAACAGCTGGTGAAGGAAGTGCATATGATGCTCTTCGCCCATGGCGATAACCGGTTGAGCCGGGCCTAGCCCGAGTACGCAATGACAGATAGGGGTACAGCATGTCCATACCGAAGGAACGGATTGATGTTCTGCTCGTGGAGCAGGCCTATTTTGAGAGTCGTGAAAAAGCGAAAGCCGCCATTATGGCCGGCTTGGTATATGTGAACGAGGAACGGATTGAGAAGGCGGGGACGAAGGTCCCACGGGACGGAACGATTACGGTGAAGGGCTCGGTTCATCCTTATGTAAGCCGAGGCGGCTTGAAGCTGGAAAAGGCAATTGGCCACTTCGGCCTCTCGATGACGGATACCGTCATGCTGGATATCGGCGCTTCGACAGGCGGATTTACCGATTGCGCCCTTCAGCATGGTGCGCGCTACGTCTATGCTATCGATGTTGGCTATAACCAGCTTAATTGGTCGCTTCGCAATGACGAGCGGGTGCATGTTATGGAGAGGACCAACTTCCGGTATACGGAGCCGGAGCATCTGCAAGGCCCGGTCCCGGATACCGCGACCATCGATGTGTCCTTCATCTCGCTCAAGCTGATTCTGCGGCCGCTTCAGGCGCTCATCGGCAAGCCGGGCCGAGTCATCGCGCTGATCAAGCCTCAATTCGAGGCGGGAAGAGACAAGGTCGGCAAATCGGGCGTCGTCCGCGATCCGGGGACGCATGAGCAGGTGCTGAGGCAGATTTTGGACGATGCTGCATTGTTAGGCTTCCAGCTGGAAGGATTAACCTATTCCCCCATTACGGGAGGAGAAGGCAACATCGAGTTTTTGGCCTATTGGAGCGTGCCGGAAGGCGGCTCGCCGGGATCCGCGACTTCCATCGAGCAGATTCACGCGGTTGTCCAGGAAGCCAATTCGGTTTTCTGCTCGACCTCTTAATTCCTTCGTTCACTTCCATCCGCTGAAGCTCATCCGGGATAGACATCCGACGGATGAGCTTTCTTTATGGATTGGCAGGCACCGGCGGTACGCTTTCCATCATAGCGGGGTGGTGATTCCATTGAGCGATAGATGGGTAATGGGTTTCATTCTAATTGGGATATTGATTTGGATTGGCTTCGGCGTGCGGCGGTACGCCCATTCTCCCGAGCCGATGGAGGATGTCTGCCTAAGCAACCAGTTTCCGGAGGATGAGGAGGCGTTACAACTCGTCGAGGATGCTGGCTATGAGCTGATCGGCGGAAAATTCTGCATGCCTTTGCACTTTACGGTAGACGGAGAGGACATCGATGCCCGCATCTGGATCGATATGATCGTCAAACGCGACAATCAATGGTATATTGTTCGTATCGCACGCGAACGGATGCAGCTCGATTGGGACGGCAGCGGCATGAAGCGGCAATGGATGCCTTACTTCGCCGCCTATCCCGATAGCTCGGGCCTGCTCGTCGTAGATATGTTGGAACGCCGGGTGCGCCTAATTCGCATGGATTGGGGGGTAGCCTATGTTCACGGCGATTAAGTCAATAAGAAGCATAGCAACAACCATCTCGCTTGCTGCGCCAAGGCTAGGAGTAGAAGGAACAAAACGGAGGGCTTACATGAAAGGTCAACGACATATCAAAATTAGGGAAATCATAATGAACAACGAGATCGAAACCCAGGATGAATTAGTCGATGCCTTACGGAGCGCAGGCTACCACGTGACACAGGCTACCGTGTCCAGGGACATGAAGGAGCTGCACCTGATCAAAATTCCGATGAAAGATGGGCGGTACAAATATTCGCTGCCGGTTGATCAGCACTTCAATCCGGCCCAAAAGCTGAAGCGGGCGCTGCTGGATAACTTCATAAGCATCGACAGTACGGAAAATCTGGTCGTGATGAAATGTCTTCCCGGCACGGCGAACGCCATTGCCGTTGTGATGGATAACATCGAGTGGCCGGAGATTATGGGCACTGTCTGCGGAGATGACACGATACTTATCATTTGCCGAACCAAGAAGGAAAGCGATCAAGTCGTAGCGCAAATTGAAGCGTATATTTCGTAAATGCATCCTGGGGGGAAGTCCATGTTAATCGCATTATCCATTACGAATCTGGCGGTTATTGAATCCGTTCAGCTTCAGTTTCATCAGGGATTTCACGTGTTGACCGGGGAGACGGGCGCCGGGAAATCGATCATTATTGATGCGCTTGGATTGATCGGGGGAGCTCGCGGTTCCTCGGAATTCGTGCGCTATGGCCGCGATCGGGCGGAAGTAGAGGCGTCCTTCGATCTGCCAGTAGACCATCCGGTCTGGGCGACTGTCGCCAAGCTGGGCATTCAGGCGGATGCGGAAGAATTGCTCATTATTCGCCGGGAATTGACGGCGAATGGGAAGAGCATGTGCCGCATTAATGGCCAAATGGTCAATCTGACGATGCTGCGTGAAGTCGGAGAGCTGCTCATCAATATCCATGGCCAGCACGAGCATCAATCTCTGCTCAAGGTAGAGCGGCATCTGGATTGGCTTGATGCGTACGGCGGGGAAGAACTGGCTGTGCTCAAGCAGCGGTACCGCGAAGAATTCGGCTGCTTCATGGCGCTGCAGCATGAGATCAACCAACTGAAGCAGACAAGCCAGCAAGCATATCAGATGCTTGATCTGTACCGTTTTCAGATCGAAGAGCTTCACAATGCCGCCCTCCAAGTGGGGGAGGATGAATTATTGGCGGAAGAAAAGTGTAAACTAGCAAATGCCGAGAAGCTGATGGATCATGTCAACCATGCTTATGAACGATTGTATGGCCAAGGCGCGATGGATGCGGTCGGCGTCGCCATCACTATGCTCGAAGACGTCATGCTGTACGATCCCTCACGATTCCAACCGATGGTGGAACAGGTCCAGACCGCCTACTATCAATTGGAGGATGTGGCATTTCAGTTGCGCGACTACCGGGAGAACATCGAATTCAATCCGGAGCGGCTGCAGCAGATTGAGGATCGGCTGGTGCAGTTGAATGGGTTGAAGCGGAAATATGGAGCCACGGTGGAAGAAATGATCGCCTATGGCGAACGGATACAGGCTGAGGCGGACAAAATCGAGCACAAGGATGAGCGGATTGCCGCTTTGGAGCAGGAAAGCGAGAAGCGGCTGGCGAAGCTGGCCAAGCGGGCACGGGCATTAAGCGATGCAAGACGGGGATTATCCGATAAGCTGACGAAGCGGATCGAGAAGGAGCTGCAGCATCTTCATATGGAACGAACCCGTCTCGATGTTCGTCTAGAACGGCTTCAGGACGGACAAGGCTTCGACGTCAATGGCGTAAACGTCCGCTTCACGAAGAACGGATGGGACGATGCGGAATTCCTGATTTCTCCGAATCCGGGCGAACCGCTGCGCCCGCTGCACAAGATCGCATCCGGCGGGGAGCTGTCACGGATTATGCTGGCATTGAAGACGATATTTGCCGAGATGGATTGCATTCCGGTGCTGGTCTTCGATGAGGTAGACACCGGAGTAAGCGGCCGTGCGGCCCAGGCCATCGCGGAGAAGCTGACGGAAGTATCCCGCAGCGGTCAAGTATTCGCGATTACTCATCTCCCGCAAGTGGCCTGCATGGCAGATCATCATTACTACATAGAGAAGCTGGTGCGGGATGAACGCACATCGACCCAGGTAACGGAGTTACAGGAACAAGGACGTGTTGCCGAACTGGCTCGCATGCTTGGCGGAGTGGAAGTAACGGAAAGAACCTTGCATCATGCTCAAGAAATGCTGAAGTTGGCTGAACGTCAAAAAGGTGCGTAATTCAAGGGCTTAAGGAATGATTTTCACTCATAAAACGCTGGGGTCAAGGTTACCTTAATGTTACGAAACGGGCACGCCCTTTTTCGTCAAAGTTCCGTCAACAAAGGAGTGTGACACCTTTGAACCCCAACGCAAAACGGCTGCTCGGTCTTATGCTGGCCATTATTGTTTGTTTATGCTGCACCACAGCCCCTTTCCGCACTTACGCAGCTTTACCTAATCATTTGCGCCTTTTTCAAGGAGAACACAAGCAATTGAATCTGGTCATGCCTGTCCAAGCGCAGGCCACCGTAGATCGTCCTGATATTCTGAAGGTCAACGGGCAGAGCGAGACTTCCTTTCGCTTATCGCTGCAGAAGCCGATCTCGCTGCAATCGTCCCAGACCGGACAGGCTGAATTGAAGTTGAAGTTGTTCGGCGGCATTCCGTTAAAGACATTGAAGGTCAATGTCGTCCCTAACTTGCGGGTCGTCCCCGGGGGCCAAACGATTGGCGTCAAGGTCAAATCGTCAGGGATTCTCGTCGTCGGGCACCATCTTGTTCATGTCGGACCTGAGCGTAAAATATCGCCGGGTGAAGAAGCAGGCGTCCGGTTAGGCGACATGATTATGAGCATGAACGGAACCCGTCTTAACGATGTGACGAAGGTAGCGGATATCGTTCGCGAAGCCGGCGAGAAAAAGCAGACGATTGAACTGATTATTCAGCGGGGCGACACCGAGATAAAGACGAAGCTGAAACCGGCCTATGATGTGGAGGACAAGACTTGGCGGCTTGGGTTATATATCCGGGATTCCGCAGCGGGTGTAGGCACGCTTACTTTTTATGCTCCCGATCAAGGGGTATACGGGGCGCTTGGCCATGTCATTACCGATATGGATACACAGACACCCATCACGGTAGGCCAGGGCGAAATTGTTCAGTCCAACGTAACCTCCATTTCCAAGAGCCAAAATGGCGAGCCTGGCGAGAAGCGGGCCCATTTTTTGAAGGAAAGCCGCGTATTGGGCAATATTGAACGCAATACACCGTTTGGCATTTTTGGCAAAATGACGAATCAACCGGAGCACAGTCTGTACAAGGAGCCGATTCCTGTCGCTTTCAGCGAGGAGGTGCAGGAAGGCCCCGCCGAAATGCTTACGGTCGTCAACGGCCAGCAGGTGGACCGATTCAAGCTGGAAGTGGTCCATGTGACGAAGCAGACGTCCCCCGCCACCAAAGGGATGGTCATCCGCATTACTGACCCTAGATTGCTGCAAAAGACCGGGGGCATTGTTCAAGGGATGAGCGGAAGTCCCATCATACAGAACGGCAAGCTCATTGGTGCCGTTACTCACGTGTTCGTCAATGATCCGAGCTCCGGTTACGGTTGCTTCATTGAATGGATGCTGCAGGATGCGGGCGTGGTGTTGTCGCCACCCCCGATCTCCAACAGAGAAGGCTCACATGCTGCGTGAGCCTTCCTTTTTTGCGCTTATTCGCCTTTTTCATGTCGAAGGAATACGAATGATGTAGAAAAAATGAATAACCATACATTATAAATCATGTTCTCAAAAAAATAAAGAAAAAAAGTTTTCGACAGAAGGAATTTCATTCCTGGTGTCGAATAAGTTATTCTTGTAGAGGAAAGCCAACGACATCAATATTCGGGAATGCTAAACTTTGACAAGGGAGGATCAAAAGTTGCAAAAGATCGAAATACTGTTAGCGGACGATAACCGGGAGTTCACGAACTTATTAGCTGATTTTTTATCAGAACAGGAAGACATGGTTGTCACCGGTGTCGCCTATAATGGCGAAGAGGTGCTTCAATTCCTGGAACAGACCAGAGCGGTGCCAGATGTGCTCATTCTGGATATTATTATGCCTCACCTGGACGGTCTGGGCGTGTTAGAACGTTTACGCAGTATGAATCAGTCCCCCCAACCGAAGATCATCATGCTGACCGCATTCGGCCAAGAGAGCATTACGCAGCGTGCCGTACAACTGGGCGCGTCCTATTATATTCTGAACCCGTTCGACATGGATATCCTGGCGAATCGCATCCGGCAGCTGGCTGGCGTCGCTTCGACTCCGTCCATAGGCAGCTCCAACGCCGGCAGCTATATGACCTCCTCGAAGTCGAATGTCATCCAAATGGGCAAGACGAAAAATTTGGATGCAAATATTACGTCCATCATACATGAAATCGGCGTTCCGGCGCATATTAAAGGATATCAGTACTTGCGCGAAGCGATTACGATGGTGTACAACAACATTGAAATTCTCGGCTCGATCACGAAAACGTTGTATCCCGCTATTGCAGAGAAATACAAAACGACGCCGAGCCGCGTCGAGCGTGCGATTCGCCATGCCATCGAGGTGGCATGGACTCGTGGCAACATCGACAGCATCAGCCGATTGTTCGGCTATACAATCAACATCAGCAAGTCTAAACCGACCAATAGCGAATTCATCGCGATGGTTGCCGACAAGCTGCGGATTGAGCATAAGGTGAGCTAACGCATAGAGCCATAAGGGTTGGTGGGAATATTACGCTAGTTATCAAATACCGATAAACTCGCTTTTATGCCGATAAACTTTTTTCCGTTCACGCGATGAATTTTCTTGATTTATCGGGTCTGTGTATTTCGCACAGACGGGAGATGGAAACGTTGAAAGTGTCGGAGATGGAATTTTATCTCGAAGATTTTTTTGATGTACTGCCAACAGAAAAAACTCTCCAAGAAAACCTTATCATCATATGAGCAGTCATTGCGACTTCTAATTGCGTACTTGAAAAAAGAGCATGACGTTGATATATTGGCGGATGTGAAAAAAGGACACATCCGCTAATATATTTCATGTTCAAGAAAGAGGAAAATACACAGTCGTAAGTCGCGAAGGTAATGCACAAATCAATTTTCCCCATAATCGTACAGACTATAAGAAGGAAGTTTCCACGGTTACAATCAATAACTACATCCGGAATATAAAAGTGTTCTTTAACTAGTTAAAGGGGGAAGGAGAACTACAGAAGAACCCTGTTGATAATATAAAGCAAATCAAGACAATTAGAAGACAGAAGCGCGGGATTAACGAAGAAGAATTCCGCGTGCTATTATTAGAGCAGTTCGATCCACGAAATATTACGGATACCGCAACAAAATCATCGTTATGCTGCTGCAAGATACCGGTATGAGAATCGGCGAATGTCTTGATTTAACAATCGATGATTTCGACTTTCATCACCGCCAAGTAACGGAAGAGGCGTATATGGACCTGACGCGCGAAGAGATTGAGGCTAAGTATAACGAGCATAGCCCATTGGGGAAGTGGCGTTTAAGATAAACGAGAAGAAGCCCTGCCGTCGCTGGTGGGGCTATTTACATCTACATCACAACACAATCCATCCGACATGACAACTTCTTTTGACTTCACCCGGAGATAACGAAGTACCTGTTTCGTCATCTTTGCGAAGAAGCTTTCAATCCCATTGAGCCAGGAGCCATGTTTGGGGGTGAAGACGAACTCAAACCGGTTC
>NZ_BALG01000168.1 GCF_000315235.1 Paenibacillus popilliae ATCC 14706 | reverse complement strand
AAACTTTTTAACTCCTATTTAAAATTAAAGGATGATTCTAAGCTTTACTTTCGCGATTCAGTTTTCAAGGTACAAAATCAAAAAATGATTCTTATGGTGGAGCCAAGGAGGATCGAACTCCTGACCTCCTGCTTGCAAGGCAGGCGCTCTCCCAGCTGAGCTATGGCCCCATACGGGATATAAAAGCGTATATGGTGGGCCCTAGTGGACTCGAACCACCGACCTCACCCTTATCAGGGGTGCGCTCTAACCAGCTGAGCTAAGGGCCCGCATCGCCGCCGGGAAGGGCGGCAATCTGCGTGTCGCAGACTTGCTTGGCAACGTCCTGCTCTCCCAGGACCCTGCGGTCCAAGTACCATCGGCGCTGGAGGGCTTAACGGTCGTGTTCGAGATGGGAACGCGTGGAACCCCTCCGCCATAGTCGCCAAACAAGTGAAAGGAATTGTCCTTTCAAAACTGACAACGAGTGATGTTTGTGTATGGAAGCTTATGCTTCCAGTATGTCTCCGTCGCAGGAGACGTATTCCTTAGAAAGGAGGTGATC
>NZ_BALG01000169.1 GCF_000315235.1 Paenibacillus popilliae ATCC 14706 | reverse complement strand
CCAATTCGGCGTCTGGACACAACTATCCCGCGTTCATGGAGCTTGACTTTGATTTTTCGAGTGCCATAGGCTTTTCGATTCTTGTGGAAGATGTCCACAATGGCTTCGGTAGCGTCATCTTCCTTGGCTGGTTCTTTGGCTTCATAGTAGAACGTACTTCTGGCGATTTGCAGGACGCCGCACATTGCTGATACCGAGTATTTATCACGGTTGTTCTGGATGATAGCTACTTTCGTCCCATGATCAGCGCGGCTTGCTTTAAAATATCGTTCTCCATTTTGAGGCGCTGGTTCTCTTTGCGTAAGGCGATCAGTTCATTCTCTTCGGGGGAGCGATTGTCCTTTTCGGAGAAAGAGCCTGTGGTTTGGGCTTGTTTCATCCAGCGA
Source organism: Paenibacillus popilliae ATCC 14706 (assembly GCF_000315235.1). Lineage (GTDB taxonomy): Bacteria > Bacillota > Bacilli > Paenibacillales > Paenibacillaceae > Paenibacillus_B > Paenibacillus_B popilliae. The sequence goes on along the minus strand of NZ_BALG01000169.1, from coordinate 137 downwards.
TCCAAAGCCGATGCGGTGAGGTCATATTCCTTCACAATGTCTGCTCGGGTTTTTCCGTTTTCATAAAGTTGCACCAGTTGCTTTTTAAACTCTGCTGTGAAAGTACGTCGTTGTTTTGGCATTGTAGACGATCCGCT
>NZ_BALG01000170.1 GCF_000315235.1 Paenibacillus popilliae ATCC 14706 | reverse complement strand
ACATCTTCCACAAGAATCGAAAAGCCTATGGCACTCGAAAAATCAAAGTCAAGCTCCATGAACGCGGGATAGTTGTGTCCAGACGCCGAATTGGCCGGATTATGAAGGAGCAAGGGTTGGTTTCGACGTACACCGTGGCGCAGTATAAGCCGCATAAGGCCAAGTGCAATGAAGAGGCTACAGCCAACAACTTGAACCGAGAATTTGACCAAACG
>NZ_BALG01000171.1 GCF_000315235.1 Paenibacillus popilliae ATCC 14706 | reverse complement strand
ATGGCGGCACGTTGTGGTAAGAAGAAAGCGTTAATTGCATTGGCTCGTAAAATCCTCACGATTATCTACATGATATTGAAAAGCAAAACCGCCTATGTGGAGGGTGGGCCAGTTTCTATTAAACCCTCAACTTAACAGCTTCACCAACCATTGATGTTTTTATACCAAGAGGCAAAAATGCTATGCCTCGGGCATCCTATTGCCTTTTTTACGTTCTTGTTGAGGTTACCGTTCATTTTTCAAGAAGGTTCGACGCAATCAT
>NZ_BALG01000172.1 GCF_000315235.1 Paenibacillus popilliae ATCC 14706 | reverse complement strand
TGGGGTGGTGAGAACTTTCATTCTACACGAATCCGGCCATGGGTCCTTTGTTTTTTATTCCCAGAAGGTGTCGCACTTCATTTTACAATCCGTCTCAATAATTCCATCCATAATAACACCTCTTGCTAAGTATTTATGAATTATAATACCAAAAGGGTCGTGTCGAAAACTGTCTAAATAGGTCAGGAGCTCTATTTAGTTAGTTATTTTCACCTCAAACTGAGTCCCTAATAATGCTCTAGTAAACTTCAGGTGTTGAAGCGTTATTATGGCAAGAGAATTACCTACAAATCAACCATCTATAAGTTAAAAATATTCTTTAAAAATAAAAAACATCACTTACCAAATATTATCTTCGGTAAGTGATGTTTTTATGTTTTTAATAGTGTGAACTAGGAGTAGGTTGAATTAATCTAATTAACAACTGTTAACTCATCTAGTGGGGTGGTTTTAAAAAACTCGACTATATCACGATAAGTTAGTTTCTCAGAATTGAGTGTATCAGTAATGTGTTCACGTGTAAATAAGTTGTGTCCATTATCCTTTACTAGAACTGCTCTGATTTGTCTAAGAAGAGCTGTGGTTTTTACGGCTAACTCGCGTATTTCGATACAATCTATATGGTATAACTCTCTAGAGTGTGGCAATGCATCTTTTCGTATAGTACTTTTATGACTAATTACTGCAGCATCTATGCTTGTTTCCTCATACGTGGTACAGTTTTCAGTTATCCAATTTTTATGTCCATTTGTTTGCCTGCAGGCATCGATGTAAAGTGGGTCATTTGAACTTTCCTCGGTTTTAGCCTCAAAACCGAAATATCTATTTCTTAACGCCCAGATTCCATCTGGTGTACCATCGCCATTTGGCTTTGACGCTTCAAATCCCAGTAGCTGACCAAGTCTTAATAAACCACGTTCGAACTTCTTAGCCTCATCACTATTGATTAATCCTAAAAACTCTTTCATGTTTCTTTCGAATTTTTGTCCATGTAGGCCTAACTCACTCAATATTGTATCTATGTTTTCTACCTGTGTTGTAAGGTGCGGATCAACCTTAGGAACATCTTTCTCCGAAGGGATATGATGAATTAACTCAGACAACCATGAAACCGCATTAGTACTCCTAAGAGCTGCAGAATAATATTGTCTATCGAGATTTGCATCGACTGCAATATACTCCTTTGCCAAAGTAGCAGCATTACCGGCTAAGTAATTCCACCACGCCCGATAACCGTCTAGTTCTCTACCCCCACTTAGATTTTCAATAACTGCTTTTGCCTTTTGTAGCGCCCTGTCTAATTCTTTTTTCCAAATCGCATAAACAAAATCAACTTCATTCTCTACACTTAAGACAAGCTTTTTGATTTCCATCTTTGGTTTCTTTTCATACTCTTCCCGTATATCCGTAATTGCTTCATTAATTTCAGCATAATACTCTTGATCATTCACAAAATCATTCATAAACTCAACCATTTGATCTACTGACTCAATTCGCTCGGAGTTTTCTAACCCAAAATCTAATTCAGCCTGAATTTCAGGGTGGAACCCAACACGATTTTCTACTTTTGCACAGAATTTCATTAAAACTGGGTCGATCATTAAGACATTTGCAAAATCATCACTCGAACGGGTACAGCGTCCTAATGCCTGGGTGATTCTTGTTTTAACTAGTTCGTTTAAGACCGAATTTGCATTCAGTCTATTCCACATAAAAGCTTCCTGTAAATTTGTAGCTTCTGGCATGCCAAAGATAATTTGGAGGCGGCAAATATCACCTGATAAATCGATACCATCGTAACGGTTTGTCAATATTAAGACGGCCTTTTCCTTAGAAGTAAAGGGCTCCAAACTCTCTTCTATATCTATTGCTCCTAGGATAGAGAATTTGGGTAATTTAGACTCTACTTTTGATTTAAAGAATTGAGCTGCTCGATTATCTGGACACAAAATCAATGCTCTACCATGATTTTTGATTGCTTTCAAGGCAACTTCTAACGAATCCTTCGGATTGAATACACGATTTGGGAATAAAATCAATCTTCTTCCATTGCTGTATTTTTCCCAACCTTTAGGTATTGGTATTTTATCAATTTTCCTTACCCCAGTAATTCTCTCCAACTCGCCGCCTTCCCCTAAAGTAGCGGACATATAAATCCTCTGCTTCGCCCTACTAAACGCTGAGTGTGTCTGTGTAGGCGGAATCAATGGTCTGATGTTTATTTCTCCCCACGAGAAAAACATTTGACAGGCTTCAAGATTTTCATTTATCTTCGACCATGAATATTTAGCATTCCCACAGTTTGCGATATTTTCTTCTAACAGTTCAATTAATTGTGGAAGCTTTTCTAAGTATTTTGGATATGGAATGAGGTCAAATATTGGCTTATAAAATTCCAAATCATCACTCATAATTCTGTTGTAATGATAATCACTAATATCTTCCTTGAATAATTCTATGACGCTTTCAAAGATTTCTCTATTCTCGTTACGTTTTATCTCCACAGTCCACAACGATGAAATATAATTTTCAGCTGAATGGGCATCATCGAAAAGAATTGTATCTGCGTCGTTAAGCTTTGGATTAGTATTGTAAATTCCACTATATGTAGTAATAGCAACAGTCTTATTCGTTATATAGTCACCGTAAGCGTCATCAGGGTATGCATTCTGTGGGCCAATAAGTAAACTGGTAGGCAATCCATATTCCTGAGCTTTAGCATGGACTTGACTGGCAAGTTGCTTCGTTGGACAAAGATAAATTACTTGTTCACGATGACATCTTCTTCTGTATTCGGCAATAAGTAACCCTATTAGGGTTTTACCTGTTCCTGTGGGCAATTCTATGGCGATATCTTGTTTAGTTTTATAGTTGTTGTAGTATTCACGAAGAATATCGGCTTGTTGCGACCATAAGCCTTTTACATTTGGTATTTGAAGTTCTCGAAAGATAGATTCTGGATCTTTTTCCACGACCTTTCCAACTTTCGGCTTAATGAACTCAAATTTTTTCTTCTCTCTCATTGACTGTTACTCCCTTCTTTTCGACTATTCTTTCATATTACTCTACTTTATTTGAAAAATATGTCGAGTTGTGTAGTTGAAGGGAGCTTTTTTCAAGCGATACAAATTCAATTCATCTACAAAACTATTTGACACTCAAAGCCCGAGCTTGAATTATGGTTCAAACTTCGAATGGGATGTTAACGATTAAGAGAGCTAACTAAAGGTTGTCTTTCAGTGAGGGCGACTAGAAAGGGAAATCGGTTTAAGACTCCGTAATTTTGTCCAAAGAAAGCAGCGATAGCGCCTTGTAGCCCACCTATGGTCATGTAGGAGATTGATTCAATCTGAATACCGACTTTTTGAACCGCAATTGCATCCGAACCAAAGCGCACAATGATCTTCGCAATGATGATCGAAATCAACGTGAAGGTCACCCGTTGAATGGTGATCGGTTGTTTTTTGCAAGTGAAAAATGCTCAATTTTGCAGCCAAAAGTACCGAGGCACCTGCCAACCCTCCAAAGCTTAAAAAGGAATCCGTTCCATC
>NZ_BALG01000173.1 GCF_000315235.1 Paenibacillus popilliae ATCC 14706 | reverse complement strand
GATGGAACGGATTCCTTTTTAAGCTTTGGAGGGTTGGCAGGTGCCTCGGTACTTTTGGCTGCAAAATTGAGCATTTTTCACTTGCAAAAAACACGCCTCTCTCAGTAGCAACTCATAGGTCAACGACGTCACTCCTTGTTGCGCTGTTCTCTTTTCATTTTTACGAATTGTTTGAATCGCTCAATTTCTTCGAGTTCCTCCTCTGTCCACCCTCTCAGAAGGTACATATGTACAAAAGGAACTAGATTTGGTGAAACAGTCCAAACCTTCGCCCCCCGTATTCGCCCATATAGACTCAGTCTTCTTCAAAATAGTTATTTCTCCCCATCCCCGTACTACCTTTTTCAAACTATCTGCATTAATTATATGGAGTAGGGTCAAGTGTATGGGAAATGGGCGAGCCCTTTATCGCGTTTCACCTTGCTACTTGAAGCCTGGGCCATGCGTCTTATGGCGGAAATAACCAGTTCAGTAAGGATCATGCATGACTTGTTCTAACTTTTGTGATGCCTCTTGCAAAGCGACATCAATCTCTTTCTCGCCTGTAAAAATAGATTCTATCGCCGAATT
>NZ_BALG01000174.1 GCF_000315235.1 Paenibacillus popilliae ATCC 14706 | reverse complement strand
TGAAAAGAAGATATGAGACAGAAGGAGCACAGGGGATCACCCACAAGAATAGGGGAAGAAAACCCGCACATGCATTATCGGAAGAGATTATGGATCGGACTGCTGCTTTATATGCAGCCCAATATCATGGTAGTAACAGCTGTCACTTTGCAGAGTTGCTCCAAGAGCACGAAAAGATAGAATTGAGCAGCTCCAGCGTAAGACGCATCTTGATCGCTAAAGGACTCAAGCAAACGAAGCAACGACGCCGTACGAAAGCACATCAGCCCCGCCAACGCAGAGCCCAAGCT
>NZ_BALG01000175.1 GCF_000315235.1 Paenibacillus popilliae ATCC 14706 | reverse complement strand
GACGAGGCATTGCTAAAGATGCTATACCTCGTCACTATGGATGTCACTCGCAAATGGACGGGCCGCGTGCAAAACTGGGGCCAAATGCTGCTGCCGCTCTCCGTTTTCTTTCCAGAGCGTATCGGCCAGCATCTGCCGTGAGGGTCGATCTCCCTCTCGGGGGAGATTCTCTTTAAACCGGTTTACGATACATGGTTAGCTCACTCCATGTGCACGATTTTTTACGAAAATATCACATTTTCTATGTACCTCATTTCGACTCGAGATTTTGATTATTCAGCAACCCCTAAGTTAAGTCCTCCTTCTCGTGATCTAATGGAATGATGATGCGACTCGTCATCGATCACTTTCCGGCTGCCCATCTATGATATTGAACAGATACATGAAGCCTTTGCCCTACCAGAGATAGTGATGTCGATTCCCCAGAGCTGGATAACTTATTTTATACTCTCCCGTGTCTCAATCCATGGAATAGTTGTAGTAATTTGGCACCTATCAAAGTAAGAAAATGTTATTAAGAGGTATTTTATAACCAATAAAGGATTAATTAGGTGTAAAATATTGGTTGTTTATGGCAAAAATAAAGATTTGGGAGGGGAAATCACTGATGAAAAGGAAGATGACGTTAAAAAAATTAAGTCCAATCCGTCTTATTGTTATGTTAATAAGTTGCAACT
>NZ_BALG01000176.1 GCF_000315235.1 Paenibacillus popilliae ATCC 14706 | reverse complement strand
GCAGCAGCATTTGGCCCCAGTTTTGCACGCGGCCCGTCCATTTGCGAGTGACATCCATAGTGACGAGGTATAGCATCTTTAGCAATGCCTCGTCCGTCGGGAAGATGCTTTTGCCCTTGGTCACTTTTCGTAGCTGGCGATGGTAGCTTTCGATCATGTTTGTCGTGTAGATGAGCTTGCGGATCTCTGGCGGATACTTGAAGAACGTAGCGAGTTCATCCCAGTTGGT
>NZ_BALG01000177.1 GCF_000315235.1 Paenibacillus popilliae ATCC 14706 | reverse complement strand
AGGCCTGTTGATTAACCAAATTACCCCATATCAAAATAATCGGGATTCTCCTAATAGAATACAATGAATCCGTAACTGCCACTCAACGGGAAGCGAACAGAAAACAAGTAATCGGGCAAACCGGGCAAACGAAAGAATGGCATGCCGAGGCAAGCCGGTGCTCGTAACATCATACAGCCATTTGAGAAGAACATAGGTAATCAAGGCTCCAAATAGCTGACCATATACGGCA
>NZ_BALG01000178.1 GCF_000315235.1 Paenibacillus popilliae ATCC 14706 | reverse complement strand
AAGTCTGGTGAAAAATAGGTTATCGAGGTCAGATTGAGCCGTAACAAGGACGGCAAAAAGCAAAGCGTAGTTGGGCGAGTAAATGTGTTGTGAGCACCTCAACCGCATCTCCGACGGAATTTACGCATACGGAACTACCGCCTACTGGCCGTTTTTTCTTAAACCGGCAGAGTCGTTTCAAATTTTGGACAATGGCTGTCCACGTGGCCTGCTCCTGCATGC
>NZ_BALG01000179.1 GCF_000315235.1 Paenibacillus popilliae ATCC 14706 | reverse complement strand
CAACATGTTTTTCGTTCATGGCCGCTAGTTGGGTAACCATCTTATTCATTTGGGTATGTAGACTGCGTTGTTTTGCTTGGAGGGGCTGAAGGAAAACCGTACTCCCATCTTCTATGATTTCGGGTGGCAAGTGATCCAATGGGGTTTCCAATTTAGACGTTATTTGTTCTACATTTTTATCATTCGCGATCACATGTAGGGTAGATACCATTGTGTTTAGATGATCATTTGCTGGTGTACTTAATTCA
>NZ_BALG01000180.1 GCF_000315235.1 Paenibacillus popilliae ATCC 14706 | reverse complement strand
ACCCATCCCGAACACGACCGTTAAGCCCTCCAGCGCCGATGGTACTTGGACCGCAGGGTCCTGGGAGAGTAGGACGCTGCCAAGCAGACAGAGATGCGAGCGTGGGGTTGCTATTGCAAGTCCACGCAGGGCTGAACTGTTCCTTACTGTTCCCTGATAGCTCAGTTGGTAGAGCACTCGGCTGTTAACCGAGTTGTCACAGGTTCGAGTCCTGTTCGGGGAGCCAT
>NZ_BALG01000181.1 GCF_000315235.1 Paenibacillus popilliae ATCC 14706 | reverse complement strand
GTTTAGTCGCTTCGCACTCAAAACCCAACTCCGCAAGTACGTATAAACTCTCTTGATAAGCATCATGCATGCCCATTTCCCATAGCTTAAACTGGTTTATCTGGACTTTAATCGGGTACGTACCGTCATCACGTCGGCGCCTTGCAAAGTAAAAAGCCATATCGTGATTACGGACACTAAAAGCGTACACCGGAGCCTGCCCACTCGCTTGGATTTCAAAAGTAACGGGATACTCATATCGCTCCAGGTCCACCTGCACGTAATCCATATACGTGCCTTCTTCGGCCAACATCTTGCCCGTCTGAAGCTTGTCCAACAGCCCTTGCTGCATTACCGCATCATAATTGAGAGCATCAAACGTGTACCAG
>NZ_BALG01000182.1 GCF_000315235.1 Paenibacillus popilliae ATCC 14706 | reverse complement strand
TATAGCAAAAGGGACTTCAGAGGCACTGCCAGAAAAACACGAGTAATGAACCTGAGGCAAACCGCACGAAGGAGCAAGATCTGCTCCAGCACGGTAACTGGGCCACTCCTGTGAAGCTGCCGTGCACCAATATTGTAGCAAATGATATACTGTGAATTTCCGAGCCTTGTCTACATAACCAAGTCCTTTAACCAC
>NZ_BALG01000183.1 GCF_000315235.1 Paenibacillus popilliae ATCC 14706 | reverse complement strand
TAAAGAAGCATTCACGGCAGCAGACATTGATCAGGTGGAACAAGGTAACGGATAGAACAGTTGACAGGTATCTCAACGATGGTATAGAGTCGGTAGCTAACACACTGAAACTGATCGGAGAGTTAGAAAAAATCTGTCTGTAGTATGTCTATTTTGTGTCCGCTGTTTGTCGGTGGTTGAGGGTTACAGTAGAAGCAGAGCGAGGGAACAGTGCTCTGGGTGATGTCTACTGTACCCTTATCATCGTCGTAGGCACTCGGTCACGCTGAATGGTTGCAGCCGATGCAACCTTAGCTGTATTGCGATTGTGTGATACGGGGGATTAATGGTATTAGTGTGATGGTGTCGTTTGAGGCATGGGAACGGCGCTGTCACAGTGATACCGTTAAGGAATCACGATGAAGGAAAGAACGGGATATACACCCAATATCATAAAAAAGTAAGCGGCCTAATCACGGCCGCTTTTCTATGCCCAAGGCTTCACGAACACCTCAACATAAATAATCCGGTCGCTAGGTTCCTCCAACTGAATAGAGCCAATCTCGGAAGGCTCCGGCACAGGTTCATTGTTGTCGTGCAGTTCTTCGATTCGGTGTATCAACATGGCCTTGGCATCTTTAATGCCAACGACAACGGACGGAGCTGTTACAGCGGTGCCCGGGAAGTCCGGAAAGTACATGCTTACACCGGTCGGCGTCTCTTCAACAACAGCAGGATAAATGTAATTTGGCATCTGAGAACCTCCTTATATTCATGGAAGGGAGAGAGCAAGGGGACATCAAGGGTTAAAATTCAACCCCTGATGTTCGCTCAATACTTTTCAACGTGCCCTTCGCTAGAACATCGCCGCTGGAATGGTAACTCACATCGGCGTATCGCGTAGGGTTGTCTTTGTGTATGTACCGACGGTGGCTAGTGCCTTTGCCGTGAGTGGGGGATTTGTAAAATCCCGCAGCTTTGAGCGTTTGTAAGACTTCCCTGACGGTACGTTGCTTCCCCAATTGTTTCTCCCTCCCTTCATTATCTATTATAACACGCATAAATAACGCGCATCAATAATAAATGCGTATAAAATATGCGCATGAAAGGTTAGTGGGCTGATTTTTGTCGTACGGTTGCCACCTATATATAGAGGCACAGTTATTCATAACCTTCATATACTTTGCCGCTCCTTCGGGGGCGGTATTTCTTTTAGTTGGGAAGTGAGGTGATGGCATGAATATCGTACAGCCGATACGAGATCCGATTATGATCGAGCAGGTCAAGCGCTATCTGTTAACATCAAGCCCTCGCTATGGGGAACGTAACCGGATGTTGTTTGTATTCGGGATAAACGTCGGGCTTCGTGTTCAGGACATTTTGAAACTACGCGTCATGGATGTTAAAGGGGAACATATTGTGATGCGTGAAATGAAAACTGATAAACAGAAATGGATAAAAATCAACCCGACATTACGGAAAGAGCTTAAACGTTATGTTGCGAATATGGACGAATTCGATTTTCTCTTTCAAAGCCGCGAGGGCAAAAATAAACCACTTACCAGAGATATGGCTTACAAGATATTGAAAAAAGCGGCGGATGATATCGGACTCGTGGATATCGGGACTCATACCATGAGGAAGACGTTTGGATATCATTTCTATCAAAAGACCAAAGACATTGTGCTACTCCAAAAGATTTTTAACCATTCCAGCCCTGAAGTAACGATGCGATACATCGGCATGGATCAAGACATGATGGACAAGGGAATTGATGATTTTGGATTGTAATTCCGCAAAATGAGGATGTTTGGAACACATTCTGGGAGAATCAACAAGACCCTTGATACTACAAGGAAATTCGGTACTTTGCCAGTTATTCAAAATTATTAGATATGAGGAATTGAAGGAGGGGACGGCATGTAATTAGTGAACATCGAAAGCTGCCGTCACGGGAGCAGCCGGCGAAAGAATGCGGCAGATGCACGCAGAAAGGAGACTGTGATTTTAAGGGACAAGCATGAGGGTTGGGGGGAAGCCTGTGAAACAGATTGAACAACAAGTCATCAATCAACTGACCGGATACCGTGATATTGTGGGCCGCCTGCGTGTCTTAGAGACATATAGCGTCGGCAATGGCATTACCGTATCCCGACTCAACGAGGACGACCACTTGCAGGAGCTGCACCGTAAGCTGAGGGGTCTACCGTCGTACATGTACCTCACACGCCACGAGAAGCGCCTAGAAGCCGTTGCGCATGCCTATCTAGGGATTTACCCTACCGGGACATTAAAACAGCGTCAGGCGGTCTCTGAGTGCGTCTCAGGCGATGATGAGGATAAACGGCTACTTGAGGAGCTGCAACGGAAGATCCAGAAAGTCATCGAGGCCCGAACGGGAACCCCGGAAGGATACGAGGCGATTTTGGAGCAGTTGGCGGAGTATCAAGACCTCCAGGCCGAAAAGCAGCGCATCGATGCGGTGTTGGATGCGATGGACGTCGAGCTGGCAAAGCTACTGCGGTTAAAATATATAGATAATCTCTCTGTGTCAAAAATATGTGAAAAGTTAGCTGTGGCAGAGAAGACATACTTTCGTTGGAGGACAAAAGCAGTTAGCCAGTATGCGAAATTAAGTGGATTTTAAAAAATGTCCAGTAAGATGTCCAGTAGGATGTCCAGTTCAAGCCGTTTCAACCGTGCTAAAATGCTAGTGTCAGCAGAATTATCAAAAGCGAGGGGATATGCAAATGTCTACGTGTGAAATCAAGATTAAAGTTTTTATTCCAGAAGCAAAGATTAGTAACCCTTTGGGGCCGAGTACATTTGATGGGGATAACCGAGGGTTTTCATACGACGGTTCGTATCGCATCGCACAGTATATCAAGGTTGATCTAGATGACCTTGACATTGTCACAAATATGGCAATGACAGGTACGACATGTGAAAACGTTCTTAAATTTTATCCTACTGAAGTTGCCCCAAGTTCGGTTGAAACCCAAAAAAAGTGCAAAAAAGCTAGTGCTGATAAAATTAAATTGGAAGACATCAGAATAGAAAATGACATTTTACATTTTACGGCTATTGGTGCTGCCAGTAATCCTTTAGTTGCGTTGGCCCCAGATATTGACTACAAAATATATGTCTCTGTTCGTAAAAATGGTCGGGTATGTGTTACAGGTAGTCACGATGGTTTTCCAAACTATGAGGTGTGGAAGCGTGTGAATTACGGCACTCCTATCAACATTTACAGTTATAACCATGGAACGGAAAGTGCTTGGGCCCTAGGTCCTCCAATGGATAAAGATATCGCTGTGGGAACTTGTTCTTAAGTTTAAATTCGTTTCGTATGGGGGGGGCTCGCCCCCCATCACATAAATGGCGATAAAGTTAAATACAAGTAACTAGAAGATGCAGCGATTAGTGCAAAGGGACCAAACAATATCAAACCCCAAGACAACATCCTATTCTTAATACGTTGCGCCAAGTAAAAAGATACTGAACCGCTCATTGCGATAAGGGTAAAAACTAATACGAAATAGCTAAATACGAAACTCAACATGGCAGTAAATACACAACCCAATAAAACATAAAGCATAACGGCTGTACCCGTATCTATTGACCTGGATTTATTTAGGGAAGTTAGTAAAATCCAACCTAAAACACAACCAACATAATTGGACGCAATTGTAAATGTAAGTACAAGATATAATCCTTGTGTCGAATACCCAAACGGTTGGGGTAAACAAAAAAGGACTAACGGGGCAAGTAACGTAGCAACAAAAGCCGAAGCGCCAGCACCTTTAAAATAAGCAAACATGGTCATCCCTCCTTTTATACAAAATATAACATGTAATGTTTTCCAAGTCACTGATTATTCAGTGGCTTTTATTATGCTCAGAAAGGGTGTTTAAAATGAATCCGCAAATCGAAAACAATTTTAAGTATCACGCCCCAAAAGAAGGGCAACCGGAAAAGTACACGGCTATTCGCGATAAGGCGAAGGAACTGGCCTATTTGATTGATGAGCTGGCCCCGAACAGCCGCGAAAAGTCGCTGACTATGACCAATCTGGAGCAAGCAGTTATGTGGGCCAACGCTGCAATAGCGCGTAATTAATCTGTTAATCCTCCTACCTCTATACAGCCGCTCCTTCGGGGTGGCACTTTTATTAGGAGGAAAATCCTTCCTCGTGTCGAAGTATGACGTGAGGAGGGGTTTCAATGGATATTAATGGGATAATAACAATGCTTGATAGAGTACGGTTAGAAAATGTAGATCTAAGGTTGTACTTTACGCGCAAACAAAGCAACGACACCTATATTTCATATTCACCGACTATTTCAACTGATTTACAAGCCGATTTAATTAGCATTGTTACTAACGCTCTTAAAGAAGTAAGAGAAACAGAACAAAGGCCTTTTAACCCTATTGGTACAGTAGATGGCTGTGTAGAATACTGTGATGTTAAAGAAATAATGAATTTTCAAGAAATTCTAAATAGTATTAGAGAGGACGTGGTTATTAGAAGAAGAATAGCTACGGAAGAAATAAGAAAACTAACATTTTATTGTTTGAAAATAGTACTTGAAGATCAAGACGAATTGATGATTTTTAGAAGAGTCACAAAATTTAACCGGCTTACCAAAGGATTAATTGGTAGGTTTATCGAGGGAGACTTTGAAAAATTAAATCCGGATTTGCTGGGTATCGATGGCAATGTAGATGTTGTAATATTTAGAGATGAGATGCTGGTTCTGAACCATATTTCATTAGAAAGAATATTTTCAATTAAAGATCAATATATTGAGAAAGCATCTTATACTTTGGAAATTGTTGGACGATCCCGGAGAATACAGAATTTCGAACAATTCCGAGAAGATTGCTTAGCTGATGGAAGGATAATAAGGGCTTTAACAAAAATCCTGGATGATGAGGAACGGATTCACAAGTGCTTTATAAATTTTGAAAATGTGTTAGAGGTTGTTGATATTTTTGAACTAGATATTAAATTTGAAGAAGGAAATACTGTTTTAGTCTACGAAGAAAAAAGCCAATTACTGGACATCACAAGACTAATAAGAGATTCGTTTTATCGAAGCTTGATAAATAACAGAGAGGGTATCGATGAAGGGGTGTAATTAAGATTGAGGTGGTGAAAAAATGATTACAGTGCTATATAGGATAGGGCTATATGTGTCTTCATTTTTCCCACTGTATATTTTAATAGTCATTGGAAATTATAACTATTTCACATCATGGCTACAGTTTTGGGATTTAATAAAATTTAAAGACATAAGTACTTCCTTATTTTGGTTAATAATATTCATTTTAATAGTTATTTCGATTATCTCGTTGCTATGCATAACTAATCGAAGTCAAAATGAAAAACATCAATTCACGGGTGTTAGCAAGACTGAGGATAGCCTATTAAGCTATGTTGTAACATACTTAATCCCATTACTTTCAATTGAAATTACCAAAGTAAACAGTTTACTAGTGAATGCAGGATTGTTTTTACTTTTAGGGTTTATTTATGTGAGGAATAATTTTATCTATCTTAATCCACTGTTTTTGTTCTTCGGATACAACATTTTTAAGACTGCGAACGAAGAAGTTTTGATTTCAAATTATGACATTTATGATTTAAAAAACATGGAAAACGAAAAATTGAAGTGCAGAGTTTTGGGTTAGACGGATTGTAAAATGAAGTGCGACACCTTCTGGGAATAAAAAACAAAGGGCCCATGGCCGGATTCGTGTAGAATGAAAGTTCTCACCACCCC
>NZ_BALG01000184.1 GCF_000315235.1 Paenibacillus popilliae ATCC 14706 | reverse complement strand
AACAGTATACCTATCGAGATGGTACAACACTCAAGGATCATGTATCGGCGGCAACGTATGACAAGGCTCAGCAGGTGTTTGCGATGCTGAAATTGCCTGCGGAGACGATGAATGCGCTTCAGCCATATTGGCTCGTCAGTGTGCTCGACATAGTGGTCAACTCCCATGCTAACAAAGAGGCGGCTGCAATGAATGTCGTTGTGGTTGATTCCTATTTTATTAGTATGGCCGGGGTGAACGGGAAGCCGGTTCGGCAACTAGAGGGGGGGGAGTTTCAGGGCAAACTTTTTAACAGCCTTTCGGCCGAATATTTGGAAAAAATGTTGAACCGCGCGCTGGATGAAATTTTGACGCCGACGCCACTGGAGGAAAACAAGGAATTGAAACGTTTGAGCTTGTGGCTACAGCAGTGGATAGCAGGAGAAAAAGAGAACTTTACCGTAACCTATCTTGACATGCTGCAAGCGGACAACGAGGAAGTTACTCACAAACTGTTCGGGGAAAGAGACAAGGACATGGCGGGCAAATTGAGTCAATTATTGGAACAAGAGGGGCAGTCCACTTATTTTGTCGTCGTCGGGGCGGGGCACCTTGTGCTTCAGGATATGGTTGTCGACCAACTGAAGCAGAAAGGATTTGATGTGCAACAGCTTCAGTATTAATGCCGAATTAAAATATAACGAAGTCAATTGATATTCATCATCGCTATTGATTCTTGATGTGTCATTATTTTCTCATCCTCCGTGAGCTGTGATTCGAGCACAGCTCTCTTTTTTGTCGCCTCTTACCATGCAAGAACAAAAGACATCTCATGGAATCTGGCTCCTTCCAGCAATACGATGCAGGTGAACAATCCATTCACCTTTAGCAGTTGGACAGACTGTAAACGGCATGCAAGAACAAATCATCGCCATGTATGCAAAGGGAGTAAGCACTCGGGACATTCAAGATCACTTAGCCAACCTATACGGCATTGACGTGTCTCCGACGATGATTTCGAATGGGACCAATAAGCTCATTCCCCTCATTAAGGAATGGCAAAGCCGCCCGTTACAAGGCGTGTACGCCGTTGTATAATGCTCCCATGGGTTGAGACACGGGAGAGTATTGCTGCCAAGTACGAAGTAAGCCCGACTATGGTTAGCCGTTGGAAAGCTGAATTTCTTGAGCGGAACGTGACCACAAGGAAATTACCGTTAAACGCCAGGCGGATCTGCTGAGCGTGAATAGGACAAGCGGTTATCGCCCTAGCCCAGAGAAAAGTGAAAGTGAAGAGAATGTACAGATCATGCATCAGATCTTCATGAACAGCCCGAGCGAACGATGGATGACATCAATTCCCTTGGGAGACAGCTCGGCATGCAAATTAGCAACATAATTGCGACATACCCTTCAAATTGATTTTGCGCATTTTCGGGCGTCAGATGTAGAACAGAGGTCGGCGGATAGTTCCCTGGTGTCGGGCTGAACTCCATAACGTCGATGGAACCGTAAGCCGCTTTGATGCTGGCAAGTGCTTGTTCCAGCTCTTCCTTAATTATAGATATCAGCCTTATAATTAGAAACCTCAACCCCCAGCGCCTTAAGCTCCTCCGTCATTTCAGCGAGCTTTTCGACATTGCGCGCGATTAATGCAACGCGGAACCCCTTGTGTCCAAAACGTTTGGCAAGCGACAAGCCCAATCCTTTTCCCGCTCCTACAATGGCTACTGTTTTCATTGGCGTTCATCTCCTAGTTTGGTTTATGGGTCAACTTCCGATAATCGGCATCGACCTCACATACGTGGATTGCTTTACTTGCTTGACCATAAACATGGCGATATCCTCTCTGGATACGGAAAACTTGACTTTTTGTTCGCCAAACGTAACGTTAACCTTCCTGCCGCCGGTCTGTCTTTCGGAGCGACGATGCGCACCACTGTCCAATCCAAATCGGACTGGCGCACCAGCTTGCCGATCAAGACGATTTCCCGGTAGGCTCGGGGTAAAAAGGCTTTAGCCATCAGGGTCGGAAGCTTTGTGATTAAGGCGGGCTTGTCTTTTTCAAAAGCTACGCTAGGTGTTGCCAAGGTAATCAATCGGCGAACCTTTTCCTTTTTCATTGCCCGTATGATGTGTTCATGCCCTTCAAATACAGGATAGCCCTTCGCCTTTGGGCTCATCGATGGCCCCAAGGCGCTAATTACGGCATCAGAATTGGCAACCGCCTTGCGAATGCTGCCATCGTCGCTTAACTCGCCTTGAAGAACCGTCAAATTTGAATGGGCGACAGTTAATTTAGCGGCATTTCTCACGTAAGCCACAACTTGATAGCCTTCAGCAAGCGCATGTTGAAGGACAAACTTTCCGATCCCTCCGCTTGCGCCAAATACAGTTACTTTCATATTGCTCCCTCCAGATGAATGGGGATTGCTTATTCGTTTGACTGGATGCTAGTAGATAGCTCCTGAAATAACGTTCGTGCCCTGTCAATTTTCCAAACCGTACTTCCAACGGAAAGGCACCGGATTTTCGTTGACTTCCTGGAGGTACAACACAAGTCGCTCTTTTAATTCTTCTTTTGACTTCACCCGGAGATGACGAAGTACCTGTTTCGTCATCTTTGTCTCCAGATAAGCATTTGTTTCCTTGGAGATATGAGCGGAATGGTTGTCTAATATGATTTGAATCCGCAGTTCCGGGCTATAGTGGGCATCAAG
>NZ_BALG01000185.1 GCF_000315235.1 Paenibacillus popilliae ATCC 14706 | reverse complement strand
TGGGGCATCGGCCCCCGTTTTGCAAAGCCCCCCCCCCCCCCTACATTAGACGGTCAAATCTGCCGTTCAGTTGCGCCTTCAGCAAATCTAGTCAGACACCTATACGATTACGGTTTTCAGTATAGCATAGTCCAAAGAAGTCCGTTATCGAACTTGGTCGCCATATTTACTATATTATTACTTATGTTCACCGTGTATATTTCTATGACAGCTTTCTTTCTTATATAATTAAGAGCCGCCCGGCATGCTCTTCGGCATCGCAGGGCGGCTCAAGGTTCCGGCTCGTTACCCTTGATTGTCGTCGCCGGTCCGATCCAGAATAAGATTGGTAACGGAAGTCGAGTCGCCGCGATCAATTTCTTCCGGAGTCGCTTTTTCTTTCAAATTATCCAGCTCCATGCCGGGCGCGAAGGTTGGCCCGAATTGCTTCTTCTGCCTATTCGTCATCATGGACAACAATCCTTTCACCGTAGGCTCTCCCTTATTGTTCCTGTCCAGCCCGAATCTATGTGCCCTCTCGATGATAACTCGACATTTTTCACAAAAATGCAATCATTATTCAAGCATATGTTGCTCCTGCGCATCCCTATCGGCAGTATACAATTGCCCCGACCATGCCAACGTTTCCTCCCCTTCCTTGTGCCGCGTCGTGTATCGGCTCTTCAACCACTGCTCTATCAGCCAATTCATCTCCAATGCATTCTTGGTCGGAATTTGATGCTTTGCCTTTGGGATCCAGTACAATTGGCTGTTTGGCAGACCATGATGCAGGATAAGTGCATATTTGTGGAAACTTCTGTCGCTTTGCCCGTAAATGAGCAGCACCGGCGCCTTGATGTCCTGCAACCGATCCGTGCAATTGTAGGTCAAGCTGTACTGGTAATATTGCCTCCAGTTGGCACTATTGCCTCTCCTCGCCGCTCGCTGAAGATTCTTAAAGGTAAGGCGACTGTCGGCATTCCCCCTGGTGATTGCCCATAATATAAGCGACTTCGCCTTCAAGCGCGTCAAGGCGGCCGCCGCGCGAATCCGGCCGCGCAGCCACAGATCGCTCGCTTCGGACATCGCGCTGATCAGCACGCCGCCGAGAAACCTCTCTGGGTCGGACAAAAGCGCCTGCAGCGCGATCGATCCTCCGGTAGAGTAGCCGCCAACATACGCTTGCTTCACGCCCAGCTTATCCATCAGGGCGAGCATATCTTCGACGATGAGCCGGTACGTGATCGGCTCGTCGGACGGTCCGCTGTATCCGTGGCCCCGGATATCGAACGAGATCAGACGGAAGCTGTCGGACAGTTGGACCATCTGGTAATTGAAATTTTCCGATGTCAGCAATGGCGGATGGATCCAGATGATGGGCACCCCTTTGCCTCGCACATGATAGTGCAGGCTGACACCGTTCAAGCGGGCAATCGGCACCCCGGACACCTCTCTCAAATGTATTGTTAGGCTCAGGGTGCCCTGTGCGAACAAGGTTTATTCTTGGACTTGCAGCCGGTTCAAGTGTTGGATAGCCGTCTCCAACTGGTCGCAGCAAGATCACAGCGTCTACTACCGGTTCAGATTGGCAGGCATCGCAAGTCTACAGCAAGCTTTGCAGCAGACTCTTATCTTCTTCCTTATCCACATGGCCAACCAGACGGTCAAGCCTGCTAATCTGGTGACCGTATTCATACAAGGACGCGGCCACGATCGACAACCGCAGCGCTCCTTCCGCGCCGTAATGCAGTGCCTGGGTCATGAAGCGTTCGTTCTCCTGCTCCAGATTGGTAATCTCGCTGCTGTCGGGCTTGACCTTATCCTCGAACTTGAGCAGGACATGCTCATGGCACTTCATAAGCAGTCCCAGATGACGATCAAAGTACAGATCGGATTCCTTCGTCCGGGCCGACTGGAAATAATGCTCCTCGATGATATGCAGCACTTCGATGCCTTTACGCAGCGTGTTTAGCAACTGTTTGTACACGACAATGCGGCGCGTATGCCGGGATTTGGCCTGCTTCAGCTTCTTCGTCTCCTCTTCGAACAGCTTGTATTTGTCCGAGATCGATTTCATGGAATCCTCCAGCTCCTGCTTCTCGACGCGGAACGCGCTCTCCTTCATCTCATCCGAAATGGCGGTGCGCAACAGAAGCGACATCCGTCTGAATACATTCTGAATTTGCCCGATAAATTGCGCCTGCGGATTCGGTGGAAAGAATAATATATTGATTAGAAATGCCGAACCAATGCCAATCAGCGTCAGCGCGAACCGTCCGAGCGCGAAGTTCCATTGCCCCGATGCTTCCATGACCGAGATGACGGTGACCAGGGTCAGCCCTATCGTCTCCTCCATCTTCATTTTTAGACAGATAATGATGACCACGATGCACGCAATCCCTACCGCAATCGGCTCGTTCGAGAATGCCATGCCGGCCAAGAGAGCGATCGCGGCCCCAAGTGTATTCGTCTGCAGTTGATCGAGAAAATAACGCCATGACCGGTAGATGGACGGCTGCATAGCGAAGATGGCCGCCACTGCAGCAATCACCGGCGTTTTGAATTGCAAATATTGACTGATGTATAAGGCGAGCGTAACGGCGATCCCCGTCTTCAACACCCGGGCGCCAAAAGCCATGGGCCTCCCCTCCTCCTATCCTATCCATATGAACGAAACTCCATCACATGCCTTGTCTGGACAAGGTTATATTTTATCTGATCTTATTGTAAAAGCAAGTCCCAATGGCGGCAACAGGATAACACGACAAAACAGCGGCACCTTCTCCCGGTGCCGCTGCTACGATGCGATATTTACTTGTTAACCTGTGAACTCTTGAACCCATTCGCCATTGTAGTACGCGACGCCAATCGCTGTATAATCGGGATTCAAAATGTTTTGGCGATGGCCTTCGCTGTTCATCCAAGCGTTCATAACCTCTTCTGGTGTACGCTGGGCTTTTGCGATGTTCTCTCCGGCAGTGCGGTATTGAATGCCCTGCCCCTTCATCAGATCGAACGGCGAACCAAGCGTCGGCGATTGATGGTCAAAATAGTTGTTATCATACATATCTTGCGCCTTAATCATCGCCACCTTCATCAGATTCTCATCTGACTGAAGCGGATTCAGGCCGGCTTGGGCCCGTTCCTTGTTGACCAGATCCACCACTTGATTCGCAAAGTCGGACTTATCCGTTGCCATATTATTATCCGTACTTGGCGCTGGCTGGGCCGGCTCCGTCTCAACTGGAGCAGGCGTCGGCTTGGATTCCGGCTTGTTGACGACGCTGCCTGGATCTTGAACCATCGGCTGCTTCACGTCGGACTGCTGGCTGCCGTTATTCCATTCCTTCGCCAGCTTGTCCAACCATGCTTGCCAATCCGCGGAATTCGCCGGTTCCGGAATATCGGCCTTCACATTGACGCCATTGACGTTGACCCTATAGCAATTCGGGCTTTGCGCTTGGACCGCATCCGTCTGCGGCGCCGCGAAGCTGGAACCTGCTGCCAGGACCGGAGCTAGCGCGATGACGCTGATTACTGCGACTTTTTTGAATGTATTCTTTTTCATGAATTGCATCTCTCCCTTTGCAGCCTACGAGGTTAGCTGTCGGGTTCGGGTCAAAGAGGTCACCCCTGACGCAAGTATGCATCTTCACCCCAGAAGTTGGTTCCCCCGCGCTCTTCCGAGCTTCGGCTTGATTCGAATTCGTATACATCGTAACACGAATAGCAGGAGAGAGTATGCTATAATATATGGCACTATATTAAGATTTTGTTGCCTGTTGTAATCTATTAAGGATGAGTCTCAAACGTACAAGTAAACCGTTCCACACCCGGGTCGATTTCGCCTAGACTCTCAATCGTAAATCCGATATTTCGGTAAAAATCGACCGCATCCTCATCCGTCACGGCCGTGACGATATCCGGCTGCTCCTGATGTATGAGCTCCAAGATCATGCCCCTGCCAAACCCTGCGCCTCGCAGCTCCGGATGGACGGCGATATGAAGAATCTCTATCTCCTTCCCATACTTCCGGAAACCGATTAGGCCTACAACCTCGCCTTCGCTCTCATACCCCCACAACTCGTCTCCAGGATGCTGCTCATACTTTGTCAATACAGCTTCTACATTTTCTGGGTCGGGAAAAACAGACAGCTCGATGAGATCGCGAATGTCCGCCTCTCGCAGCTGCGGCTTCACATTGATGAACATGGTTACATTCCTCCTGCCAACTCATTTATTCCGCACCACCTGGGTCTGCCCGCCGCTTCTCCAACTGCGACACACCTCCGCAGCAACCACGCGATTCCCTTGGCCCAGGCTTACAGCTGCGTATCGTCTACCTCATGTAACCATTGTTCGATAACGCCGATGACCGAGGCCACGCATCCGTCCTCGAACGGAGAGATGAGGCCGGCTACGGCGACAAGTTCGGTGAAGGACTGGCTGCCGCCAGCTTGACACAGCTTTACATAATCGGCCCATGCCGCTTCGTAATCTTCATTCATGCGCTTCCAGAACTGGAAGGCGCAGATTAGGGCCAGCGTGTAATCAATATAATAGAACGGCGACTGGAAAATATGTCCCTGCTTGTGCCAGAATCCGCCGTGCTCCAGGTAATCCATGCCCTCGTAATTGCGGTGCGGCAAATATTTGCGCTCGATATCGCGCCAAGCCGCCTTCCGCTCCGCCGGCGTCGCGTCCGGATTGTCGTAGACGAAATGCTGGAACTCATCAACCGATACGCCGTATGGCAGGAAGAGCAGTCCCGATGACAAATGATCGAATTTATACTTCTCCGTCTCCTCTTCGAAGAACAGGTTCATCCATGGCCAAGTGAAGAACTCCATGCTTATGGAATGAATCTCGGCCGCCTCGTATGTCGGCCAATTGTATTCCGGCACCTTGAAATGTCTGCTCTCATACACCTGGAAGGCATGCCCGGCTTCGTGGGTCAACACATCGATATCGCCCGAAGTACCGTTGAAGTTGGAGAAAATGAACGGCGCTCCGTATTCGCTTAAATAGGTGCAGTAGCCTCCGCCCTGCTTGCCTTTTTTGCTGACGAGATCCATTAGACCGTTGTCAATCATGAACGTGAAGAATTCGTTCATCTCTGGCGACAACTCCGCATACATCTTCGCCCCGTTCGCGATAATCCAGTCTGGATCGCCCTTCGGTATCGCATTGCCCGTCTTGAAGCTGAGGCCTTCGTCATAGAAGCGCAGCGTGTCGACGCTGAGCCGGTTGCGTTGGCGCTCACGAAGTTTGGTCGCTATCGGCACAATCTCATCCAACACCTGCTTGCGGAAGTTAGCGACCATCTCGGCGTTATAATCAGTGCGGCACATACGTGCATAAGCAAGCTCGACGAAGTTGGAGAAGCCCAGCTTCCTCGCCATCTTCGTACGCACCTTCACCAATTCGTCATAAATTCGGTCAAACTCCCCCTCATGCTGTGCCATGAACTGGTAACGCGCTTTGGACGCGCGCCGTCTCATTTCCCGATCCGGAGACTGCTCGAACGGTGTTAACTGCGCCAGTGTGCGCTTCTCGCCCTCAAATGGAATCTTCGCCGATGCGATCAGCTTGCTATATTCCGTCGCCAGCTTGTTCTCCTGCTGCAGATCTTCAATGATATCCGCTTGGAACGTCTTCACCGACAGCTCTGCTAATTGGAACAATTGGTTGCCCCATTTCTCTTCCAGCTCGGCCCGGAATTTCGAGCCGGTCAATGCCCGGTAGTAATCTGTTATGTATTCCTGGAACATCGGCGTGATCTCGTCCATATAATCCTGCTCCGCCATATAGAACTTATCATTCGTGTCGATGGAATGACGTATGGCGACAAGTTGGCTTTGGGTATCGAACACACTGCGCAGCTTGTTGACTGCCTCCATGGCCCGATCCTGCTCTTCAAGGCTGTCCGCCGCATGGAAGGCCTGCAGATGCTCTTTGAACCGCTTGCCGATCTCCGCCATATGAGGACGCTCATAACGATACTCGCGAATTGTCATGCTACTACACAACCCTTCAAAAGGTAGTCATACTCCTCCATTATACTGAATAACCCATCCTGATGACTACGCTCCAATTTCCACAACGTACGGCCGCCTTATTTCAGTCTAATGCCGACATAATGTTCCGACACAGGAGGGTGCTCCAAAAAGGGCTGCAGCAGCATGCTCCACTCAAGGTAGGCTTCCGATGCCGTAAAGCCCGGCATATGATCCTTGAACGAATTCCACTCGACGATCATCATGTACTTATCCGCAACCTCCACACATTTATGGAGCTCGTGCTTCATATATCCCGGCCGCTCCGCCAAAATCACCGATGCCTCGCGAACGCTGCTCTCAAAATCGTTCGCCGTTCCTGGTTTGACATAGAACATCGTCATATGCACAATCATCGTTTCACTTCTCCCTTCCCCTTGATTGGAAGAACCGCCGTTCCAGGCTGTGCTGTCATCCTTATTTACAGCAAGCGGATTCCCTTGATTTATTATGGAAGGGATTCCACCGACTATCCTATCAGAAATTACGCGCATGGGGAACCATAACGATATAATTAGACTTGAAAAATGACAACAAAAAAAATTATTATTATAATTAACGATATAAAATAGATTTTTTATTCAAATAAAACCTTTTTTATTGTTTCCCAGTATTTTTTTACTTATTTTGTTCAGAAATTGTTCACTCCTAACCTCTACAATTCGAAATAAATACATAGTCAAAAAGGGAGGTACTCATGGGCAGACCTAGAATGGCAACCCAACGATTGTGCAGTGAAGAAGGCTGCAAGGATCGTCACTATGCGAAAAATTTGTGCAAATACCATTATCATCAAATGAGGCGGGCGGTACAAAAAAAGAAAAATAGTGATGTCCCTGGCACTCCTGACCTTGAGCAAATCGTTCAATTTCATTGATCAAACAGCTTGGGGGCTGCCTTAAGGTCCATAAGACCTTATCGTCAGCCCCCGGGCTTAGTTGTCTGTTTCGTACGGAACACAAAATTTGACGCAGGTTCCTTCTATCGGGTCGCTGCGGACCGATATGCCCGTACCGAACAACTGCCGCAATCGGTAGTCAATGTTTTTGAGCCCGATTCCGCCGATCGCGCTCTTCGCCAGCAGTTGCCCCTGCCACTCGGCCGAGATACCGACCCCATCATCGCAGACCTCAATGCAATAATGTTTGTCCTCCACATAGACGCGAATATGAATCGTGCCACCGCCCATTCGTTTCATAATCCCATGATGAACGGCGTTCTCCACGATCGGCTGGATGGATAGCGGCGGGATACGCAGACGATGCGATTCAGGCAGATCAATTGTAAATTGCAGCCGGTCCCCGAACCTGATTTTCTCTATGTATAAATAAGAACGTACCAGTTGAAGCTCTCGTTCGAGCGGTACCAATGGCTCAACATTATCGAAGCGGAAGCTCTGCCGCAAATAATTGCTGAATTCGACAAGCAGTTCGCGCATCTGCTCTGGATCGTCTTCACTGAGCGAGACAAGCGAGTTCAACGTGTTGAAAATAAAATGGGGCTTGATTTGCGCCTGCAAAAAAGCCATCTCCATGCGGAAGCGCTCATTCGCCGAATGCTTCATCAGCAGCAGCGTCCGCACGCGGGCCTGCAACTCGGCAGAGTCGATTGGCTTCCCCACAAAGTCATTCGCTCCCGCCGAGTAGGCGGCGAGCGCATCATCGGTCCGCCCCCTTCCCGTCAACATCAGTACCGGCAGCTCAAATAAAGAATGCATCTCCCGTATGCGTCGGCATACTTCCAGGCCTGACATGCCAGACATCATCAGATTGAGCAACACCAGATCCCAGTTCTGGAAGTGCCGAATTTGCACTAACGCCTCTTCCCCGCTGGAGACCGTGGTAAGCAGAAATCGATCAGGGGAGAGCAGATTTTCCAATACCTTCTGATGAATCGGATCATCATCGACGATAAGAATATAGGCCTCGCCAATCTCGTCAACCGTGAAAGAAGGTGAAGGCGCATCGAACACGATCTCTTCCGCAATCTCCGAGCCGAAATGCTCCTGATACTCCAGCGGCATCTGCACGGGAACCGCTGACTTGCCATTTTCCTTTCTCACCAGTTCCCCCTCAACCCCTTGCTGTTGTTCAGCGATGGGCAGACGGAAATAGAACGTTGAACCGCGGCCTACGTCTGAGGTCACGCCTATGGTTCCGCCATGAAGCTCCACCAGCCGCTTTGTGACATTCAGACCGAGCCTTCTGTCAAAAAAAGAAGAACGATTCGGCATATCCTGCTCATACGTATCGAAGATACCTTCCATCTCCGACTGCGTCATTCCGCCTCCCGAATCCGCGATACGAACCTCAACTGCTTCCTCCAATGTCAGGGCCGACACCGTAACTGTGCCCTTCTTCGTATTCTTCACCGCATTGTGCAGCAACTGGGACATAATCTGCTTCAATCGCTGCTCATCAGCCAGCACCGGCGGAAGCAAGTCATCCAGCTTGTTGCATATTACAATGTCTCGAGACATTATAATAAAGCGGGTAATCTCTATCACAGTGGTGACGGTTCTCCTCAGATCAAGTTCTTTCACATGGATGAGCATCCTTCCTTCTTTCAATGCTGACCAATCCTGCAGATCGCTGATCAATCTGGTCATATGCTTCGCGACAAATACAACGATTTGCA
Organism: Paenibacillus popilliae ATCC 14706; assembly: GCF_000315235.1. Lineage (GTDB taxonomy): Bacteria > Bacillota > Bacilli > Paenibacillales > Paenibacillaceae > Paenibacillus_B > Paenibacillus_B popilliae. Next base: position 151,607 of record NZ_BALG01000185.1, on the reverse strand, counting down.
AATCTTCCTCTTGCTTGACCGACAGGTTGCCGTGTGTACCTTCCAGCAGAGATTGCACCAAATTTGTAATCACAAGTAGCGGCGACTTCAATTCCTTGGCAATCGCTGCCATAAATTCTGCATTCGAGCGTTGCTGGTTGGACCATGCTTCGGCCAATTCCTTCTCTCTTCGATAGGCAACGAAATGCGGTCTTGCATGAAGGAAGACTAGCGCGCAAATAAAGAAGATAAAGCTCACATCATACAGCCGAAGCGACGCATGTACGCCAAATATTCCACCGTATACCGCAAATCCTCCCGCCACGATTGCGACCGTCAACAGGTAGGCATACATCTTACCGGCAACCAGCGATCGAAGCACCAGCCTATAGTATAGATAAAGGAATAAAGCTAGAAATATTCCATGAGTTACCACAGACACGGCAATGATGCCGTACGTATGCTTCACCAGCAAAAGGACGATGGTTCCCAGCATAGAGACGAATGCCGCAAATCGGGCTTTCTGCGGATGAACATCGCAGCGACGCCTTCGCGATGCATAGAGCAGCAGGAACAAATTCATGCCGATCGACGCCAATGTCATCAGCTTGTAGCGCCAATAGAAGGACAGCATCGGGAACAGCATCGCTCCCCATCTTTCTCCAAAAATAAGAACGAACCCTATCGCAGACATGCAAAAAAGAATAAAATATTGCCACCCGGGCTGCGACAATCGGAACAGATGCATAAGTATCGTATAAAAAGCACCCAACAATAAGGTCAATAGAATGCTCATTTCCAGCACGAGTTCGAGGTTCCGTTCCAAGTTCACTTGCTGCGGCAGTCCAAATGATAACGGCCTGGCGATAGCTACGTACCAGACGGAGTCTGACCTGTTGATCTGGATCATCAGATCGATAATATTGCTATTCGTATGCGCATAGGCAACATAGGAGGTGTTGTATGACGTATTAGAATGGAAATCGTCCGGGGTGCTAATACGCAGGCCATTGACGATCATGTTGTGGGAACTCATCATGGATTTCGCATAAAAAGAAAATATCTGTTCCGCGCTGTGATCAAGCATAATTCGCAATCGGTATGTGCCATATGTAGAGAATGGCCGGAGGCCCGTCCATGCGCTGTCGATTCTCCAGGGGTCCGGTACTTGGATGAAGACGGGCTTGGCACCGAGGGCAGCGATCTGTGAAGCGTTCGAGAATATCCTGTCTGGATAAAATCCCCATTCCCCCTTCAGTTTGATAGGGCCCTCTTGTTCCCATCCGGTGCCGCGGAGATCAAGCACCCCCTGCACCGGCTTCGGAAACGTTCCAGATTCCCGGAAGAAATCGCCGGCCAACACGACATATAGAATGGTCACGAATGCAAAGACGAGTCGAACAACATATAGTTTTGCCATTTGCCCAATCTCCCTACTGTAGTGAAGGCTGCACTTTGGCGGTATCCTGAGAGCCGCAGCGGAGCTTGCTTCGTTTGATTTGCATCATATGTCTGTCCGCCATCTCCACAATATCGCTTAATAATGTTCCCTCCTCCGGATATACCGCACAGCCGTAAGATACCGCAAAAGGAACCGAGGTCTGCTCTGCGGTCAAGCCCAGCTTATTCATTGTGCCGCTGCGGATGCTGCGCAGTTCGCGCTGGTCAGAGCAGGGCACCATGAACAGAAATTCATCGCCCCCCACCGGACGATTTATTTCCTGAAATTTCGATTTTTTCTAATAAACATCAAATATTCTATGATGGCCTACTGAACAAATACTGAATCGTCTTCCCAAGAAAAATAACCGCCGCGGAAGCAGAATCCACGACGGTCGGCGCGATTAAATGCTATTTTTCCATTCCATGTACCAAGCAAATACTTCCCTGCTAGGTTCAATGCCTAATTCTCCTTTTAAATTGTGGTTCAGCAGTTGAAATTGCTTGATGACTTCCCCATAGTTGCCCAACTGCGCGTGAATTTTCATCAATCCGAAATAACTGTCCTCGGTATACGGATATTTCTCCTGGATTTGCTTGTAAAGGGGCATCGCTTCCGTGTATGCGTTCATCTGCATCAAGCATTCCGCCACCTGCTTCGCATGATTGAACCATATTAACCGAAGCCTCTCCTGTTCGCCTTCCGCCCATAAATATTGATGCTCCGCCAAATAATCTCCCCGATAGGCATTCAGCAGCTTCTGATGATCCTGGATCGTCTCGGGAGACACCTGCCGGGCCAGACGCATCGCCTTCTCCCATTCCTCCTTATCCAGCTTCATACCGCCTAATTCAAGCCGGTACCCTTCATCCATATACTTAATGTGGATTCGTAACGCCCTTTGCTTAATGACCTGCCTAATTTGGTAAATTGTCGTATGTAAATGGGCTGATGACTTTTCAAAACGGTAATTCGGCCACAGCAAATCCAGAATCGTATCTTTGCGCAGCGTCTGCTCTCGGTGGTGAAGCAGATACGCAAATAACTCCTGTGCCTTGACCGTCCGCCAGTGAAAGGTTTTCAGCTCCTGTTGGGGAGTAATATAATGCAGATAGGACAATGTACACAGCATCCCCTCAAGCTGGCTGTTCTTCCCTTCTTCGTTAGCGTGTACCGACTTGGCGAGCCGCTTCAGCGTCTTCTCGATGCGGGTCCGTTGTACCGGCTTCAATAAATAGTCTAACGCATTCAGCTCGAATGCCTCAACCGCATATTCGTTATATGCGGTCACAAATACAATATGAAGGTGAGGTTGAATGCGCAAGAGACGTTCTGCCAGTTCCATCCCGTCCATTTCCGGCATCTCGATATCCAGGAAGACAAGATGAAACGTCTCCCGTTCCGCTACTTCCAAGGCCAGACACGGATTCTGAAATGAACCGACGATTTCAATAAGTACTTCCTTTCCAGCCTGTTCCTTCAATAGCTTTTCCATACGTCGCAGCGCTAGCATTTCATCATCGACAAGGATCGCTTTCATGTTCCTTCCCCCTTGCAATCTTGACCGCAGCGGCCTCCATCTCACATCCATCGGACACGCCGGAATCATGCAATGTCCCCCTGGCGGAACGGCCGGGCTCGTCCCTTCCAGCCCCCCGCATCGATGTTGCCGAAGCGATCGCGCAGCCTGCTCTCCTCCATCAATCTAGTCACTCGACCATACGGTCATCTTCACTATAAAGGGACGGGGGAGAAAAAGAAACAGCCTGCGCCTTTTGCTTCAGGCCTGAGAACTACTTCGAAAGGCACGAACGCTTTCATCTTAGTCAAATAAACTAAACAATAACTGAACAAAAGGGAAATCATAAAAAACGCCTTGGAGAGCTACCTCCAACGCGCGATCGAGGGGTTCGTGTCTTTATGCCTATCTTTGATCGGCAGTCCCGCTTCCACTTACAGCCTTACAACGGAAAACGCTGCGGAGAAGGGCCCGCTTCCACATAGACCCGCTGGCTCGGCAGCGCGAGCGAAATGGCCTCTTCCTCGAGTACCTCCATAATCATCAGATTGATCTGCTCCTTGTGCTTCAAATATTCGGCCCATACTGTCGTCTTAGTGAAGTAATAGAAAAAGATACCCAGACTGCTCTCGTTGAACTCGCTGAACCGGACCATGATGACATCCGGGTCTACCGCCTCGTTCTCCCGCAGGCGGGCGTCCATTTTGACGATGGCCGCCTGCAGCCGCTCGCGATTCGAATCGAGCGCGACGTTCAGGGTAAACATGACCCGCCGCTTGCCCATCCGGCTCCAATTCGTAATCGCCTGGCCCGCCAGCGTCGCATTCGGCACCGTGACGAGCGAATGGGCGAAGGTGCGGATTTTCGAGCTGCGGAACGTAATATCTTCGACCGTCCCTTCCACGCTAGGGGTCATAATCCAATCGCCCTTGGAGAAGGGCTTCTCCGTAATAATGACGATGCCGCCCAGAAAGTTGCTAAGCGTGTCCTGAGCCGCCAACGCTATCGCCAGACTGCCCAGACCAAGCCCCGCAACGACACCGTTAATGCTGTAGCCCCACTCCGAGGCGATCATCGTAATGGCAATGATGACCACGAGAAAGCGCAGCACCTTGGACAAAAAAGGAATCAGCATGCTCGACTCATCGAGCCCGAGCCGCGCAGACAGCACGCTGAACATGCTGGATGAGCGGGCCACCATATGATAGAGTCCCCAAGCGATAAGGACGATGAAGGCGTTGCGGTACATTTTGGCGATGGCGGGCATCAAGGATCCACCTGGAGGAAGGACCATGTTGCAGGCCAAATAGATGCCGAGCAGAACAAAAAACCATTGCATCGGCTTCTCGAACGCCGTCAAGAAATGCGTGGCCCCCTTCGAGTACGACAATCCGCGCATCAACAGGGCGAACAGATAGTTCGTGAACAACTTGCGGAACAACAAGAATAGTAGCAATACTCCAGCAGCACTTAGCCACCGTCTCCAACCCATCGTCGCTAACATGCCAGGAATCCATTCATTATGCAATTGGGTGATTCACCTCATTATCTCAAGTTGGGTTCCATTATAACATTGACCACTTGGACGGGAAAAGGCAAGCCGCCGGGACGGGTCGGCACGCTCAAGCATGGGCACTGTCCCCGGCGCGCCCTAAAGGAAGGCGGACCTCATAGGCGGCACGCGGATAAATGTTCTGTTGAAACAAAAGAATGGATTTGTCATCAACCCTGAGCAGATCTTGACACCCACTCCAACAAAGAAAGCTGCCTTAAAACAGCAGATTTATGAATTGATGATTGTCTATGTTAGCCATCATGGTTTTTGTCAATTACATATTAAAAGGCACTAAACAAATGATTCAGCCGAAAAATCCTAAAGGATCAGTGGAACAAGATCGTGTCTATCGCTATGCGATGTCTAAATGGTGGAGAACGATATCAGCTACAGGAAGCAGAGAAAAAGAACGAGTCATATCAAGTGGTTGATGATGATAAATATTGGAAGCTGGGAATGTTTTATTACAACCCTAATGATCCAGCTGTTTGGGTTGAAAAACGTTCCGGACTCGGCCTTACCAACAATTTTGCATGTTGGCAATCTTGGGCATTTTTGATTGGACTTTTAGTTCTTGCTGTTGCCCCACTTGCGCTAGTATTTTTTATTTAAGGTGCAGTATAGTACCCGGCATGAGAAGCCAGATGAATATGGACGGATTCATAAGGAACGCCCAGCTTTTGCAGCGTCTTCGCATTGCTGCCCACCACTGCAACCGTCAGATCGAACACCTTCGCCACCGGGGTCCCGATCGTGCCCCGGTATGGCTGCCCTTCCCGTATTTGTTGTCCGCCACAGTCTGCCCTGACGGTTCATGCCGATCACCTTGAGTGCAAGCTGGGACAGAGGCCGGTTCAGCGTGAACGGATTATGTCCTTGGGCATACTTCCGAAGAATCGCGCACATAACCGCGTCCTGCAGCGGCAGTGTAGCGCTTGCCCTAGCGGGCACACGGCTTCAGAAGGACCTTCATCCAATCCGCCAGCCAAATGCCGATCTCCTGCTCGCTCTCGCCTCCACAAAAAATGTAGGCTGAAATCGATCGTATTACCACCCTATCCCATAATTAGGCGGCATATATAAGCGTTTTCATTTGCATATAACGATTTGAAACGGCAAAAAAATCAATGAATACATAATTTCTCATGCATACGCAATACTAGCAAAGTATGCAACTATCCACAATAAGTAGGAGGCCAACACGATGTACAATGCATCCATCTCATCCCAAATCAAGCAATGCGAGCAAATCATTGCTCAAATGATGCATCAAACGCAGCAAGCATCGCAAATGTACCAACAGTTGATGCAGCAGGAGCAGCAAAATGCTTCCCGTCTGGAAGAGCTGGCACAGCGCGAGCGTCAAGCGGTTCAAATTATCCAGACGGCAATACAAGGCCATCAGACGGCAATGCAGCAAATGCAGCAAGCCACCCATATCTGTCAACAAATGGATCATTCGATACATAGTGTCAGCAACCTTAGCTATGTCCAGCCGTCCTACGCGGCAGGCTCCTATACGAATCGCGCTTACTAATGCCGATTCCCCCGTATATATCGGGCCGCTCTTCAGTGAGGAAGCGGCCCGAACACTATATTCGCGCTGGGGTCTGAATTCCGATTCGGCACGACAACAAAATAGACGCCCGCGGCTGTGGCAGCCTACAGCCCGTACTTCTTCACATAGCCGACGGGACAGTCATAATGGGCGCTGGCCGCCAATCGATCCTGTCCTCCTCCCATACCTTCTCCCCCCGTGAGCCGACCCAGGCTCCGGAGCGTCGACACGGTAGCACGGTAGGCTCGTCGCCCCAGATCCCCGCATACTTCGAGCTTAGTGCGCCTTAGCGGGAGTACGTCAGCGTCGCCAAATCGACTACTTCCTTCGCACTGAGCGCATGCGCATTAATCAACGCGTCTCCCAGCACGATCTGGCTTCCGAATCGGTATTTCCGACCTGAACCGAGACGCCGTTCGGATACGTCAAGACGTATCCTTGGCAGCAGCGTGTTGACGTCCGGCATATTTTCTCACCTGATCGTAATGCTGGTCAGCTCTTTCGCTAAGGAAGACCCTGCAAAGGCCAAATCAAAGTTTTGAAGAGCGTCCGATGAATTTCACCGCTCCTGCCCTTCCGCTGCTTCAGGCTGAGTCGAGGGGAGAATGATGCCGAGCGCCTGCGGCAAGCCAGGCGCTCGGTTCCAAGCCCTCCCGGTTCGCAATGGCGCAGCGCGCTTTCAGCCGGTGCAGGCGTCAATCCGTTCCTGGACAGCCTGATAGCATTTCTTGCATACCTTCAATTCCTGGCCGTCAGATTTCGTCCGGCTGTAAAGCAGCTTGATTCGCGTGCTAGCACAGACGGGACAGGTTCCTCTCCCACGCGCCGGCAGCTTCCACAGCGATTTTCCCCGTTTGTTTTTCGCCATGTTCCCTCTCACCCTCCTTTCCTCATGCTCCCCCCGCAACCGGTTCGTTTACGGGTATGAGGCAGGAGCGACAAATATGACGCGGGATTTCCCCAGCGTGTATTTTTCGCATCGAACCCGGCCAAGACATGGTATGATAGAAGTAAAAGCTTGTTAAGGAGAGGTATCCTCATGAATCAAGTTCGTATCCTAACAGACAGCGCGATCGATCTTCCCCGCTCCATCCTCGAGGAACTGAACATCACAGTGATGCCGATAATCGTAACTCTCGATCAGAATCAATACGAGGACGGCGTTACGATACAACCGAAGCAAATGTTCGACGGCATGCGCCAGGGGCTAGTGTACAAGACGTCCCAAGTTCCGATGGAGCGGTTCCGGCAGACCTTCGCAACCATTGCGGAATCCGGCGAAGAAGCGATTTACATCGCTTTCTCTTCCGAACTATCGGGCACATACGCGTCCTCGCGGATGATGCTCGATATGGTGCAGGAGGATTATCCCGACGTAGCGATAAATATCATCGATTCCAAATGCGCCTCCATGGGCTTCGGCCTCGTCGTCGAGCAAGCAGCGCGCTGGGCGGCCGAAGGCATGTCCCGCGAGCGTCTCGTGTCCAAGGTGCGCGACTTGGCCGCAGGGCTAGAGCATGTATTCACCGTGGAAAATCTAGAGTACTTGTACCGTGGGGGGCGGGTAAGCAAATCTTCCGCCGTGATCGGAGGCTTGTTGAACATTAAGCCAGTGCTGCATGTGGAGGATGGCAAGCTTATCCCTGTAGACAAGGTCAGAGGAAGGAAGAAATCAATTCAGCGGCTGGCCGACCTGATGGAACAGTACGCCAATCTGGATGACAAGGATCAGCTAATTGGGATCGCCCACGGCGACGATACGGAAGCGATGGAGATGCTGAAGCAAATCATTAACGAAAGGTTCGGCATACATAACATCATGACCGGCTCGATCGGCTGCGCCATCGGCGCCCATTCGGGTCCGGGCACACTTGCCCTGTTCTTCCGCAACCGCGCCTATACGGAAGCCGAGTAATCCGGCACAAACAGAAGCCCCGCTCCGAAAAGGATGCGGGGCTTTGCTTTATATCAGCTTTAAGCAACAACGTTCTCCTCTGTCTTCGCCTCCGCCGGCTGGGGCAGCATCACGCCATTGAACAGCAGATTCATAACGAGCGCGGTGAACGTCCCTGCGACGATCCCGTTGTCCGTCAGAATCCGCACCGTGTCAGGCAGGCTGTCGAAGATGCCAGGCGCAACCGTGACGCCAAGCCCCATCCCGACCGAGCACGCGATAACGAACAGATTCTCGTGGCGGTTCAGGTCGACTTGGGAACCGATCATGCGCAGACCGCTAGAGATGACCATGCCGAACATCGCGACCATCGCCCCGCCCAGCACCGAATCGGGAATGAGCAGCGTAAGCGCGGCGATTTTCGGCACGAACCCAAGCAGCATGAGCAGACCGCCCGCGACGACGATGACGTCCCGCGTCTTGACACGGCTCATCTGGATGAGGCCGACATTTTGCGAGAAGGTCGTGTACGGGAACGCATTGAACAGTCCGCCGATGAAGATGGCTATTCCTTCGGCCCGATAGCCGCGGGCCAGGTCTTTTGAATCAAGATCGCGGTCCACGATCTTGCTCAAGGCCATGAATACCCCGGTCGACTCGGCAATGCCGACCATCGCGACGATAATCATCGTCAAGATGGCCGTCGGATTGAACTTCGGCGTTCCGAAATAGAATGGCTGCACGGCATGGAACCAGCTTGCGTCCAGCACAGGGGCGATATCGACCTTACCCATCAGCGCCGCAGCCAACGTCCCGATCAACAGGCCGATTAAGACCGAGATCGCGCGCATGAAGCCTTTCGAAAATTTAGTAAGCAGCACGATAAAAATAAGCACGCCGAACCCGAGCAGCAGATTGTCCGGACTGCCGAAGTCCGGACTTCCCTGTCCTCCGCCCAGATTGCCGAAGGCGACCGGGATGAGCGTAATGCCAATAATGGTGACGACCGAACCGGTCACGACCGGCGGGAAGAAGCGAATCATCTTCCCCAACCATCCACCGAACAGAATAACGAACAGCCCCATCGCCAATATCGACCCGTATATATACGGTATGCCGTACTCCGAACCGATGGCGATCATCGGCATAACCGCCTGGAAAGCGCAGCCGAGGACGACCGGCAGGCCAATCCCGAAAAAGCGGTTCGTAAAGACTTGCAGCAGCGTCGCGATGCCGCACATGAGCAGATCGATCGCGACGAGATATGTTGTCTGTTCCTGAGTAAAGCCGAGCTGGCTGCTGACGATCAGCGGCACGATGACCGCGCCGGCGTACATCGCTAGCACATGCTGGAGACCGAGCGAGAAAGTCTTCAGCGGGTGGCGGTTCTTTTGGAACACCTTGTTGTCCACCATGCTCATTCGGTAGCCACCTCCTGCGCCTCATCGACGAAGACCACGGTTCCGTCCGCAAGCGAGGCGACACGGACCAGCGATTCAACGCGGTAACCAGCAGCCAGCAAATGATCGCGGCCCGGCTGGAACGACTTCTCGATGACGATGCCGAAGCCGACGACAGCCGCCCCAGCGTGCTCGACGATGCGGGCCAGGCCAGAAGCCGCTTCGCCGTTCGCAAGGAAATCATCGATGATGAGGACGCAATCGCCCGGCGAGAGAAATTTTTTGGAAACGGTCACTTCATTCGTCTCTTGCTTCGTGAAGGAGTATACCTTCTCGACATAAATATCGTCGCGCAGCGTCAGCGACTTCTGCTTTCTCGCGAAGATGAGCGGCACATTAAGCTCCAGCGCCGTCATTAAGCCGGGCGCGATACCGGAAGACTCGATTGTCAGCACCTTCGTAATCTGCTTGCCGTCGTAGCGGCGCGCGAATTCTTCCCCGATTTCCTTCATTAGTACCGGATCCATCTGATGGTTCAAGAAGGAATCCACCTTGAGCACGCGGTCGCTTAGCACCAATCCCTCTTGCAGCACTTTGTCTTGAAGCCGTTTCACTGGTCATGTTCCCCTTTCGATAATGGCAGCCTATCCATCTTTTTTCTGTATTTGATACCCTATGCCAATAACAAAAAGCCCACGCCACGCATTTCACAAGGAAATGAGAGGCACAGGCTTGGAGAACCGCTTCGAATCATGCCGGCTTGCGGCATGATCGATTACGGCAGCAGGCCAAATAAGCGGCGCGGCGCGCCCTTCGCGGCAAGCTGTCGAATTGGGTTCCCGTAGTCCAATCATTTCCGGTGATCGGGTAGAGACATGCAGGCCGATTCCTGCACATATACGAGAATAAAGAGTCGCTGCTAATGATAGCCGTCTTCCCCTGCCGGCATCGGCAGAGGAAGACGCATTGTATCGATTGAATATGTCGAGAAGTATACAACAAGTTCACTGGAATGGGAAGAGAAAAGTTCTGAAAATCAATCATACCCGCTCGATGCCCTTTTCCCGCGAGGCCGAACCGAGGCTGCCCTGTATCGACATTTGCTCCAGATCCCATAAGCCTCCGCCTGATTCAAAGTAATGTTGTGAAAATGTTGTACCTAAATGGGTTACAACAAAGGTGACATCATGAATCAATGTCAAGAAAAGGAGCGATTTCCATGAACATCGGAATTATCGGAGCGACCGGCAAAGCCGGGAAACGCATGATGGCAGAAGCATTGGAGCGGGGGCATCAAGTAACGGCGATCGTTAGAGACGCCTCGAAGCTTGCGGATCTATCCACCCCTCGCATATTGGAGAAGGACGTGTTCCAAACCAGCAAAGGGGTGGGTCTTAGACCATCCCTTCCTAATTATTGCCGCTTCGGCTATGGCATCTCCCCGAACAAGCTCATCTGCTTCCACACCGGTCCGATGGTCGGTGGTTCCATCTCGAGCAGACGCATCAACAGGAGCGCATTCGGAGCGGCGTCCCCGCCGGAGTTATTATTGAAAATAACGCAGCACTGCTCCGTCTCGGCCAGCATCGCCAACAGCCGCTCCTTCCACTCCAGCAGTTCCTGCTCGTTGTAACGGTACAAATAGCGGACATCCCGCCAGTTCGCCTGAACCAGCGATTGCCAGTCGGATGAGTTCCGGCCATGCAGGCGAATCAGCGTCTGCCGATTGTCTGTCGGCACCGGCACGATCGGGATCGAGCCTTCTCCAGCTTGCGGCTCGTCGCAGACGCTGTGAATCCAGCCTTCCTCGCGCATGAACGCTAACGTCCGCTCGTGCATCTCCAGCGTGAACCAGCTCTGATGCCGGAACTCGAGCGTAACCGGCAGCGAGTCCATCCACTGCCGGGTGCGGCGCAGGATGTCGACGTGCCTGCGTACGCAGTGGAACCAGGGCGGGTACTGGAACAGCACGGAGTGCAGCTTCCCGGCGGAATGCAGCACCTCGACCGCCTCCCGGCAGGCCTGAAACATGGATTGCGCATTATCGTACGGGATGCGGCCACGCGTATGGCCCGTCATCCCTTGGTATGCCTTGACGACGAAGCGGAATCCGTCCGGAGTCTGGGCCGCCCATCTCTCCATCCGCTCCGGCGACGGGATCGCATAGAAAGAGCTGTCCATCTCGACAACCGGGAACCGCTTGGCATATTCCGCCAGCTTCTCCGTCCCCTTCGTTCCCGGCGGGTAAATATCATGATCCCCCCAGCCGGCAAGTCCAATCTGAATGCGTCGCGATACGGGTTGTTTAATCATGTCCGGCATAGCTATCGACTCCACTCATTCACTTAGGTTTTGTCCGACATTCACAAAGGTTAGTGTCCGCATCTTGCAGATACCCATATCATATCATAGTCGAATTCAGGACAGCCATTGCTCAAGATGCGCCTTCACGATCGCATCATCGCCCCAGTGCGGATCATCCCGCTGGATGCGGTCGATCTTCTCCGCCTGGCCAGGAGAGAGCGTCTCCTCCGGATTGAGGCTCCATATGCCCGGCAGCAGGCCCTGTCGGCCCAGCACCTCGTGAATGCCGGGAATGCAGCCGACGAACGGGTGGGCCGCATCGAACAACATCGCGTTGCAATCGGTCACCTCGATATTGCGGGATCGATCACGCCGGGGAAGTCCGTACCGCTGTAATCGACGCCAACAGTCAGCCGCTTTGTACGTCCAGATTAGCGATACCAAGCAGCACCCTATAGCGCAAATCAATAGCATAAATACATAACATATGTTACCATATTATTGTTAGTTTTAAGCCTTTGAATAAATCAAGGCTATCTCAGCCCATGCTACTCTAGTAGACACAGGAAGGATGATATCAGCATGAACCAAAAACACGCTGCGGCAACGGCCGCCGAGACGATGCGCGCCCGGCATTCGGTGCGCAAATATGTTCCGGGCGTACGCATCCCGGAAGCAGACATGAATGAAATACTTCGCTTAGCCGGAACGGCCCCATCCTCATGGAATTTGCAGCATTGGCGCTTTCTGGTGATCGAGGAAGAGGAGAACAAGCGGGCCCTGCTGGCGATCGCGAACAATCAGCAGCAGATTGTCGACTGCTCCGCCGTCGTCGCTATTTTGGGCGACACGCAAGCGAATCGGGTCGCTGCCGACATCTACGGCGCCCAACTGGCAGCGGGTTCGGTAACGCAGCAGGTGCATGACACGCTGGTCGGCAATATTAATCGGGCCTATGCCTCATCGCCTCAAGTCGGTGTGGAGGAAGCGATCCGCAATGGCTCCCTGGCAGCCATGCAGCTTATGCTCGCGGCAACCGCTGCAGGCTACGCTACATGTCCGATCGGCGGCTTCCACCGGGACGAGCTGATCAAGACATTCCGCATTCCGGAGCGGTATGTCCCGGTTATGCTCGTCACGATCGGGCAAGCGGCTGCGCCCGCTCATCCGACCGGGCGCTTCCCGTTGGAACAGACCGTCATTCGGGAACGATTCCCGGAGCAATTGTAATCTCTCTTGCGCATATTCGAAGCGCCGATGCCCTCATAGTGAACCGGCGCTTTTGCGCATTTGACAACGTGCCAGTATGCGGAACGCAAGGACGCACCATGCGTCAATTCTGTTCGCTCCACCGCATCTTCACATCCAGCTCGCAGCAATTGTTCGGGTTTGTATCGGGCCGCAGCGCGATCAGGATTCCGTCCGGCGTCGCTTTGACCGCAATCGCAACCGAGATCCCCGTTGAACGGAGCAGCCGGAGTACCTCCTGCTCGTGACCGCGTTGAGCCGCGTCCATGACGGAGGCGGCCAGATTTCGATCTCCCTCGATGGCGGATAGCAGCTTGAACGCCTGTCGGGATAGGTGCTTCGATGTCGATGCGGAGGTGATGAACTTACCCGGTCTCACCTCCGGATAGGGAGCAGGCCTGGAGAGCGAATACGTTCCGCTCGCTGCCGCGCTTCCGGGCGCGGATGGATAACGGGATCCGGGCACATAAGGCCCCATGGCGGGCACTCCTTCCACAGACTGGGATATACATCAGCCTATGCGCGATTCGGCAGCCTGTGCGGACGATTTTGCCGAACAGTGCATTGCCGGAATAGACGTCTAGCAGTCGCCTCCACGTCTCCTTCCATAATGCCATTGTCCTTCAAATCATAAGCCAGCGAAAGGTTGCGGTAAGCGGTCTCCCTCAAGATCTTTTGCGGCAGCAGGCGCCACGCTAACGCGTTGGTACCATGTGCAAAGGTTAGTTCAGCCGCCCCGGCCAGTCTGGCTCATGGGTCAGCATGAACTGCTCTGTCGTCAGGTAGAGCACAATCGACGGCTTCTCTTTTAAATAATGTCGCTCGATCAACTTGTCGTAATGAATCTGGCGGTTCCGGGTTCCCGGAATAACCGGCAAATCATCATGTTTCTCCAAATAATCGTCAACCGCTACCTGAACGACGTCAAGGGACAGCGGAATATGCTTGTCTTGTTCCTCAAAAATCTCATAGGTCATGCGGGACATATAAAAACGCTGATCCGAAATTCCCCCAAGGTAACGCTTCAATCGGGCTAAATCAATGCTTTGGTCGGGACGGAGCAGCGTGGTTCGAGGTATTTGCTCCTGCATATCCTGCTCATACTGGAGCACCGCCCGCTTCACCTCGTCCAACGTGACATGAACCGCTTCGTGTCGGGGGGCAGAAGGCTTGCGACGCTTGAACCACCGTATCATCGAATCCACCTTTCTCCTGTTCCTGTAATCATACAGGAGGCAAGAATAATGTATTCGCTTACAGTCCCATTATAACATGGAATGCCTTTGCTTTCCTCTGTTTTCCGACCTATTTTCAAAGGGAATAGGTGGCAGCACGAAGCGGCCGCCCTCCGCTTGGCGGAAGCCGGCATGATTGTCGCCCTGCTCGATCTGAAGGACGATCGGACCTACCAAGCGGGACAGCAGATGAACCCCTTTTATCCCGGGCGGGCGATCGCGTACGTTGTCGGCCTGAAGGATGCTTCCCGCGTCGAGAACATGATCAAGGAAGCCGCAGCGCATAAGCCGGTTAGGGCCGTGTTCGCGATTGCCGGCATCAATGGGGTGCTGTCCTCGATCGAGAACAAGATAGCGGAGAATTGGAAGATACGATTCAAACCAATCTGCCTACAACACACCCAAAGCGGGCCAGCTCACCTTCGCCAAAATGATGGCGCTAGAACTGGCCCGTTATCGGATTCGCATGAATGTGATCTGACCCGGGGCGATCGAGACCCATATCGGCGATAATACGGAGCGCAGACCGTCCGTATACAGCATGACGGGATGCACAGCCGTTCGGGCTCCCCATCGCAGCTTCATGGCGCCCGTAAGCCGCAGCCTGCCTCGCACGTAGCCGACTCGCTCCTCTCTTACCGCTTCGCCGCCTCGGCACGAGCCTGGCGTATCGACATCGTCGCCTCGACCATATGCTTAAGCGCGGCGACGGTCTCCAGCTCATTGCGCGTCTTGAGTCCGCAATCCGGGTTAATCCAGAACGACTCGGCCGGCAGCACCGTCAGCGCAGTCTCGATGAACCGCTCGATCTCCTCGACGGATGGGACGCGCGGGCTATGAATATCATACACGCCCAGGCCGATGCCGAGCTCATACCGCTCCTTCCGCAGCGTGTCGACCATGTCTCCGCCGCTGCGCGCCGTCTCCAGCAAGATGACATCCGCATCCATGCGGCGAATCGTCTCCACCATATCGGAGAAATCGCAGTAGCACATATGCGTATGAATCTGCGTATCCGCCACAGCCCCGTTCGTCGCCAGCAGGAACGCGAGCACTGCCCACACCCGGTAACGCGCCTCATCCTCAGGCTTGAGGGGCATCCCTTCCTTCACGGCCGGCTCATCGACCTGAATCATACCGATTCCCGCCTTCTCCAGCTCCCGAATCTCCTGCCGCAGCGCGTAAGCGATCTGATATGCGCACAGTTCGCGCGGAATATCGTCGCGTACGAAGGACCAGTTAAGAATCGTAACCGGTCCGGTCAGCATGCCCTTTATGGGCCGCTGCGTCAATGATTGGGCATATGCCGTCTCCACTACGGTCATCGCTTCGCGGAAGGCGACATCGCCGTATAGAATCGGCGGCTTGACGCAACGGGAGCCATACGACTGCACCCACCCGAACTTTGTGAAGACGAAGCCGTCCAGCTTCTCCCCGAAATATTCGACCATATCCGTCCGCTCAAATTCACCATGCACGAGCACATCGATGCCTATCTCTTCCTGAATCCGCACCCAACGCTCGATTTCTTGCCGCAGGAACGACTCATACACGCCGACGCTCCACTCGCCCTTGCGGAAGCGGAGTCGTGCCTTGCGAATCTCCGTCGTCTGCGGAAGACTGCCGATCGTCGTCGTCGGCAGCAAGGGCAGCTCCGGCCAACGGCGGCGCTGCGCTTCGCGCCGCTTCTCATACGGCGCGCGGCGGCCGCCATCGGCCTCCATCTCCCGGAGCAGGCGCTCCACGGCCTCGACGACATGCGGACGCTTCCGCGCCGGCTCCTCGCGCCAGGCGAGTACGTCGGCCGCACTCGCTGCCAGCATCGCCGCGCTCTCTGCCGTCGGCGCGGACAGATGGGCGGCCAGCCGCACCGTCTCGGCCACCTTCTCGTCCGCGAACGCGAGCGCCCCGCGAACATAGCCCGGCAGATCCCGCTCACGCTCTGCCGTCAACGGCACATGCAGCAGGCTGCAGGACGGCTGCACGATCCAGTGCGACCGCGGCACGATCGGCTCGATCAACTCCAGCCAGGTTGCTGTGGCAACCAAGTCGGCCCGCCAAATATTGCGCCCGTCGATGATGCCGAGCGCGATGCGCTTCCCTGCCGGAACGCCGGTCTGGCAAAGCGCAGCTTCGTTCCGCTCCTTCCCCTGGATGAAATCTAGGCCGTAGACATCAACCGGGAGCTGTAGGTAAGAATCAAGTCCCGATACGGAATCGAAGTACGTCTGCACCCAGATGGTCAAGCCCGGTGCCGCTTGGCGGAGCCGCTCGTACACGGCTTGGGCCGCCAGCCAATCGTCCGTCGTCATCGGCTTCACGAAGGCCGGCTCATCGAGCTGCACGCAGGAGACCCTTTCCGCCTCCAGCTCTTGCAAGATCCGGCAGTACACCTCGACGAACTGATCAAGCACCTGCTGGCGCTCGCCTTGCGGGATGCCCTTGATGAAGCCGACATACGTGTACGGTCCGACCAGAACCGGCTTCCCTTCGATGCCCAGCTTCTCCTTCGCTCTTCGATACGAAGCGAGCGGCCGGTTCTCTGTCAGGACCGGTCGCTTCCCTTCCCACTCCGGAACGATATAGTGGTAGTTCGTATTGAACCATTTGGTCAGCTCGCAGGCGACCGCCTTCTCCGTACCGCGCGCGATCGCGAACATCAGGTCCTCCGTAATCGGGCCACCCTCGTAGCCGAACCGCTCCGGGATCAGTCCGAACATGACCGTCATGTCGAGAACATGATCATACCAGGAGAAATCATGAACGGGAATGTAGTCGATGCCTTCCTCCTTCAGCTTCGTGAGACGAAGTAGCTCGATCTGCTCCATCTCCGCCCCCAGCTCGCTTCGCGTCAACTCGCCCCTCCAATACTGCTCCAATGCCTTCTTCCACTCCCGGTCGTATCCGATGCGCGGATACCCGGCCACACTCGTCATCACTTGCCCTTTCGCCATGTCGTGTCTCCTCTCCTTATGCGGAACTTCCTACCGGGAGTACAGGGAAATAAAATATCGATAATTCATATCCGTTAACAAGGAATTAAAATCACAATACACCGTGCCGCAGGTCTTCGTGCTCCTTCGGGACCGGCTATCTCCCGCAACCTGGATGCATATGGCCGCTACGAACACTTCCCTATCTCCCGTAGGTACGAACAGTGCTGTCAGAACAGGCAGGTCTCCTGGCTTCAGCGTCATCGGTGGCGGCGGCCTTCTCGTTCCCCGGTCGTTCGACCAGTGGCTTCCTGAACTGCACCTCGTCTGTAACAGTGGCGGGACGCGTCGGCTTCGAACGGTTTCCCTATTAAGCTTTGCTATTACGCAAAGCACCTGCTCCCCTTATATGTTGTAAATCGGACTGCGCCTCAGCACAGGCAGCAGCCCGGTTGAGAATGATTATATACGCAAGCGTACGGAATGACAAGTTATTTTTGTAATAATTGTTATTTCCCTGTGGATATGTAATTCCATACCTTTTTAGGATGATATTGCTGCGGAATTGGAGACAATGACATTGACAAAAGCAGACATGAAGACAGTACTTATTGTGGAGAAAATCTGAGAAAACTCAGAAAACTCAGCGCAAGCTGGTTGGAACGAAAGCGGAAGGGGGCTGCTTCGCCCAAAAGACAGATCCATCTTCCCATCATCATTCTCGTCCCTACATGACCGTTGCCTTGAAGGCCGTATACATTGTCGCGGGCCAATCTGCGCGAGTTCTGATTTGAGCTTGCATTGACGCTGAACGCAGAAATTCATTTAGGGGAAATGATTCTTGCAGACCTCCCTAGTGTCCGTTATGTTGCGCCAGTATGACAAGTTGTGGCGAACAACAAAACAAGACTGCCAGGATAATTCCGGCAGTCTTGCTACCATCTGCAACGCTTCTATTCTTCCATCTCCTCGAAGAAGAACGTATCTCCTGTAATGTATCCATCAGATCGCCATACCGTTATGGACGATGACGATGTCTTCGCCGTTCACATCCAGCACCAGCTCGCGGTTATCAAGGAACCACAGATCGTTCTCCTCCATGAAGAAGGTAATTCCCTCTACCGTCTCCGACACCGCCGGATACTGCGGCTGGTCTTTCATCATGCCGAAGGAATAGGGCCCGGATGCACTGAATCCGCTATATCGTACGAAGATACGCACGGTATCCCCTGCATTATAGCCCCAATCTGCTTGAAAGCGTTGAATCGCTTCCGCTGTCACCCGTAAGTGCATGCTCGTTCTCCCTCATTCTTATGACCGTAATGATCATACCATGCAGGCACGGCATTGAAAACCTCGACTTTCCGTTTACAGCTTGACGCGTTGCAGCCGCAGCGCATTGAGCACGACCGATACGGAGCTGAAGGCCATCGCCGCACCCGCAAGCCAAGGAGCCAGCAGGCCGGCCGCTGCCACCGGGATGCCCAGACTGTTGTAGATAAGTGCCCAGAACAGATTCTGCTTGATGTTCCGCATCGTCCGCCGGCTCATCTCCATCGCGTCGGCGATGCCGTTCAAGTCTCCGCGCATCAGGGTTACGCCTGCCGTCTCCATCGCCACATCCGTTCCGGTGCCAATCGCGAATCCAATATCCGCCGCCGCCAGGGCTGGCGCATCGTTGATGCCGTCGCCTACCATCGCAACGACGGTGCCGTTCTGCTGCAGCTCGCGGATATGCTGTGCCTTCTGTTCGGGAAGAACCTCGGCGAACACGTCGTCCAGCCCGACCTGGGTGGCGATGGCACGCGCCGTTCGCTCATTGTCCCCCGTCATCATGACGACGCGAATGTCCATGCCGTGTAGGCGGCTAATCGCTGCCTGCGAGGATGTCTTGACCTGATCCGCTACCGCCACGATGCCTTCCCAGCGCCCGTCAACCGCGACGAGCATCGCCGTCTTGCCTTCGATCTCCAGTCGCTGCAACTCCGCTTCGGCTTCCTCCGCATCAATGCCCTGCTTCCGCAACAGGTTCCGTGTGCCAATGACGATTTCATGCCCGTCAACCCGCGCGGTAATGCCGAAGCCGGGCTCGGCCTGGAACGATTCCGGCGCAATCCCCGGCAGGCCGCGGGCGTCAAGGCCCTTCACGATCGCCCGGGCGAGCGGGTGTTCCGATCGTCGCTCGGCGGAAGCCACCCAGAGCGCCAGCTCTTGCTCGCGTTCCGGATCATTCGCGATGAAGTCGGTAAGGGAAGGCTCGCCCTCGGTTACGGTGCCCGTCTTGTCAAGCACGACGGTCTGCACCCGGTACGCTCCTTCCAGATGCTCGCCGCCGCGGAACAGTATGCCATATTCGGCTGCACGGCCCGTCCCGGCCATAATCGAGGTCGGCGTTGCCAGACCAAGCGCGCAAGGGCAGGCAATAACCAGCACGGCAATCAACTTCCCCAACGCCTCCCCGCCATTGCCCGGTGCAATGGCGAAGTACCACAGGCCGAAGACGACAATAGCGATACCGACAACAATCGGCACGAAGACACCGGATATTTTGTCGGCTATGCGCTGTATCGGCGCCTTCGAGCCCTGCGCTTCCTCGACGATACGGATAATTTGCGCCAGCGCAGTATCGGCGCCGACCTGTGTCACTTCCATCGTGAAGGCCCCCTGCGCGTTCACCGTCGCGCCGTACACGCGGTCCCCCGGCTGCTTCTCAATCGGGACGCTTTCGCCGGTCAGCATCGATTCGTCGATCGTCGAGGTGCCGTCGAGCACGATGCCGTCGACCGGTATCTTCGAACCAGGCCGCACGATAATGCAGTCGCCGACATGAACATCATCGACCGGCACTTCCTGCTCGATCCCGTCGCGGATGACGGTGGCCGTCTTCGCTCGCAGGCCGATCAGGACGCGTATTGCTTGCGAAGTGCGCCCCTTGGCTGCCGCTTCGAACCATTTCCCGAGCAGGATAAGGGTAATCAGCACCGCACTCGTCTCGAAGTACATGTCCGGATGATGAGATTCCCCTCGTGTCCATTCCCATACGAGATAGACGCTATAGAAATAGGCGGCTGACGTTCCGATGGCCACGAGCACGTCCATATTCGCGCTGCCGTTGCGCAGCGCCTTGTACGCCCCGCTGTAGAAGCGGGCGCCGATAATGAACTGGACGGGCGCGGCCAATATCATCTGCACCCAAGGATTCATGAACCACTCCGGCACCCAGATCCACGAGGTGAATGAGAAGTGCCCTGCCATCGACCAGAGCAGCGGCACCGACAAGATGGCGGAAATGATGAACGAATTGCGCAGCCGGATCGCAGT
Organism: Paenibacillus popilliae ATCC 14706; assembly: GCF_000315235.1. Taxonomy (GTDB): domain Bacteria; phylum Bacillota; class Bacilli; order Paenibacillales; family Paenibacillaceae; genus Paenibacillus_B; species Paenibacillus_B popilliae. The sequence goes on along the minus strand of NZ_BALG01000185.1, from coordinate 131,220 downwards.
TCGGTTCAACGCCCCCTCCGCTCCTGCTTCCCCCGTCTTCACCTTGCCCTTATAGCCGAGCTGCTCAAGCTTGCACAATATGTCCTCCGGATGCAAGCCGATAAAGGTAATGCGGGCTGATTCGGCGGCCAGATTGACATTGGCGGAGTCAACCCCCGGCAGACGCTTCAACCCCTTCTCAATCCGTGTTGCGCACGCCGCGCAGGTCATCCCTTCGATGTCCACATCAAGCGTCTCCGCTGGAACCTTATAGCCCAGCTTCTCAATCTTTTCCGCAACCTGCTGAAGCGAGAGCTGTCTTTCGTCATACTCCACCGTAGCTTGCTCTGCCGCCAAATTCACGTTCGCTTTCACGACGCCGTCCATCCGGATCAATCCTTTTTCGATCCGGGTGGCGCAAGCGGCACAGGTCATGCCTTCGATTTTGACGGTCTGCTGCTTGGAAGCCATTTTGTGTTCCTCCCATTTATAATATACCCCTATACCCTATGTGAATATTGAAAAAGAAAACTCCCCGCAAGGAGTTCCTGTATCATGCAGGATTACCAGCAGACCAAGTCCGCCTCATCCGTCTTATGAGATGACGTCGTAGCCTTGATCCTCGATCGCTTCCCGAATCTTCTCTGGCTGAACCTTCGCCTCATCGTACAAAATCTTCACCTGCTTGGAGCCGAGATCGACCTGTGCTTCGCCGCCGGCCTCTTGAACAGCCTTCTCGACCGCCTGCTTGCAGTGTCCGCATGTCATGCCTTCTACCTTCCAAGTTACTTGAATCATTGTCCATTCCTCCTCAGGATGTATGATAAGTTGTGCAAAAAGTACGACCTTTTTGAACATGCCTGTTATTTCAATAATTTGTGTATCGTAACCAGCAGCTCGTCAATGACTTCATCATCGCCTTCCTGAAGCCGTTCGAAGACGCAGCTCTTCATATGGCCTTCGAGCAGGAGCCGTCCGACGGAATACAACGCCGATTGCATCGACGCGATCTGATGCAGCACATCATCGCAATACGTATCCTTGTCGATCATTGCCTTGACGCCGCGCACTTGTCCTTCGATGCGGTTCAGACGATGAATGAGCTTCTTCTTCATCTCAGCCGAATGATGGCTCTTCCGTTCGCCCGTTGCCTCGCGGCGATGGCAGTACGTCTCGCCGGACGCATCCTCCATGCCGCTAGCTTCATCGTTGTTGATAAGCACGTCTTCTCGGAAACTCATCTTATCACCACCTCTTGCACCTATAATAACATACCCCCCCACCCTATTAAAAGACAGTTTTTAATCTTTTTTTCATTTGAATTTGAATTGTTACCTTCAAATTGTTTACAATTTAAAGTATCAGCATAACTGCCGATACGTTGCACTCGGCCTTGTATATGCTCGAATTTACATACATACGCACATAAGGAGGCACTATCCATGAGTGAATTCACGAAAGTAACACGCGTAGCGCTCGTCGGATCCGGTTTCGTCGGTTCGAGCTACGCCTTTGCCCTGTTCAACCAAGCGCTGGCCGCCGAGCTGGTTATCATCGACGCCAACCGGCCGAAGGCCGAGGGAGATGCCATGGATTTGAACCATGGACTGCCGTTTGCATCCACTATGCGCATTTGGGCCGGCGACTACAGTGACTGCAAAGATGCGGATCTGGTTGTCATCACCGCTGGGGCCAATCAGGCTCCCGGAGAGACAAGACTCGATCTGATCGGTAAAAACGCGAGAATCTTCCAATCGATCGTCCAATCGGTCATGGAGAGCGGCTTCAATGGCCTGTTCCTTGTCGCGACGAATCCGGTCGATGTGCTTACGTATGCGACCTGGAAATATTCGGGCCTGCCGGCAAGCCGCGTTATCGGATCCGGCACGATTCTGGACACCGCCCGGCTGCGCTATCTGCTCGGCGAGCGTCTGGAGGTCGACCCGCGCAACGTCCACGCCTATATTATGGGCGAGCATGGCGACACGGAGCTTCCGGTTTGGAGCGCCGCTAGCATCGGCTGCCAGCCACTGGCCAACTACCGCGAGACGCACGGCCAACCAACCGATGAGGAGTTGAACCGCATCTTCATCAATGTCCGCGACGCGGCCTATCAGATCATCGAACGCAAAGGAGCTACCTACTACGGCATCGCCATGGGGTTGGCCCGCCTCACGAAGGCCATTCTGAAGAACGAAAATTCTATTCTCACGATCTCGACGCTGCTGACCGGAGAATACGGGCTGGAGGATGTCTATCTCGGCGTTCCGGCGGTCGTTAACCGCCGGGGTATCCGCGATGTGTACGAACTGCATCTCTCCGCGGAGGAGAAGCAGAAGCTCCACCACTCCGCCTCCGTGATAAAGGAAGCTATCGCGTCCATCTTCCCATCCTGAGCCTGAGCGTGCCGGCATTCTGTCCGGTGCGCTTTTGCCCCTTATTGCGGCGGCTGCGCCGTCCAATGGCGCGTCCCCGCGGATTCGACGACCGTAACCGGGTTGATAATGTGCCGTGAGTGGTTTCCAGCCCGAATGCGTGCCCCCGCTCAGGCAGATTGCATGCATATGCGGCACCATCGCGGTAGGATGAAGCAACTCCGTTTCGCACGTGCCGGAAGCGGATCCGCGTACGTCTACGCCGCTACCACGCCCTCCTCCGCCATGATGGCCCTACCGCACGGATCTGTACCCGGATTGGTAAAAGGGGCACTGACGAATTTGGGACTGTATACTTTGGTGATAGGTGTGTGGAACTGTGAATTTGAAGTGCATCGTGATTTTATGCGGGAGTTTGCTAATGCAGCTACAGGAGAAACAAGGGTTTTCATTGGATTACCTTTTACGCTATGATCGTCTGTCGATGCTCTGGACACATTTGGTTACACGCTTTGTACATGACTCGGTTTTTTGGCGTGTTTTGCAGCAAGGCGATCCGGACAAGTTTATACAGTGCCAAAACTTTTTGTTTCAGCTACGGGATATTGATTCGGAGAAGCGTCGAGAGGTTGCACAGATTCGGGGACGTCTACAGATGCTTGTACTTAATGAGGAGTTGCCTCTTGACGCTGATGTATGGACTTTCCAGAGGACTTGCGGCGGAAGCGTAAGCAATACATGGATTTGCAGATACTTAAATTGGCTATGTCGGAAAAACGTCGAAGGGTCGATGCGTTGGGCCAGATGCGGATATGATGCGCCAGGCAGATACGCTGTCAAGGGTCAGAGAGGTCAGGATGATAGGAGAAGCACTCATGGTTAAAAAAATAAAACACCCGCCCAGGCTGGGGAGCCAAATGGACAGGCACGGGAATAATGGAGAGGTAATCCAAATAAAAATCCGAATCGTCCCCCCGAAAAAACATACACCTAGTAAAAAACATAACGGTGGTAAATAGAAAGGGATCCTTGCACTCATCGTCTTCTCTCCCCGATCCGGACCAGAAAAATTCAGCTGTATGCGCTATCTCGTCTCCTCTATCGAACAACCTGCCCGCTAATTTGTTCCTCTGTTCGTTGTCTGACGTAACGCTATCGAATCTCATTGTATTGTCGCGTTATCGGTTACCATAACATTTATGGCATCCCATAACTTGCCATCCAACTTTTCATGTGAATTTCATCACCTTATCGGTTATCTGAACCGAATTGCGCGGGCGACTATTGATGTACCCTACCTCCAAGCCAACATCCGACGCAGGATCCCAGCAGGCTTGTCATTAGCCGCTTGGTACCTATTCACCTTAACGGCCTTTGGCACCGTCGTCCCCGTTCTCCCGCAAAATACGCATCCACTGCTCCTGCTCCTGTACACAAGACTCGATCATATCATGCTTCATCTGCCACGCCTTCGTGCTGATGTCAACATGATAGCGCTCCGGATTCGTCTTGCGCAAGTATTCCGGCCAGAACAGCTGCAACTGCTCGCAATGATATTGGCGAATCTCGTTCAGCGGCGGCCGCTCATACACCAGCCTCCCATCCCGATAGATCGGATGCAGCAGCTTCTCGGCGTCGTAGTGCTCGACATATTTATAAAGATACGGATGTACCGGATCGAACAGCTTGATTTGGGCGCGGCGTTCGACGTCATCTTCCTCTGTAAGGCAGATGTAATCAGCAATCGCTTTTTTCTTTTTCTTATGAATGATGCGGTAGACGTCCTTCTTGCCCGGCGTCGTCACTTTTTCCGGATTGGCCGATATTTTGATCGTCGGCTGCATTACCCCGTCGACCTCACGGGATACCAGCTTGTACACTCCGCCGAGAGACGGCTGATCTGCGGCGGTAATCAACTGTGTGCCAACACCCCACATATCTACGCGCGCTCCCTGCAGCTTCAGATCCGAGATCGTGTACTCATCCAAATCGTTGGAAGCGACGATCTGAACCTCGTTCAAGCCGGCCTCATCCAGCATCCGGCGGGCTTCGATTGACAAATACGCCAAATCCCCGCTGTCGAGGCGAATCGCCTGCAGCTTCTTGCCTCGCTTCGCCAATTCCTTGCCGGTCTGGATCGCGTTCGGAATGCCGCTGTGCAGCGTATCATAGGTGTCTACCAGCAGCGTCACCTGATTCGGGAGCGCCTCGGCGAATGCTTGGAACGCCTCTTGCTCGTTCTCGAAGCTCTGCACCCACGCATGCGCGTGTGTTCCCTTCGTTGGAATTCCGAAGCGACGGCCTGCCAGCATATTGGAAGTCGCATGGAAACCCGCCAAGTACGCGGCCCGCGCTCCCCAGAGCGCGGCATCCGCTTCCTGCGCCCGTCTCGTCCCGAATTCCATCAAAATATCATTGCCCGCCACATACTTGATCCGGGACGCCTTCGTCGCGATTAAGGTCTGGAAGTTCATGAAATTAAGTAGTGCCGTCTCAATCAGTTGCGTCTCGAAGACCCGTCCTTCCACGCGAATAAGCGGTTCATTCGCGAACACGAGCGTTCCTTCCCGAACCGCATCGATGCGGCCGGTGAAGCAAAAGTTGATCAGCTCCTGCAGAAACGCTTCGTCGTACTCTTCCTCCTGTTCGCGCAAATACGCGATATCCTCCTCCGTGAAGCGGAGCTGCTCCATATACTCGATAATCCGCTCCAGGCCGGCAAACACGGCGTACCCGTTATGGAAGGGCAGCTTGCGGAAAAACGCTTCGAACACCGTTTTCTGATTGTGCGTGCCATGCTTCCAATGCGCATACATCATATTGATCTGATATTTGTCGGTATGCAATGCCATTGACGCATTCATTATTTCATCCTTCTTTCTGAGGTGCTTTGCTTTTCCTCGACCCGAGCCACTTATCCATCAATATCCGCTGACGACTTGAGCACCCAGCGTATTGCGGACATGCTCCAGCGCCCAGCGATGCGCCTCGGCATGGAATGAAGCGACCGCATCCTCGTGCACGACGATGCGATAACCGAGATTATACGCCTCAATCGCCGTATGCAGCACGCAAATATCCGTGCAGACCCCAACCAGGTGGACTTCCTTCACCCCGCGCGCCCGCAGCCGCAAGTCGAGATCTGTGCCGCAAAAGGAGCTGTACCGGGTTTTGTCCATCCAGTATATCGCCGAGGCATGGCGTTCATGTACCTCCCGCAGAGCGCCGTACAGCTCGCGGCCTTCCGTCCCGCGAATATTGTGCGACGGGAACAGCGCGGTCTCCGGATGATACGGGTCCTGCTCGTCGTGAATGTCCGCGGATATGACCACGAATTCGCCGCAAGCGACGAATTGCTCGGTTAGCTCCGCAATCCGGCGTTCAATGTCAATAGCCGGCTGTCCGCACGGAAGCCGACCGATGACAAAATCATACGTGTAATCAATGACGACTAATGCTTTCATCGCGAATCGTCTCCTCTTCAGCCCAGTAAGGGCAATGATAAGCTTAACGTCATTATGACAAATTGATGTCAAATGTTCAACTCGCCAATGTTCCGGGGAAGACAGGTGCATATCACTTATCTAAAAGCCCCTTTCATCCTAAACGAACAGGCCTCCTTCCCTTGTAGAATCAGGGATGGAAGCCCGCCTCGGCTGATCTATTAATATCGCTTCGTTCTCCGCTTAGTCGCTGCACGTCTGTGGAGCATCTAGGGTCGCTGCCTCGACATCAATCTTCTCGGCAACCGTATCCCGAATGACAGACATGACAAGCTGCAGCATGTAGTTCACATCGGTCTGGCTCTGCTGGAATTCCAAGACGAGCGGGATATTGTCGAGCTCCTGCTGCAGCTCGTCGATTTCCTGTTCGATTTTGTCCACCATCGCCTGATTCTGGAACGATTCGAAGGCGACAATTTCCTTCTGCTTCTTCTTCATGGACGAGATAAGCTCCTGCACCCGTTCATGCTTCTGGACGAGCTTCTCCGCCTTCTGGTAATGAATAACTTCATCCGTCATGCAAATCATCTCGGCAAGCTGCTTCGCCTTCGCTATAATATCGTCGTGGACCAGCAGATCACGCGTATTATAGGAGGGCATGCTGCTGCACGGTAAAGCGTTGGACGAATCATGTGAATGGTGCGTCAATGCGAACCTCTCCCATCTTAATTATCGTATGGCTGCAAAATAAGCTGCAGGGCTTCCGCATCAAGACTTCACGTCGGATCATGTAGAAAGCTTGCGCCGACTAAGAGCTGATATGCACCGGCTCCGGAACCATTTCGCCCTTAATGTAGTAGGACAGGGCATCGTCGATGCGCACGTGGACAAAGCGGCCGATTAGTTCTTCCGATCCTGGAAAATGAACCAGCTTGTTCGTGCGCGTGCGGCCGGACAAAATGTTGGCGTTGTTTTTGCTCACGCCTTCTACTAGCACATCGACGATCGTGCCGATAAGCTTCTTGTTGCTCTTGCGGCTCAAATCCGTCATCAGCTCGTTCAAACGGTGAAGCCGCGCTTTCTTCACCTCGAATGGAACATTATCTTCCATCTGAGCAGCAGGAGTGCCCTCGCGCGGCGAGTAGATGAACGTGAAGGCGGAATCGAATCCGACCTTCTTCACCAAGGTCATCGTCTCCTCGAACTGCTCGTCAGTCTCGCCCGGGAACCCGACGATAATGTCCGTCGTCAGCACGACATCCGGGATCGCCTGCTTTATCTTGCCGGCGAGTTCGAGGAAGCGGACGCGATCATACTTACGGCTCATCTTTTTCAACACCTCGCTGCTGCCCGACTGCACCGGCAGATGGATATGCTCCACCAGATTGCCGCGCTTCGCCAGCACTTCCACGAGCCGATCATCGAAATCGCGTGGATGAGAGGTCGTGAAGCGGATACGAGGGATATTGATTTTACGGATATCATCCATCAGATCGCCGAATGTATATTTCCGATCCGTGAAGTCTTTGCCGTAGGCGTTGACATTTTGCCCGAGCAGAGTTATCTCCTTAAAGCCTTGCCGCGCCAACTCGCGCACTTCCGCGATGACATCCTCCGGAAGGCGGCTCCGCTCCTTGCCCCGTGTATAAGGTACGATACAGTAGGTGCAGAACTTGTCGCAGCCATACATGATGTTCACCCAGGCGCGCATCCCCTCCCGCTTCTTCGGTAGGTTCTCGATGATGTCTCCTTCCTTCGACCATACTTCGATGACCATCTCCTTGTTAAATAGGGCATCGCGAACCAGATAAGGCAGGCGGTGAATATTATGCGTACCGAAGACGAGATCGACGAACGGATGCTTCTGCATAATCCGGTTGACGACAGTTTCTTCCTGAGACATGCAGCCGCAGACCCCAAGCAGCAGACCCGGACGCTCGAGCTTGAGCGTTTTCAGATGGCCCAGTTCGCCGAATACCTTATCCTCGGCATTTTCCCGGATCGCACATGTATTTAACAGAATGATGTCCGCCACCTGGCGATCCTCCGTCTTCCGGTACCCCATCTGTTCAAGCAGCCCGCTCATCGTTTCGGAGTCATGCTCGTTCATCTGGCATCCGAACGTGTAGATCAGATAATGCTTGCCTGTACCTAACTGCTGCAGCTCCGCGGGAAATGTCTCCTCGTAATGGACAACGATGTCCTGCTTCCCCCGCTGCTTCTCTGCTCGATGATTAGGCTCCGAAATAATGTTGATTTCGCGACCATGGATACGGATGCGCTTCCCGTGTTCATCCTCCGAAATCACTTTTGCGTTCGAGAAATCAAAATACTTGGAGTAATCCTTCGACTCTTTGCTCATGATGTCGGTCACTCCTTCATATCGTAATGTCATAAGTTTAAGGTGAATGATTGATGCCTCTTCAAAAAAAGCATTACAATAAATTATATCATTATTCCGCGCGCGGAGCCAAGCCAAGAAAAACCTCTGCCGACGTCCACGCACAGACGAACGCCCTTTCGCACAATGCAGGTCGTCCTTGCTGGCGGATATTTACCCTAAAGATGACGCCCATGCTGGGCGTACGCAAAAATGCAGCTGCCCTTCCGAGCAGCTGCATTCAATGTTCCCGCTTCTATTAATCAACGATTTCAGCCGTGTCTCCGTTCTTCACGCCAGCTGCATTCGCTTCATCCGTATCAATATGCATGTCCAATGCGAAATTGTCATGGACGCGCGCAATCACATTTTCAAAGACAACACCGCGATCTCCGCCCACGCGAACCCGAAGCTTTGCTTTGTCCTGAATGCCCCACTTCTCGGCATCCGAAGTATGGAAATGGATATGGCGTGCAGCAACAATAACCCCTTGCTGCAGCTCCACTTCGCCTGTAGGCCCTTTCAATTGAATGCCTGGTGTGCCTTCGATATTGCCCGACTCTCGAACTGGCGAGTTAACTCCGAGCGTAAATGCATCCGTCCGCGACACTTCCAATTGAGAAGCCGGGCGCGCAGGGCCTAAAATGCGAACTTTCTTGAACGAACCTTTCGGACCGATAACTTCCACCGTCTCATTGGCCGCGAATTGCCCGGGCTGGGACAGCGACTTGAACTCGGTCAGTTGATAGCCCGCTCCGAACAAAGTCTCGATATCTTGCTGCGTTAAATGAATATGACGTCCTGACACGCCGACGGGTACAATTTTCATTTCTCATCCACCTCATGTTGTTGTGATCGTTCTGTCTTTTTCCACATCATATTATACTCCCGCTCTGGCAAAAAGTCGACATTTTGGCTTGATCGCCTTTCATCTTTTTGAAACTCAGGCGCGAAGTAGCTTCTAGCGAACACGCGTAATTCCCTATCCTGCCAGAAGTATTGACACACCAGCTCAGCATTCCTCGATGAACTGGCGCTCGCCCTCCTTCTCGGTATCTGCCAGCGTTTCGTCGTCTACGCCTGCCGATCCCTTGTTCGCTCGTACACATCGCACGCCCAAATAAGGCACGCGCCTTATGAAGCATGCCTTAATGGGATTCGTTATTTGAATTCCGATACCAATATATCAAATTGATCCGGCGTTATCTGCAAATCTTGATGAGCGAGCGGCTCTTCCCGGAAGCCCGGGACGAGATTCTCGTAGGAGCGGCGGGAAGTATCCTGATAGATCAGTCCGGTTATCATGCCGCCGGTCTCCATCAGCTTCGTCATTGCTGTCACGCGGTTTGACGGGTCATAGTTCTCGACGCTGTCGAGATTGATGATGTGCTCCTTGAACCAGTCATACGTGTTGATCTTGTTGAACGTAACGCACGGGCTGAACACGTTGATGAGCGAGAAGCCTTCATGCTGTATACCCGCTTCGATTAGCGCGGTCAATTGCTTTAGATCACTTGAGAACGACTGCGCGACGAATGTGGCTCCGGACGCGAGCGCAATCTCCAGCGGCGATAAGATGGATTCGATCGCGCCTTCCGGGGTGCTCTTCGTCTTGAAGCCAACGGCGCTGCGCGGAGAGGTCTGCCCCTTTGTCAAGCCATAAATCTGGTTATCCATCACAATATACGTAATATTGACGTTCCGGCGAATGGCGTGAACCGTATGCCCCATCCCGATCGCGAAGCCGTCACCGTCTCCCCCGGAGGCGATAACGGTCAGATCCCGGTTCGCCAGCTTCAGCCCCTGCGCAATCGGCAGCGCGCGTCCATGGATACCGTGGAAGCCGTACGCATTAATGTAACCGGAGATTCTGCCCGAGCATCCAATTCCGGATACGACCGCCAACTGCTCAGGCTCGAGTCCGACATGGGCTGCCGCGCGCTGAATGGCTGCCTGTATAGAGAAATCACCGCAGCCCGGGCACCAATTCGGCTTCACATTGTTACGGAATTCTTTAAACGTAGCCATTCTTAGACCAGCTCCTTGCTATGATTGTACAATTCGGACGGCAGGAATGGAGTGCCGTCGTATTTGTTGACGCGGCACAGCTTCTCTCTGCAGCCGACATGCAGCTGAATCTGATCCGCCAATTGTCCGGTAGCGTTGTTCTCGATGACGACCACTCGACGAGCCCGTTTTGCATGCGGCTTGAACAACTCCGCCGGAAACGGGTGAATCTGCCGCACGGTAACATGGTTCGTCTTCATTCCTTCCGCTTCCAGTCTGCTACGCGCTTCATCTATCGTTCCGCCGATAGAGCCCATGCCGACGAACAGCAGATCCGGCTCCTCATGCGGTGTATCGGCATGAATCGCATTCCTAATCTGCAAGTCCTCGATCTTCCGCAGCCGCTTATCCATCATCTTCTTCCGGTTCACCGCGCTCTCGGACGGACGCCCGACCTCGTCGTGCTCTACGCCGGTCACATGATGCAGGCCGCTCTTCTCCCCCGGGATGACGCGCGGCGAGATGCCGTCCTCCGTCCACTCATAACGCTTGAATTGACTGCGGGGCTCCAGCGGCGGCAAATCCGCTGCCAGCTTGCCGCGATCGATGACGATGCGGTCGTAATCGATCAGCTCGCACGACTGCTTACCCAGCGACAGCTGCAGATCGGTTATGACGATGACCGGACACTGGTATATCTCCGCAAGGTTAAATGCCTCGATCATATCGTAGAAGCACTCTTCGATGGAGCTCGGCGCCATGACGATCTTCGGAATCTCGCCATGGGTGCCGTATATCATCGCATTCAGGTCGCTCTGCTCCTGCTTCGTCGGCAGGCCGGTGCTTGGACCGCCGCGCTGCGTATTGATGATGACAACCGGCGTCTCTGTCATTCCCGCTAGCCCGATCGCTTCCGCCTTCAGCGACAACCCCGGACCCGCGGACGCGGTCATTGCCCGGACTCCGCCGTAGTTGGCCCCAATGGCCATAGTAACCGCAGCAATCTCGTCCTCCGTCTGTATGACCGTTCCGCCGAACTTCGGCAGCCGCTTGATCAAGTATTCCATAATCTCCGATGCCGGCGTAATCGGATAGGCCGCCATCAAGCGGCAGCCTGCGGCGATCGCGCCCAATCCAATCGCATCGTTGCCGATCATGAAGAGCTTCTGCTTCCCGTCCGCCGGTTCAAGCTGGAACTCGGTCAGTGGGCCGCCGGCCTGCCCCAGGATGAATTCTGCCCCTCTACGCGACGCCTCGACATTTTTCTCGACGACTGCCGGCCCTTTGCGCCCGAATTCCTCTTCCAGCGCCTTATTGAATACGTCCAGCGGCAATCCGAGCAAGGCCCATGACGCGCCGGAGGCGACCATATTTTTCATCAAAGATGCGCCTAGTTCGTCCGCGATGGCGGTAAATGGAACAGCAAATAGCCGTGCATCGATTCCTTCCGGCACGACTGGCGCGAACTTCGCATCGGCTACGATAACGCCTCCCGGCCGCAATTCTTGCGCATTCAGATCGATCGTTTCTTGATCGAAGGCGATGAGAATGTCCAAGTCGTCCGATATCGCACGGATTGGCCTTGTGCTGATGCGTATTTTGTTATTCGTATGTCCACCCTTGATTCGGGAAGAAAAGTGACGATAACCGTATAGATAATAGCCTAGACGATTCAATGCCGTTGAGAAAATACGATCTGTACTTTCTACACCCTCTCCTTGCTGACCCCCGATTTTCCAAGATAATTGACTAATCAAGCTCGCCCACTCCTTTTGCAAAGTGACTCGCATCCTTATTCACTGTTACGATATAAATATTTTCAAATCATGTAACAAATCAAATATTAGAAAATGGCTGAGTCAATCTCATTCTATGTCCGGGTATTTGAAAAAACAAGCGTTTTCTGTCTCCCCACGATAGCGGGATTCGATGGATATGATACCCGGCCGAGATGAATATCCAGGTTATTGTTCGCGCCCGGGAAGATGGGTCGCGAGAAACGATAAGGCATTGGCAGAAGAGATCCGTTCTACGAAATCCGGACTGTATCTTTTATGCAGTTCATTCAGTAAGTTCATATACTGTCCCGCATGCTCCAACCGCTCTACCTTCTTATCGATGCCGTCGAAGTCCGATCCGAACATCAGATGCCCCTCACCGCCCAATGCGCCGATATGCTCGATATGGCGGAGCATCTGATCAATGGAAGCCTTGTCCCCTTCATGGATGAAGTGCGGCACGAACGTAACACCGATTCTTCCATCGCGCGCGATAATGGCCCGGATCTGCTGGTCCGTCAGATTGCGCGGATGATCGAGCACGGCCGCCGCATTGGAGTGAGAGGCAAAGATCGGCCGCTCCGTCAGCTCGAGGAGCTCCCAAAATGCCGTACGGTTCAAATGCGACACGTCGATGACGAGGCCAAGCCGATCACATTCTTGGATTAGACTGCGGCCCATCGCAGTAAAGCCGGCTTGCCGCTCCTCCAACGTTCCGTCCACGGCCCAGTTCGCATGATTCCAGGTCAGCCCAATGAAGCGGACGCCAAGCTCGTAAGCCGTGCGAAGATTCACCAAATCCCCTTCCAGCGCGTCAACGCCTTCCAGCGACAGCAGCGATCCGATCTGGTCCGGCTGCTGCTGCCAGCGCTCCAGATCGTCGCGCCAGCGAATAAGACGCATGCCGGGAAGTGTGTTAATGCGCTCGCGCAGCAGATCGATGCTTCTCAGCACCTGCGCAAACTTTGGCGGTCCGGCCAGCACGGAGTCCTCCAGGAACACCGCGAATACTTGCATGCCGACTCCCCCTTGCTTCAGACGCGGCAAGGTGACGTCGAAGTCCTCTTCCTTCTCGAAGCGGCCTGCGCCGTGATAGAGCATCTTGTATAGCACATCGCAATGAAAATCGATAATACGAGCGTTCATTTGGTTTCATTCCTTTCTGCATGGCGTGTCCCATCATGGAAAGCAAAAAACCTGCTTACGTCGTAAACAGGCAGAGTAAGGTTCCCCGGTCATTTCCATGTATGCATTTTTTTATCTGGGCTCGACGATTAATTTAATTGCCGTACGGTCTTCGCCGTCAATGACAATATCGGTGAATGCAGGAATGCAAATCAGATCAACCCCGCTTGGTGCGACGAATCCTCGTGCAATCGCAACTGCTTTAATCGCCTGATTCAATGCGCCCGCTCCAATCGCTTGCAGTTCGGCCGCTCCGCGTTCACGCAGCACCCCGGCCAATGCGCCCGCGACGGAATTCGGGTTGGACTTAGCTGACACCTTTAATACTTCCATGGAAAGTACCTCCTCGGGAATGATGGTTGACTCCACTATTACAATCTATTCACAAGCGAGCCAAAAATTCCTGTCATCTTCCGTTGCTGCGCCGAGGAGGTGCAGTGGCCGGGCTGCTTCGTTCCTATCCATGAAAACAGTTAGCAATCGGGAAAACCCGTGCCTATCCACGCAAAAACCGTAGTGGAAAACCGTGCGGCGGGCAATCCATATCGTGGGTGAGCCCCCTTTGTACGCCTCCTGGCCCGAACGCGTTCCAACTGTTCCTAGCTCATCATCCACTCACCTTCGCGAATACGGAATTTATCCAGCTTCGTCGCTTTGCCGGTCGCTTCGTCAATCTCAACAACCAGCGCGTGGAATTGCCATTTCCCTTCATCGACGACGAACCGTACCGGAAGCTGGGTTCTGAACTTGCGCAATACCGCTTCCCGCTCCATGCCAAGCACGCCCTCCCGGGAACCGACCATGCCGACATCGGTCAAATAGGCCGTGCCGTTAGGGAGTATCGTGTCATCATTCGTCTGGACATGCGTATGCGTGCCTACAACCAGCGAAGCGCGGCCGTCGAGATGCCAGCCCATGGCAATCTTCTCCGATGTCGCTTCGGCATGGAAATCGACAAGGATGGCGCGCGGATTTTTGCCGAGCCCCTGTAAAATGTCATCTGCCTTTTGGAAGGGGCAATCAATGGCCGGGAGAAACGTACGCCCCTGCAAATTGATAATGACAAGCTCTTTGCCGTTGGCTTTGATGACAGTATACCCCCTGCCGGGCGTTCCTTCCGGGAAATTGGCGGGACGCACCAACCGCAGCTCCTCGTCAATCCACTCGAAAATATCTTTGTTGTCCCACGTATGGTTCCCCATCGTAAAGCCGTGAACGCCCAGGTCAAGGAACTCCTTTACGATTGCCCGCGTGACGCCCCGCCCGCCAGCGGCGTTTTCCGCATTGGCGATTATGATATGCGGGTTATATTTCTGCTTCAACTCCGGCAGTTGCTGCTTCACGGCCTTGCGCCCCGTATTGCCCACAATATCGCCGATAAACAAGACTTTCAAGATTGGGTCCTCCTTAAAATCAGGAGAAGTGGCCCAGAAGGCCACTTCTCGCACTTACGCAATATCTTTTGCTTATTTCGCATATTCTACCGCACGGGTCTCGCGGATTACCGTTACCTTGATATGACCCGGATAATCCAGCTCGCTCTCGATTTTCTTCGTAATCTCGCGAGCGAGTCGGTACGCTTCCGCATCGTCAATCTTATCCGGCTGGACCATGACGCGAACTTCGCGCCCAGCCTGGATGGCGTACGATTTCTCCACCCCTTCGAACGACTCGGTGATGTCTTCCAGCTTCTCCAGCCGCTTGATATAGGTTTCGAGCGTCTCACGACGCGCTCCCGGTCTGGCTGCAGACAGCGCATCCGCCGCTGCCACCAGCATTGCGATAACCGATGTCGCTTCACAATCCCCATGATGGGACGCGATGCTGTTAATGACTACAGGGTGTTCTTTATACTTTTTCGCCAACTCCACGCCAATCTCGACATGAGATCCTTCCACCTCGTGATCCAGTGCTTTCCCGATATCATGCAACAGCCCGGCACGGCGTGCCAAGGTTACATCTTCGCCCAGCTCTCCCGCCATCAAGCCGGTGAGATATGCCACTTCCATGGAATGCTTGAGCACATTCTGACCGTAGCTCGTACGGAACTTCAGACGTCCCAGAATCTTGATCAGATCCGGATGCAAGCCATGCACTCCGACCTCAAACGTCGCTTGTTCTCCGTATTCGCGAATCCGCTCGTCAACTTCCTTGCGGGACTTCTCCACCATTTCCTCGATTCGAGCCGGGTGGATACGCCCATCGGCGACCAGCTTCTCCAATGCCGTCCGCGCGACCTCCCGCCGTATCGGATCGAATCCGGACAGTATCACCGCTTCCGGCGTATCATCGATGATCAGATCGATGCCTGTCAGTGTCTCAAGCGCACGGATATTCCGGCCTTCGCGGCCAATAATCCGGCCCTTCATCTCTTCGTTCGGCAATGCCACGACAGAGACCGTCGTCTCTGCTACGTGATCGGCGGCGCAACGCTGGATAGCAAGCGTAATAATCTCGCGTGAGCGCTTGTCCGCTTCTTCGCGTGCCTGCTGCTCGATATCCTTGATCATCTGTGCGGTCTCGTGCCGTACCTCCTGCTCCACATTGGAGAGGATGATACTCCGAGCATCTTCCATCGTCAGATTCGAGATCCGTTCCAACTCCGCAGCTTGCTGCTGCAGCGTCCGTTCAACCTGCTGCCGGGTCTCTTCGATGCGCTTTTCTTTGGTAACGACTTGTTCTTCTTTGCGCTCCAACGACTCCAGCTTTTTATCCAATGACTCTTCTTTTTGTACAACGCGTCTTTCCAGACGTTGAACTTCATTTCGGCGATCGCGAATGTCTTTCTCTGCTTCGGTACGCAGTTTATGGATGTCGTCCTTCGCTTCGAGCACCGTTTCCTTCTTCAGTGCCTCCGCTTCCTTGCGCGCGCTGTCCATAATCTGCTCTGCGGCATGCTCGGCACTCGTTATCTTCGCTTCAGCAAGCGATTTGCGAATCAGGTACCCGATTCCAAACCCCAAGATCAATGCGGCCACAACGAGAGCGAGTGCGAGCCATATGTTCATCTCCATTGCCTCACCTCCCCGTTGGTTGCTCCAAGCACTGCTTGGGACAGGTTTCATTTGTTCAGTTGTTCACGTGTTTCATTACAAAATTCAGGTTCAGACACTGGACCGACGCATGAGCGCCGGCGAAGTGTACGCACGAAGGCGTGCGCCGCCCGAAAGCGGCCAATCGGAAATCATGAATATTGGCGAAATAAATCATGTAGAAATCAATTTCTGGAAGTGGAAACTGATTTCGCAATAATAAAGATACATAATTCATTTTATTATTCATGAAAAGATATTGTCAAGCAAATGACGGGAAGAGTAATTTCTTTGACCGAAGTCGCAAGCTTAGAAGTCTTCCTCCGCATCGGCCTCCTGCGCCGCCTCCCCGGCTGCGCGGCAGGCCAGATCTGTCGGATAGCCGCGCCGGAGCAAGAAGGCAATCACTTTTTGCTTCCGCATATGCGGATCGCCCTGCGTCTGGCGCCATTTCTTGGCGGCAGCGCGCTGCGCCCCGTCCCGCTCCTCCTCCGGGTCGATGGAAGTAAGGGCAGCAGCGATTTGGCGCTCCGGCACGCCCTTCTGCTTCAACTCCTGTTCAATGAAGCGTCGGCCCTTCGCATGCATCACCGTCCGCTCGTATGCCCACTGCTCGGCGTACGCCCGATCATCTACCAGGCGCTCGTCCTCCAGACGCGAGACGGCCTCCCACACGCTCTCTTCTTCATAGCCTTTCTGACTCAGATAGCGGATGATCTCCATCCTCGTTCTCGGCTTGCGCTGCAGATGGCGCAGCGCCTGCACATAGGCCTTGTTCCCCTCATCAGCCCGCAATATATCGTCAACCATATCGATAGCGATGTCCGCTCCTTTAAGAAGACGATACTTGATCATGACATCCTCATGCACGTTGAGAGACTCGCCGCTGTCGAAATGCAGGACATAGCGCCCGCGCTGGGTTCGATCCTGCTCCACCCGCATAATCGTTACGACGCATTCCTGCTTGCTCATCCGTCTACTCCTCCTGTTTGCGCCATCGGTCGGCAAAGCCATGATTCGTTGGCTTCGCGGCATCCTCGCATGAATTCGGGTTCCCCCGCATCCCTTTGTACATGGACATGACAAAACAAGCACCCTCACAGGAAGGCGCTTGTTCCAGAAACAGGCTTACGATTCCAGCTCCAGCACAAGAGCGTCCTCAGCCTCCTCAGCCTCATGCTCGGCATGGTTCCGGACCACCGTCGACAAATTGCTTGCTTCACGAACCTTGTTCTCGATCGTCAGAGCGAGCTCCGCATGTTCCTTCAGGAATTGCTTCGCATTCTCACGGCCTTGGCCCAGACGCTCGCCCTCGAACGAATACCAGGCCCCGCTCTTCTGGATGATGTCCAGCTCCGTGCCAATATCTACGATGCTTCCTTCACGGGAGATCCCTTCGCCGTACATAATATCGATGTCTGCCTGCTTGAATGGAGGCGCGACCTTGTTCTTCACTACCTTGATGCGTGTTCGGTTCCCGATCATGTCGGTACCCTGCTTGATTGTCTCGACCCGCCGGACATCCAGCCGGATCGTCGAGTAGAACTTCAATGCGCGGCCGCCTGGCGTCGTCTCCGGGTTGCCGAACATAACACCGACCTTCTCGCGCAGTTGGTTGATGAAGATAGCGATCGTCTTGGACTTGCTGATCGCCCCGGACAATTTGCGAAGCGCCTGGGACATGAGGCGGGCCTGCAGACCGACGTGAGAATCTCCCATCTCACCTTCTATCTCCGCCTTCGGAACGAGAGCCGCGACAGAGTCGATGACGATAATGTCTACCGCGCCGCTGCGCACGAGCGCCTCGGCAATCTCGAGCGCCTGCTCCCCTGTATCCGGCTGGGACAAAAGCAGCTCGTCGATGTTGACGCCAAGCTTGCTCGCGTAGGCAGGATCGAGCGCATGCTCCGCGTCGATGAACGCAGCTTGTCCGCCAACCCTCTGCACTTCAGCAATCGCGTGAAGCGCAACCGTCGTCTTACCGGAAGATTCCGGTCCATATACTTCGATAATTCGTCCCCTTGGCAATCCGCCGATTCCAAGAGCTATATCAAGTGCCAACGATCCACTCGGTACGATCTCAACCTGCATATGGTTGGACTCCCCAAGCTTCATGATCGAGCCTTTACCGAATTGTTTCTCGATTTGGCGTAATGCCATTTCTAAAGCAGCACGGCGATCTGACACATACTCACTTCCTTTGTTCCATTTGATACATCTATCATACCGTCTTTCGATCCGTTTGCCAAGCCTTTTTTCGAACATACATTCGTTTTTCTCGAAGGAATTTGGATTAAATTCCCACAAGAAGAACGGTATTAAGCTTCCCCCTTCCCTCTTTATGAAAAAAACCGCAGCAAAAGCGACTGGCGCCTTGCTACGGTACTTCCGTTAGTTCAATTGTAACGGCATCCGCCACAGCAGTCAAGCTTATCCATGCTGCCGCACACGGGTCCATAGCCGATACATGACCGCATTTACGGTTCTCAGCCGAATCGTCGATCGATCTCCTGTCAATCGAAGTTCCTCGACCTGTGTATCTCTCCCCTTCTCGGCGATGGCGATATAGACAAGGCCGACCGTCTTCCGTTCGGAATGGCCCGGTCCCGCGACGCCCGTAATCGCGATCGAGAAGTCGGTATCCGCGATTTCCTGCATTCCTTCCGCCATCGCCTTCGACGTCTCGGCACTGACCGCTCCAGGCGCCTGCTCTCCTTCAAGCAGCTCGTGCGGGACGCCGAGGATTCGCTCCTTCATCTCGTTCGAGTACGTGACAGCGCCTCCCTGGAACACATCCGAGCTTCCCGGAACGGACGTAATCATCCCGGCGAACAATCCGCCAGTGCAGCTCTCGGCCGCCGACAGCGTAAGCTTCCGCTCGCTCATCAGCTGAAGCAGCGCCTCTGGCAAGGAGATATCCTCCGCTGCGAACAGATGCTCTCCGATACGGCTCATTATCGCCAACTCCGTCTCTCCGAGTCGCTGTACTGCTTCCCGTTCATCCGCCGTCTTCGTCGCGAGACGGACCAGCACTTCGCCTTCCTTCGCATAGGTGGCGATCGTCGTATGCTCCTGTGTCTCAATCAGGTCTCGAAGCCTATCCTCCAGCTTCGACTCGCCGATTCCCGCGAACTTGAGCTTCCGCGTATGCAGCACCGACTCGTTCAGCAATCCGCTGCCGTCTAGCCACGGAATGACTTCCTGCTCGAACATCGGCTTCATCTCGCGCGGCGGTCCCGGCAGCAAGATAAAGGCCGTGCCGTCCGTCAGCAGCGCGTTGCCGAGCGCAAGCCCCGTCTCATTCGGCAGAATCGTGGCGCCCTCGATTACCATCGCCTGGCGCTTATTGCTCTCCACCATAGGCGTTCCCCGGCGGGAGAACATTTCCTCCAGCTTGGTCACCGACGCTTCGTCCAAGCAGGTCTCGCGTTCCAGTATCTCAGCCACGATATCCTTCGTAATATCATCCATCGTCGGCCCGAGGCCGCCTGTCAAAATAACGAGCCCCGAGCGGGTTCTCGCTATCTCCAGCACATGGCGAAGCCGATGCGGATTATCTCCCACAACCGTCTGAAAATAAACATCGATGCCAAGCAGCGCCAATTGCTGCGAAATAAACTGCGCATTCGTGTTTACGATTTCGCCAAGCAGCAGCTCCGTACCTACGGCAATGATTTCCGCATTCATCCCACATCATCCCTTTTTTGTTCAACATAAGTGCACATTCGAATCATACCGTACGCTTTCCAAGTAAAAATAGGCCTTTTTCCATACGGGTCCAGACGGGAAAAAGCGCCTATTGTCCTGCAGACAGGCTGCTACGAGTAATGAAGCACATTTTTATTTTTGACAAAATAATCAATACCCGAATAGATCGTAATGATGGCAGCGATCCAGGTAGAAATCACGTCGAACGGAATACCCACCAGAACAAACGGAAAGTTGTTCAGCAGCATCGCGATGATGGCGGTAATTTGGGTGGCCGTTTTCCATTTCCCCCACTTGCTCGCGGCCATGACCGTTCCTTCCAGCAGCGCTACCTGACGAAGCCCCGTGACGGCGAACTCGCGGCTAATGATGACGATCGCGATCAAAGCGTCGCATTTTCCCATCTCAACCAGCGAGATGAGCACGGCAGCCACCAGCAGCTTGTCTGCCAACGGATCAAGCAACTTACCCAGGTTCGTCACCATTTTGCGCTTGCGGGCGATATACCCGTCCACACCATCGGTGCTGGCCGCAATAATGAAGATAAGGGCAGCAATAATTTGATTGTACGTAATATAGAAGTCTTCTATCTGAATCGGCGGCAAATAATCAAAATTCACCAGCAAGAAGAACATCATGATCGGCACAAGAAATATGCGAGTTAACGTGATCTTGTTCGCCAGATTCACAAGACACCCTCCCCGGCCAAATCAAATTCGAGTGCATGCGTAATATTGACCTTAGCGATCTCCCCGATGCTCCATTTGCAGTTCGAGATGAACACCTCACCGTCAATCTCCGGCGCATCGTACTGCGAACGTCCGATATATACGTCACTACGACCGTCATAACGCTCAACCAGCACGTCCAGCGTACGGCCAATATGGCGCTCGTTCACGTTCTTCGATACTTCGCGCTGGATCTCCATCAGCGTATTCGCGCGCCATTCCTTCACTTCACCCGACACATGATCCGGAAGGCGCGTTGCCGCCGTACCTTCTTCCGGCGAATACGAGAAGACGCCGAGACGATCGAACTTCATCTCGCGTACGAAGGAAGCCAAATTTTCAAAATCTTCGTCCGTCTCGCCCGGAAAACCAACGATAATCGAGGTGCGGAGGGCCACTTCCGGAATCCCCGCCCGGATTTTGCGTACCAGCTCGCGGGAATCGCACTGACGGCCTGGCCGGCGCATCCGCTTGAGAATCGTGTCTTCGCTATGCTGCAGCGGCATATCAACATATTTGCAGATCTTCGGATTCGTGGCGATCGTGTCGATTAGCTCTTCCGTGAAAAATCCCGGATACGCATAATGCAGACGAACCCACTCGACGCCAGGCACTTCGCTTACTTTGTTCATTAATGCCGGCAGCTTGAAGCCGTCATACAGATCGATCCCGTAGTTAGTGGAGTCCTGGGCGATCAGGCTGATCTCCTTCACGCCTTGCTCCGCAAGCTGCTTCACCTCGGTCAGAATCGATTCCATCGAGCGGCTGCGGAATTTGCCCCGCATCATCGGAATGCTGCAGAAGGTACAATTGTTATCGCAGCCCTCCGCGATTTTGACATAAGCGGTGTAACGCGGCGTCGCGACTTTGCGCGGCAAGATCTGTTCATAGTTGAATACCGGATTGCCAACGCGGACCGGCTTCTTGCCTTGAAGCGCTTCGGCGACGATCTCGTTAATTTTGTGGAAGTCCCCCGTGCCGACGATGCCGTCGATCTCTGGCATTTCTTCCAACAGTTGCTCCTTGTATCGCTGCGTCAGACATCCGGAGACGATGAGCGCCTTCAGGCGGGCGGTCTCCTTCAAGTCTGCCAGTTCCAAAATCGTATTGACCGATTCTTCCTTCGCTGCATCGATGAACCCGCAAGTATTAACAATAATGACGGTTGCATCCTCCGCGTTCTCTACCAACTCATGCCCGTACTGATCCATTATTCCGGACATCATCTCGGAATCCACCAAGTTCTTGTCGCAGCCCAGCGTTACGATTTTGATTTGTTCTGTCATGTATACATCCCCCAACCATCTGCAGCAGCAATATTAAAGGCCGTAATAAAGGCTCTTTGAATAACCAATGAATTCAAATCACGGTTCAAAAACGATGATAGATGTTACGTATCCCTATAACCTATCCATCTACATTTATTCTAGGAATAAGCAACGATATTTAAACGCCTTTTCTATCTCATCAGTATAATACACGGTTCATTTCTCGTCAAAAAACAGGAGAAGCCCAGCACAGCATCTCTCCTATGGATGCGAGTTATTCAAATGTGGATTGCATTTAGATAAATCTCGTTATACTTATGCTGCGCCAAAATTGTTCAATGCCGATATCGGCAGTTGCACGGCCTTTGCCATCCATACTCCATCCATACTGATTGCCAGTCTACAATGTAACGTGAGTACCAGTCTATAATAGCGTATAAATCATCCAGCGCCTTACGGTATTTTCATAAATCGAATCGTTCTCCCAATTCATAATTGAAGCAATCGTTCGATAGCCCATGAACGGATGCTTAGTATAGAGCTTATCAATATCCGGTGCACTCATCAAAAACATTATCGTGTCGAACTTCTATGTGCGCGCATTAAAGGGCGCAACACTTTTTGCACCCCCCGAGGGTAACTATGTAATTCATCGCGTTGCACTACACCAAAAACGGCGAATCCTATCACAAACAAAACCGTAGTTAACAATGTTACTAGACTAATCGTTATCAGGTAGGCTAACTTAACTGACATGATGGTAACTAGCTGTTCACCTAGCCTCTCTACAAAAAGACCAAAGCCACTAGTTAATGCGACGGTCAATAGAAAACCAGGCCAACGAGTACCAAACACCTCAAAAGGAACTATTTTTTTCATAACACGCAAATTAAGCCATGTAATGATAAGAAAACTTACCGCTGTCCCGCCGATGATACCATAAATATTAAAAAAGGGAAAAAGACAAAAACTTGCCCCCAATTTAATGATAATACCAATTGTAACACTAATCATAGGGATATAGGGTTTACCTAAACCGAGTAAAATAGAACTGGTTATCATCATCGTAATTTGAAAAATCGTTCCAAATGTAGCCATGGCTACAATCCCAGAACCATCTGGCGTACTAAATAAAAAACCGTTTACAGAATATGCACCGACTGTCAATGCAATTACAATCGGCATACCACTTAATAAAGAGATCCTCATACCTAGAGAAATTTGTTGTTTTAAATGACTAATATCTTGCTTAGCAAATGCTTCGGAAATAATAGGAATAATAGACATACATAGTGCGGTAGCCAAAATAGGTGGAATTCCAGCTATGGATTGGCTACGATACGTTAAAATAGAGGACAATTGTTGGGCACTTAATAAATCAACCTGTAATGAAAGCAACTGGGTAGTAATAGAGACATCAATAAAATTAGTGGCTGGAACAGCCAATGATGCAATTACGGTAGGTACAGATAATTTAAATATAGAACGAAATACATTATTTAGCGGAACCTTTCTCACACCTGTACGACGCGAATGGGTCCCAATTTTACGATCGAGTTGACGGAACTTACGAATATAATAGACCATTATTATAAATGCACCAATGCTCCCAAAAACACCACCAAAAGATGCACCTGCCGCTATCCATTTTTGAGAAGCACCATTTTTCAAAAATAATAAGGCAAGGCAAATCGCAAATAATACTCTTACTATTTGCTCCGTTATTTGGGATACCGCACTAGCTTGCATCCTATTTTTACCTTGCATATAACCTCTCATCATAGCTAGTACAGGAAACAGGAGTAATGCTGGAGCAAGCGCGCGTATGGCTAAAGCCGCGTCTGGAATTTTAATCATTGACGCATACAGAGGGGCAAATATAAAAATAAAAGATGCACAGATAAAACCAGATAATATGCCAAATATGAGCGTTGCATAATACAACCGTTCAGCTTCACGCACTTTATTTAATGCATCGTACTCAGAAACCATTTTACTCAACGTACTTGGAACACCGGCCGTTGCTACTGCTAGAAACATTAAATATACCGATTGTGACGCCACAAAAAACGAACGCCCTACGGAATCCAGCATATAATCAAGTGGTACACGCTGAAATAAGCCAAGCATGCGCGTTACTAACGATGCTGCAACGAAAATAAACGTACCTTTGACAAATGATTTTTTTTTCGACATAAACCTTCTCTCCTACTTGAAATATATCCAATACTAGTATATCATGGTCCCATAGGATATTATATCCTATAATCAATTTAGGAGGTAACTAAAATGAAAAAGTACTGTTCAATCTTACTGGCATCACTTATGCTTCTTACTTATGTACCCCTCGTTTCTGCACAAGAAACAATTAAGGAAGCCGAAAAGGTTAGTATCTTAGACTCCTCTGAATCTAAAATACGTGAAAAAAGAGGTTGGGAGTATGAACTCGGCCAGCAACTTTCCGAAGCAATATGGAATTATAGAATTTCTAGGGACAAATTGGATGAAGAACGAGCACAACAAAGTAAATCGTTAAGTAACTTTGCTGATGACACCATATATATTGCTTAGCAAATGCTTCGGAAATAGTAGGAATAAGGATTTTGTTACCACCCTCAGCTCCAAACTGTAATGCTCCCTGTGTGAAATATATGGCAGAATTTGAAAGATGAGTTAGAAGCCCTCATAGAAAAAGTGAGGGCTTTTTACATTTAAGACCCATAGAATGAACCTTCGATTAATGGGAATTCGTAAACTGCAAAGCCAATGGAATGTCGGCCTCTCTCAGCAGATGAATCATAATGTGCATGAACAACCTATCTCCAATATGTACAGCACAAAGGCACTCCTTTCGCTGGTCAGCATAAAGGAATGCCCGTGCCGTAAAACAGCATTTAGTAACGACTTCGTGAAGGCGCACGGAACATATCTAGCACGCCTAGCACAATATGTGCCAGCCCGAATCCCAAAATTCCGTAGCCCCATGCACTCGGAGTCAAGTAATAGCCCAATAAGCTGACGATGACGCCCAAGCCTGTGACGATCCAACTGACTGCCATGTTCGACACCTCACTTCCAGAGAGAGTAAACGTACGCCGCAGCATTAGTATCTTCTGTTCAGGTGCGATTATGCGATAGCGCATGCAGGCCGATCATCCATCTCTTCGAATGGGTTCTATTCAAGCCGGTCGATATTTATTGGCCCCCGGAAGCGCCGCCGCCCTCTGCCGCCAGCTTCTCTGCTTCTTCATAGGAGACGACCTTGACGATGACGTTGGCAGGGTTATTGGCGGAATTACCGTCATCTAGCATCTGGTCAAACACGGTAATGGACGTATTATCCGTTCTCCCGGATCGGAAATACAATCCCGCTTCGGGAATTTCGAAGGTCTGCTTGAAATCCGCATCAACGGTGCCCTCGAACAATATCTTGCCTTGGCCGTTGCCTTCCCGTACCGAGATCCAGCTTCGGCCCGTAGCGGCAATCTCGGCTTCCACCTTACCATCTTCCGGCGACGCGACGGCATATTCATATCCGTTCGCCGACGTGCGCTCAACGATAGGCTCCTTCTCCGGCTCTACCGGCGTCTCCGGCTCCTTGGCTCCGCTGACGCTGCCCGGGGACGGAGTCTGGGCGCCATGGCCCGGTGTTGCCTGCCCTGGAGTGGCGCTTATAATTCCGGAATTGTCAGATATCTGATTATCCGGCGTCTTATTGTTCACTGCATAAAAATAAAAAATCACAATGATTAGGGCCAAAAACGACCACATCAGTATCGTCGTCGCCCAACGCCCGAACTTATCCGAATGAACCGTACGGCGCTTCTTGCGAATCATTGGCTCTACCGGCGTCTCCACCTCCGGAGCGGGAATATCATTGCGATAAAATTGCAGGAGCTCATCCGGATTCAAGCTCACCGTCTCTGCGTACGTCTTAATGAAGGCGCGTACATAGAACGAGCCCGGCAGCACTTTGTAATCCCCTTCCTCTATCGCTTCCAGATAACGTTTGCGGATTTTGGTCGCTTCTTGAACGTCATCCAGCGTGAGGCCCTTTTCAAGCCTGGACTTTTTCAACAACTGCCCCAATTCTGACACATTTTCACCTCCTGCATAGAATCTCTCCCCGAATGGTGCTTTCATCCTATTTATATATCATAATAATTCGCCGTAAAAGACTCATATGTAATCTCTTCGTCGGGGCTGTTCCGCAGTTCAATGATATAATCAAAGAAATCATAATCGTAGCGGGTTTCCTTCACAAATATATCCGGATGCTCGATGACCTTCGTCGACGGCATCCCGAGTATTTCCTGCAGCAAGGCCGCATGGCGATCATTGGACCGTATAGTGCTTACGATGCCGTCAATAATGAAAATATTGTTGACATTCATTTCGTCCCCGGACATTTGGCTTCGCACCGTCTGGCGCAGAAGCGTCGATGAGACAAAGGACCAGCGCTTCATGGAGCAGACGCTTCCCGCAATGATGGACTCTGTCTTGCCGACCCGCGGCATTCCGCGCACGCCGATCACCTGATGGCCGTCGCGCTTGAATATTTCGCCAAGGAAATCAACGAGCAAGCCAAGCTCATCCCGGGTAAAGCGGAACGTCTTCCGATCATCCGAATCGCGCTCGATATAGCGGCCATGGCGCACGGCCAAAATATCTACCAGCCGGGGCTGCCGCAGCGCGGACACCGTAATGTTGTCTACCTTTCTCAACATCTTGCCCATTACTTCGATCTTCTCATCGTCATCGGTCTGAAGGAGCATACCTCTGGTCTTATCTTCCACCCCGTTAATCGTCAAAATGTTGACCTCCAGCATACCGAGCAGCGACGCGATGTCTCCCAGCAAGCCTGGGCGATTCTTATGTATTTTATATTCCATATACCACTGTTTATACTTCATGACACACCTCGTCCACGGTTACAATTCCGCCGTTCTCATTCTACAATACTCGGCACGCAAATTCCACCTGGATCCACCGAGCAAATAAGAAAAAGCGGTCACAAATTACCGCTTGGCGGACATATCCATTATAGCAGATTGTCAACTTATATGACATGTATTTCCGATCATATTTTTTTAAGATGAAAAGAAAGAAAGCTCTTGTACAGAACTTCCTTCCTTTATTCAACCGTACTTTTTAACTCTGGTGTTCCGCCAATTTGACCATTAGGCTCGCCAGCACCTTTTGCTCCTGTTCGGTGCCGACTTCCCACAATTCCTTCAGTGCCCGGTTTTCCTGACTTTGCGGGTCGACCTTCTCCTCTAGGAAAGAACCGATTTCATAGGCCAGGTTAGAGATGGTCTCTTCGCTCATGCCCATTCCTTTCGCCTGCTTGACGCGCTCCCCCAGAAACTTTTTCCATGTGTCGAAATTTTTCAGTACAGATGACATGAGTACGCCTCCTTGTTGGCTAATTATAATCATGCGTCAACAGTCGTAATATGGTCCTCCGGAGCATGAATTATGCATGGAGCAGGCTGGCTGCAGGGCGGGTTACGTCTGCCAGCCCCCATTCGGGCTGATGACTTGTCCGGTAATGTAGCTGGCTTCCGGCAAAGCCAAGAAATAGACTAGCGAGGCAATTTCGTCTGGCGTGCCTAACCGGCCTACTGGGATATCTTCCTCCAGAGCGTTCCGTTCCGACGTATCCAAATGCTTCATCATATCGGTATCCACGGCCCCGGGTGCGACGGCGTTCACGGTAACGCCGGACGGGGCCAGCTCCTTGGCTAATGATTTCGTGAAGGCATTGACGCCTCCCTTGGCGGTTGAATACATCACTTCGCATGAGGCACCCGTAATTCCCCATACCGAGGAGACGTTAATAATGCGGCCGTACTTTTGCGAGATCATATGCGGAGCGAATCGCCGGGTGCAGAGGAACATTCCCTTCAGATTGATATTCATGCACTCGTCCCATTCCTCCTCCGTCACATTGGTGAACAGACCGTAATAGGCAGTTCCCGCATTGTTCACCAAAATATCGGGCGTAAAGCCCAACTCGTCCAGCTTTGAATTCATGCGGTCGATCTGTTCGGCCGAACGAAGATCGGCGCAAATCGTAATGGCTTCACCGCCGTAGGCAAGACAGGTTCTCGCGACTTCGTTGGCAGCTTCATGCGAGTTCAAGTAATGGATGATAACCTTCATTCCGACGGAGGCGAACCTATGCGCAATCGCGGCGCCTATGCCACGGCTTGCTCCGGTAATGAGCACCGAGGTGTCTGCCAATGCTTTCATCTGTCATGCACTCCTTTGTTCCCGCCGACCGTTAATCAGAACAGAAGGCGCGCCCGTCTGGCACGCCCTCCTCCTTCACCTTCGAAGAGCAATGCCATTCGAAGGGTATTCATGCTTCAATCCGGCTTCTCGACGATCGAGATGGCCAGACGGTTCCAATCGAAATGATCCTGCAGCCGTTGGTGAATCTGTTCCAGTGTCAGCGATTCGTATACGGAAAGTATATCAAATAAATCCGCATCCCGGAACTTACACTTCGTGAATTCATTCGCAATGGTCTCTGGTGAATTCAGCATTCGCAAGTAGGCCCCGATCGCTTTGCTGCGGATGCGCTC
Source organism: Paenibacillus popilliae ATCC 14706 (assembly GCF_000315235.1). Lineage (GTDB taxonomy): Bacteria > Bacillota > Bacilli > Paenibacillales > Paenibacillaceae > Paenibacillus_B > Paenibacillus_B popilliae. The sequence continues at coordinate 102,747 of NZ_BALG01000185.1, read as the reverse complement.
GAAGGAAGCCGGCTCGAATCCCGTCGTCTTCGCGTCGTCCACCAGCTCGCGCACCCGCTCCACCAGACGGTCCGGATCCTTCGTCTCTCCTCCCATAATCGAGAAGGCATAATCCGGGCTGCAGTTGAACTCGCTCCCGAAGGAATCCGTCGTCAGTCCTTCTTCGTATAATATCTGGTTTAAGGCCGAGCTGGAGCCAAGGAGCAGATCCATCATGAGCCGCGTCGCGATTTCATATTCCAGCAGGGCACGACCGTTCAGACCCGGCTTCTGCTCCTTGCAACCGAAGTAGCAGCGCGGCAGCGAAACTGGAAGCTTCACTACTTTACGGGCTTCGGGTACCGTCTCGGGCTCGATGTCGAAAATACGTTCAATCTTGCCCTGAGGCTCGAACGATTTGCGGGCCTGGTTCTCGCGGATGAAAGCCATCATCCGTTCCGGATCGACGCCACCGACGATAAAGAGAAGCATATTGGTCGGGTGGTAGAACGTATGGTAGCATGTATACAGCGTATCCTTCGTTATCGTGCCAATCGATTCTACCGTGCCGGCGATATCGATATGCACAGGATGGACCTGATACATCGCTGCAATGAGCCCGAAGTAGACGCGCCAAGTTGGATTATCGCGGTACATATTGATCTCCTGGGCGATAATGCCCTTTTCCTTCTCCACATTTTCATCCGTAAAATAAGGACGCTGCACAAAATCGACAAGCGTTTGCACATTTTTCTCGATATTGCTCGTGGAAGAGAATAAATAGACCGTCCGATCGAATGTCGTGAACGCATTCGCCGAAGCTCCCTGCTCCGCGAAGGTGGCGAAGATGTCGCCTTCCGGCTCTTCGAACATTTTATGCTCCAGGAAATGGGCAATCCCGTCCGGAACCTTGACGGCATCCTGCCCCTCTACCCGAAAGTGATTGTCAATCGATCCGTATTTGGTAGAAAAGGACGCATACGTCTTTTGGAAGCCGGACTTCGGCAGGACATAGACGTCCAGACCATTGTCCATTCGCTCGTAATAGAGCGTTTCCTGTAGTTGGGAATAGCGGCGTTGTTCCATGCCTTATACCTCCTCCCGGTTGCGCAAAAAATAAATCGTGTCGACATGAAACGTCTCGGCGGCGGCCTGGATGGCCGTCGCTTCCATCTGCTCCGTGGCGGCGATCAGTTGCGATGTTGACCGTTCCTTGCCGGACAGCACGCGGTTGAAATCGAACCCGATCATTTCGAAGGCGGAATCCCCGATTTCCCGCAGTTGGTTGGCAATCATCGCCTTTGTCTGCTGCAGCTCCTTCTCGTCGATGCGTCCTGCCTTCATCGCTTCGATCTGCTCCATAATAATCTGCTTCGCTTTTTCATAGTTCTGGAATTCAATTCCTGATTGAATGGCGCAAATCCCTTTATGGCCATCCAGCCGCGACGATGTGTAGTAAGCGAGACTGTTCTTTTCCCTGACATGAATAAACAGCTTCGAATGCGGGTATCCGCCAAGCACGCCGTTGAACAGCAGGGCGGCAGGGTACGCGTCGTCGGCGTATGTTATCGTGGAGCGGAGACCGAGATTGAGCTTGCCCTGATTCACTTCCAGCTTCTCGACGACTGTGTTCGGTTCTCCTGTGCGCGGCACCGGAATCGAACGGGCATAAGGCGTCTCTCCGACGCGGTTGATGCGGAATGATTCCTTTACGAGCCGTTCGACCTCCTCCAGGCTCGTATCGCCGATGACATATACATCGATGGCCGAGTGCTGCAGCCATTTCTGGTAATGCCGGTACAGCGAACCGGCGTCGATGCCCTCCAGCTCGCGGCTGTTGCCCAACGCATGAAGACGGTATGGTTCCTCCTTGCACATTTCTTCGATGCAGCGCTCCGCGGCGTAACGAATTTTGTCATTAATGATCGCTTCAATTCGCTGCATCAGCGTTTCTTTTTCTTCCTTCACATATTTCGAGCGAAAGACGCCGTCTTGAATCACTGGTGCTGTTATGCATCCTCCTAAAAATTCAAATGCCTTCTCCAGCAAGGAATCGGCCGATTGCACAAAAGCGTCGTTGATGACATCCATTCGGAACTGCACAATCTGGTAATCGCCGCGTTTATAAATATCGAAGCCGAACCCAGCTCCATACAGTTCATCGAGTCTCTCACGGAACCGGATCGTCTCCGGGTACGCTGCTGTCCCCCGCCGCAGCACGAATGGCGTTAGCGCCAGCGGAGTCACGGTGTCTTCCTGCAGCAGCGCGCCCATGTAGACGGCGATCGCATAGGTCTTGAACCGCTTTGTCGGCAGGACGTGAATGCGAATCCCATTGGCCGTTCCTCGTTCGAACGTCGATTGCTTCTCCATGTACTTACCCCTTTTCTTCCGTGTACGATGCACGGCTGATGTCATGCATGTTATATTCGATTCGTACCCGATGTATACCTGTTTTACAGGAGCATGTCCTAAAAGAAATAGTGGGCCGCGAGATAAGCAGAAACACCTTCGTCCCCTTCAAGGACGGAAAGCGTTTCTGGTTGAACAACTTGCCAAGTATAGATGGGATCCCGTACTTGCTTATATTTGAACAAAAGAAGCAAACGGCCGATCAGACCATTGCTTCTTCGTCATGGATTACATACAGAAGATATGTTTTCCAATCGTCTTCACCTGCGGCCGTGTCCAAATCCATTTGGACGTCGCCGTCTCTGGATTGAAGTAATATAAGCACCCTCCCGAAGGATCCCAGCCATTCAAGGCATCCTGAACAGCCTGCCGGGCCCTTTCATTCGGCTCAAGCCAGATCTGTCCGTCGGCTACGGCAGTAAAGGCTCCCGGTTGGAAGATGACGCCGGATGAGGTATTCGGGAAGCTAGGGGATTTGACCCGATTCAAAATAACCGCAGCAACCGCCACCTGGCCTTCATACACCTCTCCCCGGGCTTCCCCGTAGACCGCATTGGCCATCAGCTTCAGATCGTTGTCCGATAACCCCATCGCATTCGAGCCGCTAATATTGCTTGGCTTGCCTCCGCTCGGCGCCGTCTTAGGCTTCCAGTTCTTTGTCGCCTTGACCAGCTTGTCTCTCGTTTTCGATCCGACAATGCCGTCCACCGTCATTCCGAATTCCGATTGGAACCATTTGACGGAGTTGCGAGTCTTGCTGCCGAAGCTGCCATCAACATTGCCGTAATAGAAGCCGAGAAATTTCAGGCGGCCCTGAAGCTCACTTACGTCTTGCCCCTGTGAACCGTACGTTAACATTGCACCGCTGAAGGTGGCCGCGTTTTCCGTCATATGCTTGTATTGGTAAGCGCCGAACAGAACGAATACCATACACATCGTAATCCAAATCATGTGTTTTCTCATGACCTAACGTCTACCTCTCTCTTGTGAATTTGACAGGATTGGCAACTTTATTATGAGAAAACCAGGCATGTTCTATTCACCCTGCCAGTTCGACGGTGCCGCAGGGGATTCCACATACGGAGTTGAGGGGATAACGCCTGTTGGCGAAGGAATGTGCTCTCGATTTTTCCAGCTGCAAAAAAAAGACGCCGTAGCGTCTTTTCATCAAAGCTTATCGAGTTGCCATCCGCCTTAAGAGGATAGCTTGCTCTGTTCAAATTGTTCCAGCGTCATGAGCACTTCGCGCGGGCGGCTTCCTTCATGCGGCCCGATAATTCCCTGCATTTGCATATAATCGATCAATCGGCTTGCGCGATTATAGCCGATGCGCATCCGCCGTTGCAGCAGCGAGGCCGATGCTTGCTGAGCCTCCAGCACAATCTGCAGCGCCTGGTTATACAATTCATCGACCGGTTCATCCGAAGCCATCCCATTCTCATCCAGCTCGGGAACAAGCTCTTCGTTGAATTCCGCTTCTCCCTGGCTGCTCACATACGCGACAACCGCCTCTACCTCCTGATCGGACAAGAAGGCGCCCTGAACGCGAACCGGCTTCGAAGCGCCTACCGGGAGGAACAGCATATCTCCCCGTCCAAGCAGCTTCTCTGCTCCGGCTGAATCGAGAATCGTTCGCGAATCAACTTGCGACGACACGCCGAAGGCAATCCGGGAAGGAATGTTCGCCTTGATAAGCCCTGTTATAACATCAACCGATGGCCGCTGGGTCGCGATGATGAGGTGGATCCCCGCTGCCCGCGCCATCTGGGCGAGACGGCAGATCGCATCCTCTACATCGTTCGCGGCGACCATCATCAGATCGGCCAGCTCGTCCACGATGACGACAATGTACGGCAGCAGCATATCCGGCTGCTCCGCCATCAACTTATTGTAGCCTTCAATATTGCGCGTTCCGGATTTGGAGAACAGCTCATAGCGCTTCTCCATCTCGACAACGATTTTTTTGAGAGCAAGCGACGCCCGCTTCGGATCGGTGACGACCGGAGCAAGCAAGTGCGGAATGCCGTTATAGACATTTAGCTCGACCATCTTCGGGTCGACCATAAGGAACTTGACCTCATCCGGCTTCGCCTTGTACAGAATGCTCGTAATAATGCCATTAATGCAGACCGATTTCCCCGAGCCGGTCGCGCCCGCGACGAGCAGATGGGGCATTCGCGCCAGATTGCCGACGATCGGCATACCGGAAATATCGCGGCCGAGGGAGATGGACAACCGGGAAGGCGCTTCGGTAAAGGTTGGCGTCTCCATCACTTCCCGCATCGTTACGACCGACACTTCATGATTCGGCACTTCAATGCCGATGGCCGATTTCCCCGGAATCGGCGCCTCCATACGAATATCCTTCGCCGCCAGGGCGAGTGCGATATCATCAGACAAGCTGACGATGCGGCTCACCTTGACGCCGATATCCGGCTGAATCTCGTAGCGCGTAACGGCAGGTCCCCGCACCACTTCCAATACTTTGGCGCGCACCCCGAAGCTCTCCAGCGTCGCCTCCAGCTTGCGTGCCGTCTGCATGAAGTCGGAATGCTCGCCGCCCTTGCCAGCGCTCTGCTGCTTGGCAAGAAGAGAGAAGGAAGGGAGCCGGTACGGCTTCGGCGGCTTCTTGACCGGTGCAGGCGGAGCTCCGGCTGCATCCGCTTCACCCCCGTCCAATCCCCCGTGTCCGGCATCCGTCGGCGCGGAATCGGAGGCAGTCTTCTCTTCCCCGCCCGAATGCTCGCCGCCCTGCGGGATGACACGCTTCATCTCTGAGATGCCATCTTCATCGGTTTGGTCATTCTGCCATCCGGCCGCATCCGATGCCTGCTGGGCGGTGAAATCGCGGAACAGCGGCGCGGCTTCCTTCGCTCCGTCAGCAGCAGCAGACGGTTCTTCCGTCTCCTGGTGCAACGAAACCGCGCCCGGAGCGTCAGCCATGAATACGGCCGGATCTTCGGCATATTCTTTGCCCTCCCTATCGGTTCGGCGCTCGCCGTCGAACAATTGAAAAAAGACAGGAACCTTTTTCCGCCGTGGAGGACCGTCCTCATCCTCTTCTTCCACCCGATCAGGAATTCGATCGCGCGAACGCTTCGCTTTCACGGCAGTCTGGCTATTGCTCTCCACTACCCTGCGTTCATTGAGCCGCGCTTTGCGCTTCTTGTACATCATGACGGTCCATTTCTTAATTTGGGTTCGTATTAAGCGCGCCATCTCGACATAGGACAACTGAGTCGCCAGCATAAAGCCGATGAACAGCAACACGATCATCAGCAGCTTCGCGCCCTGACAGCCAAACAGCACGAACAGGGCGCAATATAGCGCTGCCCCGACATATCCACCGCTTATATCCTTTTGCAGCATCGTACCGGTTGAGCCCGTGTCCGGAGACTGCAGCAATTCCACTTTCAATGCGTTATGTATGTCTTGAAAAATAATGGCTGCACGAACCTCCTCCGCACCAGGAAGTATTCGCTGCTCCACGGTATGGACTGTAGGTATCATCGTCAGAGCCAGTATGATGCAGAGCATCCCCGTTTTTCGCGGATTCCAGCCGGAAGGCCACTGGCGCTTAATCATCGCAGTAAGTCCGAAATATATGAACACGAGCGGGATAACAAAATAGAATTTCCCCAGCAGCATACCCGCGATTTTGGACAAAGAGCGGCCGAATGCCGCGCCGCCAGCAAGAGCAATTCCCGAACAGGTTATCAGCAAAATACCGTAGATTTCATATTTTAGACTCTTGCTGAAGGACGCCTTTTTTTTCTTCCTCCGTGGCAAGTACCTCACCTCCATCCATCCATCCATTATATCACAGAACAACCGTTCTTCCTATCGGGATGGAAGAGTCCTTGGGGCGTAATTCTACACATCATTGATTAACGGGGACCTACCTCAGAACAGGAGCAAGCACGCTCCAATCATGAAGCGTGCTTGTTAGCTTTCGGTCCCGCGAGTCCGTCTTATCCGAGAGAAATCATCGTGCCTGGCATATATTCGGGTTGAAGGAAATCTTGAATATCCTGCTCCTGCAGCAGCCGTTCGATCCGGACCGTTCTGCCATCGACCGCTGCGACGAGCAGTGTCCGCCCGTTCCACTTCATCTCGAAGAAGCGGGGCTCCTTCTCATAGTCTCTCCATATTTCTTCCATTGGAATGATCGAATGGAGCATCAGACTTCCCCTCCCTCGAATGGCGGCTGCTGGACGGGACGCGGCATCGTTGCTCCGTTGCCTGGCTGTACTTTTTTATTCAATTTCCACTCGTCAATCAGACGATTGAGATGACCCAGAGCCGCTCCAACTCCGCCTACTTCATTGATGAGGCCGTAACGTACCGCATCGTGCCCGATAACCGTCGTTCCGATATCCCGGGTCAGCTCTCCCGTCGTGAACATCAATTCTTTGAATTTATGCTCGGATACACGAGAATGAGCGGTTACGAACCTTACGACTCGCTCCTGCATTTTATCTAAATATTCAAACGTTTGCGGTACGCCGATGACAAGCCCAGTCAACCGAATCGGATGAATTGTCATTGTGGCCGTCTCCGCGATCAGACTCATCTGCGAGGCAACAGCTATCGGCACGCCGATGCTGTGCCCTCCGCCCAATACGAGCGTGACAGTCGGCTTCGACATTGATGCGATCATTTCCGCAATCGCCAAGCCTGCTTCCACGTCTCCTCCAACCGTATTCAATATAATCAGGACGCCTTCGATTTTGGCATTCTGCTCCGCGGCGACCAACTGTGGAATGACATGCTCATATTTCGTCGTTTTATTTTGAGGCGGCAGTACGATATGTCCTTCAATCTGCCCGATAATATTCAGGCAGTACATGTTGGATTCTCCTGGCGACGGTGTGGAAGCGGTGCCCAACTGCTGGATGTTCTCGACAGGGGGCGGGGTGTTCGCACCAGATGGATTGGTTCCGTGGGGCGGGGTATCGTTCTGATGAAATGCCGGCTGATAAGGATCTATGTTCGGATCAGGCATCTGTTGTAATCCCTCCATTATGTCTAGTGGGTGCTGTCATAGGTTGCACAACTCATACTGACGTTATGCCTATCCTCTCCGGCGTGCAATAAAGCTGACAGCCCCCGCCGAATACAAGGGTGTCAGCTTTCCTTCAAAATAAGCCGGGACGAGAATAACTGGTGACTGGGGTTCCCGTCCTCATCCTTATTAGACTTCCATAATAATAGGGAGAATCATTGGACGGCGGCGGGTCTGCTCATACAGGAACCGGCCCAGCGCATCCTTCACATTCGTCTTAAGCGAAGCCCACTCATTGACATTCTCGTTCATCAGCTTATGAAGCGTCGAAGTGACGATGCGATTGGCTTCATCCAGCAGACCTTCCGATTCACGGACATAGACGAATCCGCGAGAAATGATATCCGGACCGGACAGAATCGTTCCATCCTGCTTGCTTAAAGTGACAACGACGACCAGAATACCGTCCTGAGACAACAATTTGCGATCACGCAATACGATATTGCCGACATCGCCGACGCCGAGTCCGTCAATGAGCACGTAGCCCGATTGCACCTTCGATCCGCGCCGGGCGACGCCATTCTGAATCTCGACGGTATCTCCGATGTCCGTAATGAAAATATTTTCTTTCTCAATTCCGACCGACTCCGCGAGCTGAGCGTGGTGTCTTAGCATCCGGTACTCGCCGTGAATCGGAATGAAAAATGTAGGCCGCATCAAGTTGAGCATCAGCTTGAGCTCCTCCTGGCTGCCGTGTCCGGATACGTGGATGCCGGCTCTCATGCCACTATAGATGACATGCGCGCCTAAGCGAGACAACTCATCGATAGTTCGTCCAACATACTTCTCATTCCCGGGAATCGGAGTAGCGGCAATAACGACGGTGTCGCCCGGCAAAATATCAACCTTGCGGTGCGTCGAACGCGCCATCCGCGTCAGAGCTGACATCGGCTCGCCCTGGGAGCCGGTTGACAAAATGACTACCCGGTCAGCAGCCATCTTGTTCACTTCATCGGGTTCAATCAGCATGCCGTCCGGAATATATAAATATCCGAGTTCCGAAGCGATCGTAACGACATTGACCATGCTGCGCCCTACCACGGTTAGCTTCCGGTTCGTCGCATGGGCTGCCTCAATCACCTGCTGTATCCGATGAATGTTGGAAGCGAACGTGGCAACCACGACGCGCTGTTGAGCGCTGCGGAAAATGTCCTCAAATACAATGCCGACGCTGCTCTCGGAAGGCGTATAGCCTGGACGCTCAGCATTCGTGCTATCGGACAACAGGGCAAGCACGCCCTTGCTACCGATTTCAGCCATGCGCTGCAGATCGGCATATTGCCCATTAACTGGCGTATGATCGAACTTGAAATCGCCCGTATGGACGACATTGCCTTCCGGCGTCTCTAGACATACCCCCACCGAATCCGGTATCGAGTGGTTCGTCTTGAAGAACGTCGCCTGGATCGACCCGAGCTGCACTTCGGAATCTGCCGTAATCAGCATGCGCTTCGTCTCACCCAGGAGATTGGCTTCGCGCAGCTTGCTCTCAATCAAGCCGAGCGTCAAGCGTGTGCCATACACAGGCACATTCAAATGCTTCAGTACATAGGGAAGACCACCGATGTGATCTTCGTGTCCGTGCGTAATGAGGATTCCTCTTACTTTGTCACGATTATCGGTCAAATATGAAATATCCGGAATGACAATATCAATTCCGAGCATATCTTCTTCCGGGAACTTCAACCCTGCATCGATGACGACGATATCGTTTCCGTATTGGACGACGTACATATTTTTCCCGATTTCGCCCACGCCACCCAATGCGAAGATAGATAATTTGTCAGCGGTGTTTTTCTTCGACAAGTGGATCTTAACCTCCTACAATATTCAGTTGGCCGTCAACCAATGAACATCCTTCATTTCAAATTATACCGCACCCAGTCACTTAATTCCCATTATACATGAACAAAAGTAAAAAACACAAGTCAGCGATGATCTCCTAAAAACGAAAACCGATCCCCCGCAAGGCATCGGCTCCTAAAAGCATTCATTACATTTCACTAAAATTAGACCTCAATTAAGCGCTTCAACCAGTTCGCGAATAAATGCGGCCTCGCTCTCAGACGGCTCTGTCAACGGAAGACGGACACCGCCGACATGATAGCCCCGGAGCTGAAGTGCGTACTTCACAGCAACCGGATTCGGACAGTGGAACAGACCCTTGAAGACCGGGTACAGACGGCGATGCAAACGGGCCGCTTCCGCATGCTTGCCGTTTAAATAGGATTCGATCATCGTCTTCATCTCCGCGCCGACAAGATGGCTCGCTACGCTAATAATGCCGTGCCCGCCCGCGGCCAGGAGCGGCAGCGCCAACGGGTCGTCGCCGCTGTAAACGTAGAACCCTTGCGGTGCGCCGTTTGCTATCAGCGTCATCTGCTCGAGCGAAGCGCATTCCTTCGTCGCGACGATATTCGGTATCTCCGCCAGCCGAAGCGTTGTCTCGACGGACAGGCTTACAGCGGTCCGTCCCGGAACGTTATACAGGATGACCGGCAGCTTCGTCGATTCGGCAATCGCCTTGAAATGGCGGTACAAGCCTTCCTGATTCGGTCTGTTATAGTAAGGAGTGACCAATAAAACGCCGTCGATACCGGATTCCTCGGCCAGCTTCGTCAGATGAATCGAGTGGGCCGTGTTGTTGCTGCCTGTTCCAGCAATAATCCGAGCGCGTCCGGCGGCCTTTTGCACAGCGAACTTGAACAGCTCCACCTTCTCCTCATCGGTTAAGGTCGGTGATTCGCCCGTCGTTCCGCATATGACCAGACTGTCGTTCCTCTGCACCTCAATCAAATCCTTAATCAGACGTTCCACTTCAGGCCAATAAATCCGTTCGTTAGCATCGAACGGGGTCACCATGGCGGTTATCAATCTTCCGAACTCCACTGTCAGACTCCTCCTCTTGCAGCTTCAGACTTAAGTGCCTGAAAGGCATCCTGTATCACCGATCCAGATGGAACTTGGAATGCAGCGCCCGCAGCGCCCGGACCATATCTTCCTTCCGTACAAGAACCCATATCGTTGTATTCGAATCGGCGGATTGTAGTATCTGTATCTCCTGCTCCGTCAATGCTTCCACAATCGTGGCCATAATTCCCGGTACACCATTGATGCCGCCGCCGATAACCGACACTTTGGCGCAGCCGGACAGGAATCTGGGCACAAAGCCCATCTCCTCCAGCACTTCCCGCGCTCTTGGCGCATCGGTATCGAACACCGTATAAACGGCGCCCGACGGGGTAACATTAATAAAGTCTACGCTAATATGATTTTGCGCCATCGCCTTAAATACTTTGAGCTGCAAATCATAGACGCCGACCTCGGCTTCCACCGAGATCTGCGTCACGTTGCTCACGTAAGCAATCCCTGTCACGTACCGATCGACGAAGGCCGTCTCTACTGACTGGAAGCCTTCTGGATGAGTAACCAACGTCCCCTCGTCTTCGCTGAAGGTAGAGCGGACGCGGACAGGCACCTGAGCCTGCATCGCAATCTCGACCGCACGCGGATGGATGACTTTCGCCCCGTGATGGGCCAGATTGCACATCTCCGTATAGCTTACGACGGATAGCGGCCTCGCATCCTCCACCACGCGCGGATCGGCGGTCAATATGCCGTTCACATCGGTATATATATCTACAATTTCCGCATGCAGCGCCGCACCCAGCGCCGTGGCGGACGTGTCGCTTCCTCCCCGGCCGAAAGTCGTGATATCGCCCTCATCGGTCTGGCCCTGGAAGCCGGTGACGATAACGACATCAGCATGGTTCCAGCCTTCGACAACTCGTTCGGGACATACGTCCAGGATACGGGCCTTGCCGAACTGGCGGTCCGTCCGGAATCCAGCCTGGGCTCCCGTTAGCACGGTCGCCGAAATGTCGTGGCGGCGAAGCAGGCCGCACAAGGTCGTGGCCGATATGATTTCACCGCAGCACAGCAATAAATCCTTCTCTCGCGGAGGCAGATCGCTACCGTTCTCTTGCATCCAATCAAGCAGGGTATCCGTTGCATAAGGCTCTCCCCGTCTGCCCATCGCTGAGACGACGACGGCAAGGCGGTAGCCTTGATCCAGCTCCCGCCGTATATGTTGAACTACTTTTTCTCTTGCTTCGGCGGTAGATAAAGAAGTGCCACCGAATTTTTGTACTCGTATACGCATAGCGTTTCCTCCAACCATGAAGACTTACTGCCAGATAACCGCCGATAGACAAAAAAAGGCAGGAGCAACCTGCCGTTATGGCCGCTCCGACGCAATATGTTCAGCAATTTGAACCGCGTTCCATGCAGCGCCCTTCATTAAGTTATCGGATACAATCCACATGTTAAGCGCGCGCGGTTTGTTCAAGTCCCTGCGCAACCGTCCTACAAATACGTCCGGCTTCCCGGCGCATTCCGTCGCCAGCGGGTACTGTTGAGCTTCCGGATCGTCTACCACAGTAATGCCCGGGGCGTTGGCCAGCAGCTCCTTGACTTCATCAAGCTGGAAGTCTTCCTTCAATTCGACATATACGGACTCGGAATGGCCGTAAACGACAGGGATGCGTACGCATGTCGCCGTAACTTGTATATCTTCATCCCCCATAATTTTTTTCGTTTCCCGAATCATTTTCATTTCTTCGAGCGTAAAGCCATTGTCTTCGAATTTATCGATTTGCGGGATCGCATTAAAGGCAATCTGGTGCTTCATCGGCAAGGAGCCCACCGGAAGGATATCCGGATTCACGTCACGTCCCTCCAGCGCTTCCTTCGTCTGGCGATGCAACTCGTCAATCGCGCGGCTTCCCGCTCCGGATACCGCTTGATAAGTAGAGACGATTACTTTGGAGATGCCGTACCGATCATAAAGCGGCTTCAACGCGACAACCATCTGGATCGTCGAGCAATTCGGATTCGCAATGAGGCCCTGATTCTCTGCCGCTTTATCTATATTCACTTCAGGAACGACGAGCGGCGTATTCGGATTCATGCGGAAGGCGTTTGTGTTGTCAATGCATACCGCTCCCCGCTTTATCGCTTCCGGAGCAAGCGCCTTCGATACGTCGCCGCCTGCGCTGAATAAGGCAATATCTATCCCCTCGAAGCTCTCCGGCTTCGCTTCCTGCACCGTAATCTCCTGACCGTTACATGCAATCTTCGTTCCGGCGGAACGCGCGGATGACAGCAAGGTCAGTGTCTCAATAGGAAATTGACGTTGTTCCAGCAATTTGATAATCTGTTCTCCTACAGCGCCAGTTGCGCCAACTACTGCAACATTGTGCCGCTTCTGATTAGTCATTTGTCCTTTCTCCCCTCTTGCCATCGTCTATATCAATCTGTCGAGTGATGCTTGCAAGTGTCGAGGGATGCTTGCAAGCGCCCCGCAGTAGATGATTCACTACGTTATGTTCATTGGCAACGCTCCACCAGCACGGGCTGAAGCTGTATTCCCTCCAGCGCCGCAAGACAGGTCTCGAGCACGAGATCCATCCGGGCGACAAGCGAATTCGGCTTCTGAACCGGATTGTCCTGCCCAAATGGAACGAAGTATATGTTCTTCGCCACTAACAGCTTGGCGATATTGGCCGCATTCAATCCAAGGCCGTCATTCGTGGAGATAGCCAGCACAAGCGGACGCTGATTGCGCAACTGCGCCTTGGCGGCCATCAGGACCGGGCTGTCTGTCATCGCATTCGCCAGCTTGCTCGTCGTATTGCCCGTGCAAGGAGCGATAACCAGAACGTCCAGCAGCCTGGACGGGCCAAGCGGCTCTGCCTCCACAATGGTAGAAATGATATCATTCCCCGTGATTTCTTTCAACTGCTCTTGCCAACCTTGCGATGTTCCGAACCGTGTGTCCGTCGTCATCACCGTATTCGAAGCAATAGGTATCACCTGCGCTCCCGCATCGACGAACCGCTGAATCTGGGACATCGCTTCCTCGAGCGTGCAGTGAGATCCCGTCAGCGCGTAACCTACCGTGATTCCCTTGGTATTCATTGCCCTACTATCCCCCGTTCCACCATGGACTCTTGCAGAAGCTGTGAGATGCTCTGAGCCAAGATACGTCCCGCCGTCTTCGGAGCGACGATCCCCGGCAATCCCGGGGCCAGCATCGCCTTGATTCCGCGCTTCTCGGCGAACCGGAAGTCGATGCCTCCAGGCATCGAGGCCAGGTCGATAATGACCGCGCGATGGGGGATTTGGGCAATGACCTGCGCTGTGACTATCATAGTCGGTATCGTATTAAAAAGCAAGTCGATGTTCGATACTTCCCGCGCCAAATCGCTTATATAGAAAGGGTTGAAGCCCATCTCCATCGCCCTGGCGAAGTCCTCGTTCCGCCTTACCCCGATGCGCACCCGCGCTCCGACACCGAGCAGCGTCCGTGCCATCGTAAATCCGGTTCGTCCCATGCCGAGCACGACCGACTCGGAGCCGTGCAGTGTAATGTCCGTGTGCTGAATCGCCATCATGAGGGCGCCCTCGGCCGTCGGGATCGAGTTATAGATCGCCACGTCATCCCTATCGAACAGCTCGAACAGCTTCAGCCGATATTTCGTACACAACTTGCTTACATACGATTTCGCCATTCCGGTAAACAGCACGGCATGCTCCGGCAAAGCGGCCACATGCTCTTCCGCCAGCACCAACTCTTCCGACGTGAATATGGCATGAACCTTGCCTTTGTCATCCGTCCCTACCGCTGGCAGGACGACCGCATCGGCTTTTCTCAGCAGCTCCGGTGTCAACGGCAGGCGCTGAACGCCGTGGAACGGATTTTGCAGCTGTTCATAGCCCGCTAAAATAACGGTAGCGTCCAGCTCGGATAGCTTTTGAATGATTTCAAGCTGTCGGGCGTCGCCGCCGATGAACACCACTTGAACTCCGGTTAACATGCTTGCCGTTCACTCCTTTATACCTGCAGTGTATAGAACATTTTATTCGTGAGCCCACAAAAGGTGCAACGAACAGCCGGAAGGAGAAACGCGCTCGGCCGTTCTTCCGCGACGGAGCGGCTTCAAGCGGCGGTCCGTCCCTGTCTGTGAGATCGAAAAAGCAGCCACTCCCGTAAGAGTGACTGCATTGGCAACCTATTTCGTTCCGGTGTGGCCGAAGCCACCTTCGCCGCGAGCGGTGTCGGACAGCTCATTCACTTCGACCAATTCGATCTGTGGCACGAACTGAAGCACCATTTGTGCAATCCGCTCCTTGCGCCCAATCGTGAAATGCTGCTGTCCGACATTGATAAGCAGCACCTTCACCTCGCCGCGGTAATCCGCGTCAATCGTTCCTGGCGAATTGAGACAAGTTATGCCATGCTTGAAGGCCAGCCCGCTGCGGGGGCGAATCTGCGCTTCCAAATAGGGAGGCATCGCCATCGCGAATCCGGCCGGTATCAGAGCGCGGTGGCCTGGCGCCAGCGTCAGCGGCTCCACAACCGCCGCATATAGATCGAAGCCTGCCGCCAGATCGGACATCTTCTGCGGCAAAGGAATGTCTTCATTGCCGGGCATTTTTTTAATTTGAACTTGATGGACTTGCTGTAACAAAGTAATCCCTCCTGAAAGCCGAAATTGCGCGTTCGTTCGCTCCAACCATGGCCACAGCCAGCGGCTCGGACAGCATGTGGGATAAAACATATGTAATGTCATCCATCGTAATCGATTCGATCCGCGCAATCATTTCATCTAATGTATAGTGCCGACCGAGCATCAACTCGTTCTTGCCCAACCGGTTCATTCGGGCGCCGGTGCTCTCCAGCCCCAGTATCAAGCTTCCTTTCAACTGCTCCTTGCCCTTCTTCAATTCATCCTGCGTCAGACCGTGCGCAGCGAGATTGCCAAGCACCTCGAGCGTAATGTCCAGCACGTCCTGCGTCTGCTTCGGTGCCGTGCCCGCATAGATAGTGAACAGTCCGCAATCCGTATGAGAGGAATGGTAGGAATAGACCGCGTAGGCCAAGCCACGCTTCTCGCGGATTTCCTGGAACAGGCGCGAACTCATGCCGCCTCCGATAACGTTATTCAATAAGATCATGGCATAGAGCCGCGGATCGGTCATGGAGCAGCCTGGCAAGCTCAAGCAAATATGATTCTGCTCGGTCTTCTTCTGATGGAAGAGTGAGTTCCCGCCGAATATCGGCGCAGCCAACAGATGAGACGGGCGGGAATTGCGGAAATATCCGAAATGCTTCTCCAGTACCTCCAACAGAGAGGCATCGAAATTGCCCGCCACGGCGATCACCGTATTTTCAATCGTATAGTGCTCCTGCATGTATTGGTGCAAGTCGGCAGATCCCATCGGCTCCAGACGTTCCCTCGTACCGAGTATCGGATACGCGAGCGGATGGCTGCCATAGGCGGCACGAGTTACGAGATCATGTACCGTATCATCGGGCGTATCTTCATACATCGCGATTTCCTCGAGTATGACGTTTTTTTCCTTGCCCAGCTCTTCTGCCTGCAGGGCAGAACGGAAAAACATGTCCGATAGCACATCGACGGCTATCGGGAGATGCTCATCCAGCACTTTCGCATAGTAGCACGTATATTCCTTCGAAGTAAATGCGTTCACATTCCCTCCGATGGCATCGAACGAATCCGCAATCGCCTTGGCATCGAACCGCTCCGTACCTTTGAACATCATGTGCTCAATAAAATGAGAAATACCGTTGGCCGTCTCATTCTCATTGCGCGAACCGGTCTTTACCCAAATGCCGAATGACACGGAACGGCAAGTTGGTATTTTTTCCATAACGACCCGAAGGCCGTTGCTTAACTGCACTTTCTCCACCGGTAATCCTCCTCATCCGAAGTTCAACCTTGTTGCCTCTCTAATCCTACCAAAAAACGTAACGCCGCTCAACCGACTCCAATTCAAGCCGCTTCTCGGACAGCGTCTCGCTGACCGTTCCGGGCAATATGCCTTTGTTGCGAATCGTGCGGATGATGCCTTGGAGCGCAGCCTTGGAGCAAGGCGTCGGATGCATCAGGATGAGAGAGCCGGGCTCCACCTTCGCGTCGATTTTGCGAATGACGGCAGAAGGTTCCGGATCTTTCCAATCGACGGTATCCACCGTCCACAGGACGGTCTTCAATCCATACGCGTGAGCAGTCTGAACCGTCAGCGCGTTGAAATCACCGGATGGAGGCGCGAACCATTTGTTCTTCACCTGAAGGGTCGTCTCCAGCAGGCGCTTTGTTTTCTCGATTTGCTGGACCTGCAAGCCCGCGCTCAACTCGCTCATGTTCGGATGGGAATAAGCATGATTCTCAAGCTCATGCCCTTCCTCCTGAATCCGCTTCGCCATCTCCGGGTTTTTTTTCAGCCAGCTTCCATCAAGGAAGAACGTCGCCTTTACTTTTTCTTCCTTCAGCGTCGCCAGCATCGGCTCGATATGCTCGTTCCCCCAAGCGACATTAATCATCAGCCCGGCCATCTTCTTATTCGGATTACCGCGATAGATCGGCTGCGGCTCCAATTGATCGAGCGTCACCCGCGGTGGAATTTCTCGCATGACCCACGTGATATTGGCATCCACCGGTTTCGCTTTATTGGCTTCGTACGTTCGCTCGAGATCAACCTCCAACCCGTTGTACCCCGGAATGGCCTTCCAGACCCGGTCGATTCGCGCGTCGATCGGTGCGATATATTTGCTTTTAGCTTCCTCCGCAATCCGTTTTCGCTGCGGAATCTGTACCAGCGATCCCGCCTCATGCAGCTGGTATGCCTCGCTGATAGCGAGCATCGCTTTGCGCTCTTTAATGAAAGAGTCGGCCTCTGTTCCCGTTCCGATATATAGCGCCCCGATGAAGGCAACGATGATGAAAATCCATTTTCGTGTGACTGGCCGCATGGAGTCCATTCCTTTCCACAGTTTGTCCTTCTGATTCTATGCCAAATCGGGCTTCGTTATGCGGCGGAAGACGGCGCTGGTTCGAACCCATAAAAACATGAACGCAAAAAAAGAGCCAGAAACCAGTCTGCCTCTTTCCTTGTTTCTATGCTGTTCTTCCTCATTCTGATTGCGGCCGTGGCGGGCGCGGTCCTCTTGGACGCGATCCTCCATGCGACGGACGTCCTCCGCTGCGCGGACGATCCGATGCACTTCCGTCTGCAGGCGCTGCCCCTTCCGGCTGTGTCGGCTCAAGCAATACGCGGCGTGACAGATTGATGCGCCCTTGTTGATCAATCTCGACAACCTTGACTTCGATCTTATCACCAATGGAAGCCACATCCTCCACCTTCACGATGCGCTCGGCCGCCATTTGCGAAATATGAACGAGCCCTTCCTTGCCAGGGAGAATCTCTACGAACGCGCCGAACTTCTCGATGCGCTTCACCGTTCCGGTATATACTTCACCAACGACGACTTCCTTGACGATCGCTTCGATCATATCGCGAGCGCGGATATTGGACTCTTCATTCGGCGATGCAATGAAGATGCGTCCATTCTGCTCGATATCGATTTTGACACCGGTCTCATCGATGATTTTGTTGACCACCTTGCCGCCTGCGCCGATGACGTCGCGAATTTTGTCCGGATTGATCTGCATAATCAAAATCTTAGGCGCATACGGAGATAGCGTTGCGCGCGGCATGTCGATGACCTGAAGCATCTTGTCGAGGATGAACATGCGCCCTTCACGAGCTTGCGCCAAGGCTTGCGTCAATATGCTGCGGTCAATGCCATCAATTTTAATATCCATCTGGATGGCGGTAACCCCTTCAGAGGTCCCTGCCACTTTGAAGTCCATATCTCCGAGATGATCTTCCATCCCTTGAATATCGGACAGAATTGAGAAATGCTCTCCGTCCTTGATAAGTCCCATCGCAATGCCGGCGACCGGCGCTTTGATCGGAACGCCTGCATCCATCATTGCCAGCGTGCTTGCGCAGATGCTGGCCTGGGATGTAGAGCCGTTCGATTCCAGCACCTCGGATACGAGACGGATCGTATACGGAAAATCCGACTCCGGCGGAATCACCTTGGATAGCGCGCGTTCGCCGAGAGCGCCATGTCCAATCTCACGGCGACCTGGCGCCCGCAATGGACGAGCTTCCCCTACGGAGAACGGGGGGAAGTTATAATGATGCATAAAGCGCTTCGATTCTTCCAGCGAGATGCCGTCCAGAATCTGCACATCACCCAGGGCACCCAACGTACAGATGCTCAGCGCCTGCGTCTGGCCCCGTGTGAACAGACCTGATCCGTGCGTGCGCGGCAGCAGGCTCGTATCACATTCGATCGGTCGAATCTCATCCAGCTTGCGGCCGTCCGGGCGCACTTTCTCATGCGTAATCAAGCGGCGCACTTCTTCCTTGACAATGTCGTACAGCGTCTCCTTCACATCATCCATCCGGTCAGGCGACTCGATATACTGCGCTTCAAAATGCTTGAGCGCTTCTTGGTTGATGACATCGATCGCATCCTGGCGTGCATGCTTCTCCGGAATGCGGATCGCTTCCACTAGGCGATCCTGCGCAAATGCGCGCACCGCGGCATTGACGTCGGCGTCAACGGCATGGAGCTTGACCTCCATCTTCGCCGTTCCGGCAGTCACGGTGAACCGCTCGATCACGTCGACAATCTTGCGAATTTCTTCGTGGCCGAACATAATCGCTTCCAGCATCACTTCTTCAGGCACTTCGTTCGCTTCCGCTTCGACCATCATGATCGCATCCTTCGTGCCTGCGACCGTGACGTGAATGTCCGTCTTCTCTTCCTGCTCCACGGTAGGGTTGATGATGAATTGACCATCAATCCGACCGACGATAACCCCTCCGATAGGACCATTGAACGGCACATCGGAGATCGATAGCGCAGCAGACGTTCCAATCATGGCCGCTATCCCTGGCGAACAATCCTGATCGACGCTCATGACGAGATCGACAATCTGAACATCATTGCGGAAGCCGTCCGGGAACAACGGGCGAATCGGGCGGTCAATGAGACGGCTCGCCAGGATCGCCTTTTCGCTCGGACGTCCTTCCCGCTTGATGAATCCCCCGGGAATCTTGCCTACGGAATACAGACGCTCTTCATAATTCACGGTTAGCGGAAAAAAGTCTAAATCTTTTGGTTCTTTCGAAGCGGTCACGGTACATAGGACGACCGTGTCACCGTATTGAACCTTGACAGCGCCGTTGGCCTGCTTCGCCAATCGTCCCGTCTCAAGTACAAGCGGTCTTCCGCCAAGTTCCATCTCGATTCGGTTCATCGGATCCCTCCTTACCTTCTACCCATAGTTATCTTCGTTACATCTACCATTATCTCCTGCATCCCATCTGAAAAAACAAGGGGGGGGGGGATGTAAACCCGGAATCAATCGGCAAATCATTTAAATGTAGTTATCGGATTATGTATCAACACGCTTCGGGCCGGGGCTCGTCCAGCCTTCTGCCTGATCTCATCTCCATCGCATCAATGCAAGCTGGCAAAGTTCGCCCATCGTTAAAAAGCAACCCGGCTGCATGCCGCACTATCAGGCGGGATGAGCAACCAGGCTGCTAGAGGTTTTTGCTATTAACGGCGCAGTCCGAGCTTCTCGATCAATACGCTGTAACGTTTAACATCCTTCTTCTTCAAGTAAGCAAGAAGCTTACGACGTTGACCGACCATTTTCAACAATCCGCGGCGGGAATGATGGTCTTTCTTATGTGTCCGCAAGTGATCCGTCAAATTAACGATGTTCTCTGTAAGGATAGCGATCTGCACTTCCGGAGATCCAGTATCCGATTCGTGCTTCTTATGCATGTCAATGAGCTCTTGCTTGCGCTCTTGAGTCAATGCCATCCTATTCACCTCCCAATATGTTATCCATTCAACCGATAGCCTCGTTGCCGACGGTGAGATCGAACAACCAAGCTAACGCGATTGCCGCTTATTCGCGACAACATTATTAGTATATCACTATCAGATTTAAAAGTAAACGCAGATTCGCGAAGTTTTCATGGCAGCCGATGCTATCCCTGAAACATGCTCTCCAATGCAGGCGCGCCCTCAATGAAAGCCAGCCGCCGACGGGCTTCCTCGGCATCCGCCGTTATCTGAGCGACGAGCGCCGCAATACCGTCGAATTTCTGCTCAGCTCTCAGGAAATCCATGACGGCAACGGTCGCTTCCTCCCCATAAATGTCCCCATCGAAGCCAAACAGATGCACCTCGATCGAAGGTCTCGTCTCCCCACTCTTGAAGGTAGGCTTCAAGCCAATGTTCATCACGCCGTCATGCCACTTCCCGCCAACCTTCACCTTGACGGCATAGACGCCGTTTCTCGGAATGACATATGGTTCATTCAGGTCAATGTTCGCGGTCGGGAAGCCGATCGTGCGGCCGCGGGCATCCCCATGGATGACCTTCCCGCGCAGCAGATAAGGGCGAGCCAGCAATTGATTGGCTTTCGTGATTTCGCCTTCGGCAAGGCATTGGCGAATACGGGTGCTGCTTATCTTCGCATGATCATCGTTGTGGGCCGGCACAATATCGACGGAGAAGCAGCCCTCTCCCCATTCGGCCAGCAACTCGGCCGAGCCTTCCCCGCGATAGCCGAATCGGTTATCGAAGCCGACCACGGCATGCTTCACGCCTAGATTACACAGGGAGTCTGCGAACTTGCGGGCCTGAAGCTGGGCGAAGCTCAGATTGAAGTCTAAGATGTACAAGCGATCGATTCTGAGCTGGGCCAGAATCCGTTCCTTCTCCTTCAGCGGAGTTAAGCATCTTGCATACCGATCATTTCCAAGTACCGCCTTCGGATGAGGGTGGAAGGTCATCAGGGCGACAGGCAGGCCATGCTTCCGCCCATACGTAAGCCCACGCTCGATCACCTTCACATGACCGGCATGTATACCGTCGAAATGACCCATGATCACCACTTGCGGCTGTTGCCATACCCTCCAATCCGCATGTCCGTCTGTTGCATGTATCACTATCTTTTCCATTTGAAATCAGAACCCCTGCATTCGTATTTCCGGTTGCACACAACCGCCGTTCCCACCTTGGTAGTTGTTGCCACAAATCCGGTACAAGCATACATTGTCGGTATGTTATCTGTTTCACAAAACAGGGCAAGGGACAGCGCAAAAAGGGGTTCCCCTTCTTGCGCAGAACGATTAAGGCACGAAAACCTTGATCGGACGCAGCACCTGCTCCGTGTCTGGCTTATGATACAAGCCGAAGAAAGTTCCCTCTTCATCATACAACCGATAGATGCAATTCGTCAAAGGCGGAACGCTCAGCCCTCGTTCCGGTATGCCCTTGCCCTGAACCGCATGCGGCGCGAAGGCGGGAGCGACCCACAGCTCGGGAAAATGCGAGACGGCGCGATCCATCGGAACCAGCAGCTCATCAAGCGTTCCGGCCGCCATCCCTGCTTCAATCTGGGTGAAGGTGACGCTGTCCTCTTGTCCGAAGTTGGCGGAGCGGGTCCGGATCAATTTTGCCATTGTCGCCGGCACCCCTAGCTTGCGTCCGATGTCGACGCACAGGGTGCGTATGTACGTTCCTTTGGAGCATTGAACGCGGAACCGCACCTCCGGTTCCACGTCGCCAAGCCTCAATCCGATCAGCTTGATGTGATGGATCGTTACTTGTCTGGGCTTGCGCTCCACGGTCTTGCCTTCGCGCGCCAGCTCATAGAGCCGCTTGCCGTTCACTTTAACCGCGGAGTACATGGGAGGAACCTGTTCGATCGGCCCGATGAACGATAGCAGCGCTTCCGCGATCATCGCTTCGGTTACATGGGATGCATCGGCGCGTTCCACCACTTCGCCTGACATATCCTCCGTATCGGTCGACACGCCAAGCCGCAGTGTCGCTTCATATTCCTTCGGCATTTCCTGCAAATACTCAACCAGTCGGGTCGCTCTGCCGACGCATAACGGCAGGACCCCCACGACTTGAGGGTCGAGCGTGCCCGTATGCCCGATCCGCTTTTCCCGAATGAGTCGGCGGACTTTGGCCACGACATCGTGCGACGTCCAGCCAGCTGGCTTCCATACCGGAAGAACACCATGAAGCTCTGTCAACATTCTTGTTTCACCCGTTCCACTACTTGTCTTATGATATCCTCCAGCGGGCCGGATACTTTGCAGCCAGCCGCTCGGATATGACCTCCGCCTCCGAACGATTGCGCGATCGCAGCCACGTCGACCCGCTCCGAGGAGCGCAGGCTCACTTTAACGCTCCGATCATCGATTTGCTTGAACAGCAAGCCAACGTCAACCCCTTCGACATTGCGGGCATAGTTAACGAGACCTTCCAGGTCTTCATTGACCGCCCCCGTCTCCCGCATATCATCCGGCGTGACGAAGAGCCAGCCGATTCGCTGATCCGGCGTAAAAGCGAGCCGGGACAATCCGCGCTGAATCAGCTTCAACTGCGCCATCGACATCGTCTCCAGCAACCGTTCCGCGATGGCGTTCCCTTGCACCCCCAGCTTCAGCAGCTCGGAGGCCATGCTCATCACATGGGGAGTCGTATTGCTGTAGCGAAAGCCGCCCGTATCGGTCAACAGCCCGGTATAGAGCATCGTCCCGACCAACTCGTCCAGCTCGACGCCCGCTGCCAGCAGAAGATCATACAGAATCTCCGCCGTCGCTGCGGCATTGTCGCGAATCAGCGCCGCCTCGCCATATCGATCATTCGTTGGATGGTGATCGATATTCAAGATGCGGGCATCTGGCGCAATCCAGTTCGCTATCTTGCCGATCCGGGCATAATCGGCGCAATCTACGCATATGACCGTCGATGCTTTCTTTTCCGGCACTCCTTCTCCATCCTGGTAACTGTCGATCTGCTCGGCCATCGGCAAGTCAGCCAGCCGGCCCGGCACACCATTTTCGTTGACCAGCCGGTATGTTTTGTTCCATTTGTCCAACAGCCAGCCGATAACGAGTGTAGAGCTGATCGCATCTCCGTCCGGCTGCACATGCGACACGACGAGCACATCGTCACATGATCGCAGGAACGCGCATGCCCGCTCGATATCGTCTGCATAGCGGTCGGATAACATTTCTGCCATAGGCACCTCCGTGAAGACAGGCAAACCGAGCCAGAAGCTCGATTTGCCTGTTCAATCCTTCATTTGCATTTATGTCGTCTCGCGATCATCGCGAATATCGCCAAGCAGCTTTTCTATCCGGCTGCCATATTCAATGGAAGCATCTATCTTGAACGAAAGCTCCGGCGTATGGCGCAGACGGATTCGCTTGCCGATCTCGGAGCGGAGGAAGCCGCTGGCCTTTTCCAGTGCTTTGATCGTATCTTCCTTTTCTTCTTCCGTCCCCATCACGCTGAGATAGACTCTGGCCAGCGACAGATCATTCGTCACATCGACGCCTGTCACCGTGACAAACCCGATTCGAGGATCTTTTAATTCCAATTGGATGAGCTGGCTCAGCTCCTTCTTCATCTGTTCTCCAACCCGTCCGGATCGGAAGTTTGCCATGGGATACACCTCATTTCATTTGTTGGTTCAACCTATGCTGGCCAAGCCAGGCCGCACGATTATCGCTCAACGGCTTCCATGACGAACGCCTCGATAATGTCGCCTTCCTTGAGGTCATTGAACTTCTCCAGCATAATTCCGCATTCGTAGCCTTGCGCCACTTCCTTGGCATCGTCCTTGAAGCGCTTCAAGGAATCGATCTTGCCGTCAAACACGACGATGCCGTCGCGAATCAGGCGAACACCGGCAGAACGCGAAATCTTGCCCTGCGTCACCATACAGCCGGCGATCGTCCCAACCTTGCCGACCTTGAACGTATGGCGCACTTCCGCGTGTCCGATGACGACTTCCTTGTACTCCGGATCGAGCATCCCTTTCATCGCCTGTTCAATCTCTTCCACGATGGAATAGATGACGCGGTACAGGCGGATGTCCACCTTCTCTTGCTCGGCCGTCGCATTCGCTTGAGCGTCCGGACGCACGTTGAAGCCGACAACAATCGCGTTGGACGCCGTTGCGAGAATAATATCCGATTCGGTAATCGCCCCAGCGCCGGAATGAATGATCTTTACGCGCACGCCCTCGACATCGATCTTCTCGAGCGATCCACGCAAGGCTTCTACCGATCCCTGAACGTCCGCCTTAATGATGACGTTCAGTTCCTTCATCTCGCCTTCCTTAATATGCTTGAACAGATCGTCCAGGGTGACGCGGGAGTTCGCACCCCACTGGCTTTCCCGAAGCGTCGTCGCGCGCTTCTCAGCGATGGAGCGGGCTTTGCGCTCTTCCTCGAACGCCATGAACGGATCGCCCGCCTGCGGAACATCCGTCAGACCGGTAATTTCGACCGGCGTCGACGGCCCTGCCTCCTTGAGCCGGCGTCCCTTGTCATTGACCATCGCGCGCACACGCCCGAAGCAGGTGCCTGCGACGAACGCGTCACCGACGCGCAAGGTGCCGTGCTGCACGAGAATGCGGGCAACCGGGCCGCGTCCTTTGTCGAGCTCGGCTTCAATGACGGTGCCGCGGGCGCGTTTGTCCGGGTTCGCCTTGAATTCATTGAGCTCGGCGACGAGTAGAATCATTTCTAGCAGTTCTTCCAGACCCATGCGCTGCTTCGCAGATACGTTAACGAAGATCGTGTCTCCGCCCCACTCCTCCGGTACGAGCTCGTACTCTGTCAGTTCCTGCTTTACGCGATCTGGATTCGCCTCGGGCTTGTCAATTTTGTTGACAGCGACGATGATCGGACAGTTCGCCGCCTTCGCGTGGCTGATCGCCTCTACCGTCTGCGGCATGACTCCATCGTCCGCCGCGACGACGATAATCGTAATGTCCGTTACCTGCGCACCGCGCGCCCGCATCAGCGTGAACGCTTCGTGGCCCGGGGTATCCAGGAACGTAATCTTCTTCTGATTGAATTCAACTTGATATGCGCCGATATGCTGGGTAATGCCGCCCGCTTCGCCGCTTGTGACGTTCGTCTTGCGGATAGCGTCGAGCAGCGTCGTCTTCCCGTGATCGACGTGGCCCATTATCGTAACGACCGGCGGACGCTCTATCAGATCGGCCTCGTCTTCCCTTTCTTCCTCTGCTTCGAACGGATCCTCGACAGCCGGAAGCTTCAGATCGACTTCGACCTTGAACTCAGCGGCAATCAGCTGGATCGTATCCAGATCGACTTCTTGGTTGATCGTCGCCATGACCCCGAGGAACAACAGCTTCTTGATCACCTCGGAAGCATCCTTATGAAGCAGCTTCGCCAGTTCCCCCACCGTCATCGTACCGCGAACGATAATTTTCTTCGGTGTATTGTCGACTTTCTCACGGCGCTCCTGCTGCTGATTGTTGTTCTTGCCTTTGTTGCGGCCACGGCCTTGTCCGCCCCGGGAACCGCCGAACTTTTTATTGTCGTCGAAGCGGCGGTTGCCTGGCTTATTGTTGTTCCGATTGCCCTCCTTCTCGTTAGAACCCTCGGAGCGGCGCGGCGAGTTGGGACGGTTCGAAGCTGCCGCAGTGCCCGGCTTCCCTTGTCCTTGCCCTTGCCGTTGCCCTTGGCCGCCTTGTCCGCCGCCACGGTTCGAATGGTTAGCTGGTCCGCCCTGAGGCTTGCGTTGTGTGGAATTCTGTCCGCCCGGTCTGTTGTTGGTTTGGTTCGGTCTCGTATTCATTGTCGTTTGCTTCTCGCCCTGTCTTTGTTGATCTCGTTGACCGCCTCCGCCACGCTGGGCACTATGTTCGGAATTGCGTCCCGCTTGTCCGCGATTGCCTTCACGCTGCTGATCGCCACGCTGCGGTTGGCGCTGGCCGTCGCGCGAACCGCGCTGGCCTTGCGATCGGTCATTCGATTCTTTGTGCTGTTCCGGCTTTTTCGCCGCTTCGGTCTGCTTCATTCCCGCTTGATTCGTTCGCGCTTGCGGCTTCGAAGGTTGCCCTCCTTCTCGCTTGGCTTGCGCATTTGCTTTGACATCACGGAAAAACTGTTCAACCTTCTTCACGGCATCATTCTCCATTACGCTCATATGGTTGTTGACTGGAACATTCAAACGCTTTAGTATCGTAATAATTTCCTTACTGCTCATATTGAGCGATTTGGCATATTCGTAAACTCTCAATTTATCTTTATTGTCCTTCTCTTGTTTACTCAATATACTCCACCTCCGACATAGTTTTCAGTCCGTTCCGCATCATGGTCGCAAATCCACCGTCCAATACAGCCAGCACGACCCGCTCCGGCTTGCCGATGCTGCCTCCCAGCCTGTCTCTGTCAAATCCGATGGCCAACGGAATACCGTACGATTTGCACTTATCCCGAAACTTCTTCTTCGTGTTCTCGGATGCATCCCCCGCTACGATGACGAGCTGAGCCTGACTGCCGCGAATCGCCTTAAGGACAATCTCATCGCCCGTCACCAGCTTGCCCGCCCGTTGAGCAAGGCCGAGCTGGGACATCAGCTTACTCATTCTCGTCCACCTGTTCCTTCATCGCATTGAATTTATCTTCCACCTTGATGAAATCTTGCGCAAGCTGCTCATAGAGTTCAGGCAGCACCTGATGCTTCAATGCTCTGTCCAAAGCCCGCGATTTATGCGCCAGCTTGAAGCAGGACAGCTTCCCGCACAAGTAAGCACCACGGCCCGATTTCTTGCCGGTCAGATCAATGAGGACTTCGTCTTCCGGCGTCCGGACGACGCGAATCAGTTCTTTTTTCGGCATCATTTCTTGACAGGCGACGCATTTGCGCAGCGGAACCTTCCTTGTTCTCATGACTCATTCCCCCTTACGATCCGATCGAGCTTCCGGTGGAGGCTGCGACCGTAACATATGGTGATGGTCGCGCCTTCGGTGTTATTCTTCGAAGCTATCGAGGCTGTCTGTGTCTTCCGCTATGCCGCTCTCGGCTTGAACAGGCTCCTGCTCTGCCTGAGATTCGCTCTTGATATCAATCTTCCATCCGGTCAGCTTGGCGGCGAGGCGCGCATTCTGACCTTTGATACCGATAGCGAGCGACAATTGATAATCCGGCACGATAACCCGTGCCATCTTATCGGATTCGTATACGGTGACATCGACGACTTTGGAAGGGCTGAGCGCATTGGCGACATACTCCTTCACATCATCCGACCAGCGGACGATATCGATTTTCTCGCCGCGCAGCTCATTCACAATCGTCTGCACCCGCATGCCTCTAGGTCCGACGCAGGATCCTACCGGATCTACCTCTTCGTTGCGGGAATGAACAGCGATTTTGGAGCGCTGCCCCGCTTCGCGTGCGACCGACTTGATTTCGACGACCCCATCGAAAATTTCGGGCACTTCCAGTTCGAACAGCCGCTTCAGCAGACCCGGATGCGTCCGGGATAAGACGATCTGCGGCCCTTTTGTCGTATTTTCCACCTTCGTAATATAGGCCTTCGCCCGGTCCCCATGCTTGAACTTCTCATTCGGCATCAGCTCATTCAGCGGCAGAACCGCCTCCACCTTGCCCAGGTCGACGAAGACGTTGCGCATATCTTGACGCTGCACGATACCGGTCACGATATCTTCCGCCTTGTCGATGAACGCGTTATAGATAAGGCCGCGCTCCGCCTCGCGGATGCGCTGGGTCACGACCTGCTTCGCCGTCTGGGCCGCAATGCGCCCGAAATCGCGCGGCGTCACTTCGATCTCGCAAATGTCATCCATCTGGTAATTCGGGTTCATTTCGCGGGCAGCGTAAAGCGAGATTTCGAGACGAGGGTCGAGAACTTCGTCCACGACCGTCTTACGGGCGAATACTTTGATGACGCCCGTCGCGCGGTTCACGTCGACACGCACATTTTGTGCGGTG
This sequence comes from Paenibacillus popilliae ATCC 14706, assembly GCF_000315235.1. Taxonomy (GTDB): domain Bacteria; phylum Bacillota; class Bacilli; order Paenibacillales; family Paenibacillaceae; genus Paenibacillus_B; species Paenibacillus_B popilliae. Next base: position 74,527 of record NZ_BALG01000185.1, on the reverse strand, counting down.
TTGAAATTGCGCTTATAGCTGGAAATTAGAGCCGCTTCAATCGCCTCAATCAATACATCCTTGCTAATTCCTTTTTCTCGTTCGATTTCGGTCAACGCCTCAATAAAATCCGTACTCATGATTGGTTAGCTCCCCCTTCCGACCGGTCACGGCCTGATTCCTATTCCGTTCAAAAAGGATGCGAGTTCAAGCCCTGAAAACCGGCCTTTTTGAACGCGTAGTGATTTAAAAGACAATCGCGAGTCGCGCGCTGGCTACTTTGTTATACGGGATGGCGCGATCTTTGCCCCTAACTTGAATCACCATCGTCTCGCCGTCGAATGACACCAGTTCTCCCTCGAACTCCTTCCCTCCGCCAATTGGTTCGTATGTAGTGATAAATACATGCTTGCCAACCGACTTGGCCACATCCTGCGGCTTTTTCAACGGACGTTCCGCCCCCGGAGACGATACCTCCAAGAAATAAGCATCCTCAATCGGATCGGTCTCATCCAGCTTCTGGCTTGCGTACTCGCTGATGCGCCCACAGTCCTCGATATCGATACCGCCTTCTTTGTCGACAAAAATGCGCAAAAACCAGCTGCTGCCTTCTTTGACATACTCGATGTCGACCAAATCGAAACCGTTTTCCTCCAAATACGGCGTGATCATGCTTTCGACTACCGATTTAATGTTCGGTGAACTCAAATTCAAGGACCTCCTGCTTCGTTGGAAATAGTTGCAGTATATTTCAGAATCCGTACGCAAACATGAAAGAGTGGGTTTCCCCACTCTTTGCGCAACAGATTTATCCACATGATTACCAAAAAAATTATATCATAGCCCGATACGGAATGGCAAGGGCAATCCCAACCTCTGCCTTCCGGGAATGTGCCCGCCGGCTCTCGAAGCACCCGGTCAGAACAGCGATAGCTGATTACTCTCCGGCAATCCGCGGAAGCAGCCCATCTGGCTCAGCAGCTCTACGATTGTTTTCGTCGCCTTGGAGCGGTTCTGGAAGTCCTCCACGGACAGGAATTCTCCCGCCTCGCGGGAAGCCGCGATATTGCGAGCCGCATTCTCCCCGATGCCCTGCACGGCAGAGAACGGAGGGATGAGCGCACCATCGTCCACTTGGAAGCGGGTGGCGTCGGACCGGTACAGATCGATCGGCTTGAACGTGAACCCGCGGGCGGTCATTTCGAGCGCCATCTCCAGGATCGACACCATGCTTTTCTCCTTCGTCGTCGCCTGGAATCCCTTCGCTTCGATCTCGCCGATCTTGCGGTTGATCGCATCATAGCCTTGGCAGCACAGCTCGATATCGAAGTCTTCGGCGCGCACCGTGAAGTACGTCGCGTAGTATTCAATCGGGTGGTAGAGCTTGAAATACGCGGTTCGCACCGCCGAGATAACGTACGCCGCAGCGTGGGCTTTCGGGAACATGTACTGGATCTTAAGGCAGGAATCAATGTACCATTGCGGCACGTTGCACCGCTTCATCTCTTCGATCCATTCCGGAGTCAATCCTTTCCCCTTCCGCACGCTCTCGGTTATTTTGAAGGCGAGGCCGGCATCCATTCCCGCCTTGTAGATTAAGTACAGCATAATCTCGTCCCGGCAGCCGATGACCGTCTTGATCGTGCAGACCCCGTTCTTGATAAGCTCCTGCGCATTGCCGAGCCATACGCCTGTCCCGTGGGACAAGCCCGAGATTTGCAGCAAATCCGCGAACGAGGAAGGTTGAGCTTCCACAAGCATCTGCCGGACGAAGCGCGTTCCCATCTCCGGAATCCCGTAGGTGGCGACCGGCGTGCGTATTTGCTCCGGCGTGACGCCCAGCGCGTCCGTCGAGTTGAACAAACTCATCACCTTCGGATCGTTCATCGGAATCGCCGTCGGATCTACGCCGGTCAGGTCCTGCAGCATGCGCATCATCGTCGGATCATCGTGTCCAAGAATATCGAGCTTGAGCAGATTGGCGTCGAAGGCGTGATAGTCAAAATGCGTTGTCTTCCATTCGGCTGACGTGTCGTCCGCCGGATATTGAACCGGCGTTATCTCCTCGACTTCCATGTAATCCGGGACGACAACGATCCCGCCAGGATGCTGGCCGGTGCTCCGCTTCACCCCAGTGCAGCCTGCCGCCAACCGGTTCAGTTCGGCGCCTCGCCATGATTTCCCGTGCGCTTCCTCATACTTTTTGGTGAAGCCGAACGCCGTCTTCTCCGCCACTGTTCCGATCGTCCCTGCGCGGAATACGCTCTTCTCTCCGAACATGATCTTCGTGAAGTTATGGGCATGCGGCTGATACTCCCCGGAGAAGTTCAAGTCGATATCGGGAACTTTGTCTCCCTTGAAGCCGAGGAACGTCTCGAACGGGATATCCTGGCCCTCGCCCTTCAGCATGCGCCCGCATTGCGGGCACCGCTTGTCCGGAAGGTCGAAGCCGCTCGGCACGCTTCCGTCCGTAATCCATTCGCTGTGCTTGCATTCGGGATTTTTGCATGTATAATGCGGCGGCAGCGGGTTGACCTCGGATATGCCGAGGAAGGTCGCGACGACCGATGAGCCGACAGAGCCCCGCGAACCGACAAGATAGCCGTCCTCATTCGATTTTTTGACGAGCCGCTCGGAGATCAGGTAGTTGGCGGAGAAGCCGTATTTGACAATCGGCTCCAACTCCTTTTCGAGCCGCTTGACTACGATATCCGGCAGAGGCTTGCCGTAGATTTCTTCCGCCGTCCGATAGCAGGTCGTCCGAATCTCTTCGTCTGCCCCTTCGATCATCGGAGTGAACAGTTTGTCCGGGAACAGAACCAATTCCTCGAACCGATTCGCGAGCTCGTTCGTATTGCGGACGACGACATCGTAGGCCGTCTCTTTGCCGAGGAACTCGAATTCCTGCAGCATTTCCGTCGTCGTGCGGAAATGGGCATCCGGCTTCCGCATATCTTTGAGCGGGCTAAAGCCCGTGATGCCGTGAATCGTAATGTCGCGGAACAGCTTGTCCCTAGGGCTGAGATAGTGCACGTTGCCCGTAGCGACTACCGGCTTATTCAGCTTCTCCCCAATCTGGACAATTTTGCGCAGTGCCTCCTCGATCTGTTGCTTCGAGGCGACAAGTCCTTTTTCAACTAAATGCATATACATCGTCAGCGGTTGAATCTCCAGCACGTCATAGAACTCCGCTACCCGCTCCGCCTCTTCGCTCGATTTGTTGAGCACCGTCTCGAAAAACTCGCCCTTTTCGCAGCCCGACATAAGCAGCAGCCCTTCCCGCATCTCCACCAGTTTGCTCTTCGGAATGCAGGCGACGCGATTGAAGTATTCGGTATGCGACAGCGTGACGAGCTTGTACAAATTTTTCTTGCCAATGCTGTTCAACGCGTAAATATTGCAGTGGAACGGCCGCGCGGTCTTCAGATTCTGGCCAACATAATCATTCAAGCGGTCGAGCATCTCAATGCCGTAGATCGCCAGGGCGTCCTTCATCAACCCGTTCAAAATGCCAAACAGCGCAATCGTGTCGTCAATGGCGCGGTGATGGTTTTCCAGCGACACCTTATATTTGTCCGCCAGCGTATTCAGACGGTGATTTTTCAGCTTCGGATGGATCAATCGGGCCAACTCCAGCGTATCGATGACCGGGTTGGTCAACTCGGGCATACCCAGCTTCTGTAGATTGTACTGAACGTACCCGACATCGAATCTCGCGTTATGCGCGACCAATATTGCATCGCCGACGAATTCCATGAACTCGCGCAGCACCTGATCAATATCCGGCGCATCCTTCACCATCTCATCCGTTATATTCGTCAACTGCTGAATAGGGTACGGAATCGGCTCATGCGGATTGACGAAGGTGGCATACCGTCCGATCTCCTTGCCGTCCTGTATTTTGACACCGGCGATCTCCGTCATTTTCGTATTCGTGACCGATAGACCCGTCGTCTCGATATCGAACACGACATAGGTCGCTTCCTTCAAGTTGCGGGGCTCAGCGTTCATGACCACTTCCAGATCGTCGTTGATGACGTTCGCTTCCAGGCCGTAGATCATTTTCAAGCCATGCTTCTTGGCCGCCTTGGCCGCTTCCGGATAGCACTGCACGTTGGCGTGATCCGTGACCGCAATCGCACGGTGACCCCATTTGGCCGCCTGTTTCATATAAGCGTCAATCGGCGCCACCGCATCCATCGTGCTCATCGTGGAATGGAGATGGAATTCGACTCGCTTCTCCTCTGCTGTATCCTGCCGCTGTGCAGGCGGCGTTACTTCGTTCAAGTCCGAAGGAATCATGACAAGCTCGGGCACGGTCATGAAGCGATCATACTCCACGCGTCCGCGCGCCTTCACCCATTTGCCATTGGCGATGAGGCGAAGCATGGCGAGATCTTCTTTCGTCTTCGCGAACATCTTCATCATAAGCGAATCACTGAAGTCCGTCACGTTGAAGGTGAACAGCGTACTGCCGTTCCGCAGCTCCTTCATGTCGAGTCCGAAGACGGTTCCCTGAATCGTGATCCGCTTCTCTTCGTCCTGAATATCCATAATCGGTGTCGCATCGTCCTTAATATCATAACCGACATGGAGACGTTCCGGCGCTGCTCCGGGAGCGGCCGCTTCGGCGGCCTCGCGCTCGGCTTCCACCATTATCTGCTGGACGACCTGCCGCTCTTCCTCAACGAGCTTGGCCTGAAACGCCTCATAAGCATCCGCATCAAAACTGCCACTCTGCATCATGAAGCGCAAGGAACGGGTAAAATACGTCTGGAAAAATTGAACGGCGTAGCTATCGATCTGCTTCTTCTTGGCGAGCTCCAAGGTCGTCGCGTCGGCCAGAGTCAGCTTGACCAGATCACCTTTCACATCGAACTTGGCGCGATGCAGCCAGCCGTTGACCGACGCGACTTCCCGCTTGACCCATTCGACGAACAGCCCCCAATAGGCATCCACGACCTCCGCGTTGCTCACATTTCCATCATAATGAAAAATAATTCGGATCTTGGCGATATGGGACAGCTTCTCCTGCACGCGTAGACAAAAGGTACGGTAAGCCTCCGCCGACGCTATCGACGCCTTGCCGATATGGATCGTCCATTCCTGATGGGAACGGCTGCACTCGACCCGCTCAATTCTGGCGTCATGATAGCTTCCTTCCGCCAGCTTCGCAGAAATGCCCGCCTGCTTCATTAACAACTCGAATCGCATTCTGTTATCCGACATGCCGATTTCCACCCCCATGACAACCGGTTGTATCGGTTCGTAATCTTGTATTCCGTTGGATGTCTCCTTAATACGCGCGGGCGAAGACGACGGTATGCTTCGCCTCTTCTCCGCATACGAGGCAGGTCTTCTTGCTCTCTTGCGACGCGAACGGGATATTGCGGCTTGTGGCGCCGGTCTCGTCCTTGACATGCTTCTCACACACCTCCGAGCCGCACCAGCCGGCGAGCGTGAAGCCGCGCTTCTCTTCCATCAGCGCCTTCATCTCCTCGATCGAGTCGACCGAATAGAAGTGGTCGTCGCGGAACTGGCGCGCACGCTCGTACATCTCCTGATGGACATCCTCCAGCATCCGCTTCACTTCTTCAACCAGCTTGCTCTGCTCCACGATCCGCTTCTCGCCGGATACGCGCGACACGAGCACGCACACGCCGTTCTCCATATCCCGCGGCCCGATCTCGAGGCGGACCGGAACGCCACGCATCTCATACTCGTTGAACTTCCAGCCCGGGCTAATGTCGCTGCGGTCGTCCATCCGGACACGGATGCCGGACCGCTTCAATTCCGTAAACAGCTCGTCGGCGCGGCCGCCGACTTGATCGCGCAGCTTCGCCGGACCGATCGGGATCATGATGACTTGGGTCGGAGCGACCTTCGGCGGGAGTACGAGTCCCCGATCGTCCCCATGCACCATAATGAGCGATCCGATAAGCCGGGTGCTTACGCCCCATGATGTCGTATGTGCATATTCAAGCTCGTTCTCCCGCCCCAGGAATTGAATATCGAACGCGACGGAGAAATTCGTGCCCATATAGTGGGATGTTCCGGCCTGAACAGCGCGTCCGTCCTTCATCATCGCTTCGATAGAGTACGTGTCTACCGCTCCAGCGAATTTCTCGGATGGCGTCTTCTGGCCTTTCATTACCGGTATCGCCAAGTAATCCTCGACGAATTCGCGGTAGATCGCAAGCATGCGCATCGTCTCTTTGCGCGCTTCCGCCTCGGTCTCATGCGCAGTATGGCCCTCCTGCCACAGAAATTCGCTCGTACGCAAAAACGGGAGCGTTCTTTTCTCCCAGCGGACGACGTTGGCCCATTGGTTAATAAGCACCGGCAGATCCCGATAGGATTGGATCCACTTCGCATACATATGCCCAATCATCGTCTCGGATGTCGGACGGATCGCGAGCTTCTCTTCCAGTTCCTCGCCGCCCGCTTCCGTAACCCACGGCAGCTCCGGGTTGAACCCTTCGACATGCTCCTTTTCCTTCTGGAAGAAGCTCTCGGGAATGAAGAGCGGGAAATAGGCGTTGCGATGGCCCGTCTCCTTGAAGCGGCGATCCAGTTCGTCCTTGATATGCTCCCAGATCTCATAGCCATCCGGACGGAAGACGATGCAGCCGCGCACTGGCGAGTAGTCCATCAGCTCCGCTTTTTTGATAACGTCAATATACCAACGGGAAAAATCCTCCTGCTGGGGCGTAATTTCCGTAACGAACTGTTTCTGTTTCGACATAACCGTTACCATCCTCCCGAAGACACAACCCCATCGCGCATGATGTTGCGAACAATGATCGTGCCGATAGTCAACCTTTTACCAATCGCAATATATCGTTGTAGGTCACCGCCAGCATCAGCAGCATCAGCATGGCGAAGCCGACGAAGTGCACCATGCTCTCCCGGTTCGGATCGACGGGCTTGCCGCGAAGTCCTTCAATGCCGAGAAAGACAAGACGGCTTCCGTCTAATGCTGGAATGGGCAGCAGATTAAATATGCCCAGATACAGGCTAAGAATAGCAGTCCATAAGGTGAGCTGGCCAATCCCCTGCTTCGCGAACTGTCCCGTCACTTCGAACGTTCGCACGGGCCCGCCCAGATCATCCAGACTGAACTGGCCAAAAACAAGCATGCGGAAGCCTTCGAAGATACGCTGTGTCGTGTCGACCATGGACATGCCCGCATATTTGAACGTCTCCCCGATCGTGGCGCTGCGGGTCGGGAATACGGGCGCGATTCCGACCTTGCCGCCTTTCTGGCCTTCCACCTTCACTGGCGTCAGCCGGATGGTAAACCGTTCGTCTCCCCGAACAATCGTCATGTCCACCGGCTTGCCTTCCGATTTCTCGATCATCTCGATCATTTTGTCCCGGTTGCCTCCGACGACGAAATCGTTCACCTTTTCAATAATATCGCCCTTCTGCAAATTCGCTTCCGCCGCAGGCATATTCGAAGTCACGTCACCAATCTTAACATACGACGGGTTCTCGACCGGCATGCCGACCATCTGAATGTAGGCTCCGAATAAAATAAACGCCAGCACGAAGTTCATGAAAGGCCCGGCGAAAATAGCCAGCGCCCGCTGTCCGACCGTCTTGCTGCCGAACTGGCGATTGCAAGGTGCAATTTGCGTGTCCTCGCCTTTGACGATCATTTTCGCTTGCGGATGAACGTCTAAGATCACTTCTTCCCCTTCCACGTCCATCGTAAGCTTCAATGCGTGCTCCAGATCGATCTCCTTCACTTCACCACGCACGACTTGCTTGCGCATATCCAGTTGATCCAAATACAGCTTTACGACTTGATTGTCCTTCAGCCGGACGGCAATCGTCTGCCCGGGCTGAATCTGCACCAGTTCCGGATCCTCCCCCGCCATCCTGACGAAGCCGCCGACCGGCAGCAGCCGGAGCGTATAACGGGTCTCTCCGCGCGTATGGGAGAACACTTTCGGACCAAACCCGATGGCGAACTCTCTAACGAGAATGCCCGCACGTTTCGCAAAGATAAAATGTCCCCACTCGTGAATCGTCACAATGATGAAGAAGACAAGTATCGTCAATATTACAATCTGTACCATCTGCACGCGATGCATCCTCCTTTACGTTTCTCTCAGCACCGAACTCGAAGCACGGACGTTTTGAACAACCTCTTTTAGATTATCATTATTCTCCGATCCCGCACAAGAGAATCGACCGGATGCCATCAGGGCCGCAACATTTGCCGTGCTTCCGCGCGTGCCCGTCGATCCGCGTCCTTAATCTCTGCGAGCGAAGGATGCGGGATACGCTCATGTCCGGAAATGATCTCGTACACGATGCGCTCGATGTCGAGGAACTTGATCTCGCCCTCTCGGAAGCGCCCTACGGCCACTTCGTTTGCCGCGTTGAACACGGTTGTCGCCGTTCCGCCTGCACGACCGCAATCATAGGCCCACTGCATCATCGGAAAGCGTTTGAAATCCATTTCCCGGAAATGAAGCTTGCCGAACTCCGCCAAATGGAGACGGGCCGCAGGGCTGTCCAGACGCTTCGGATACGTCAGCGCGTATTGTATCGGAACCCGCATGTCGGGCACGCCCAACTGGGCGATGATGCTGCCATCCCTATATTCCACGAAGGAATGGATGATGCTTTCCGGATGAATCAGGACATGAATCCGGTCATACGGCATCCCGAACAGCCAGTGCGCCTCAATTACCTCTAAGCCCTTGTTGGCCATCGTCGCCGAGTCGACGGTCAGCTTCGCTCCCATCGACCAATTCGGATGATTCAGCGCCTGCTCCAGCGTCACGTTCTCTAGCTCGCCCCGTGAATAATCGCGAAAGCTGCCGCCAGAAGCCGTTACCGTAATCGATTGCACATCCGCGACCGCTTCTCCGTTCAAGCATTGGAAGATAGCGGAATGCTCGCTGTCCACAGGCAGGATGCTCACACCCTTGTCCACAGCCAGCTCGGTCACCAGGTGTCCAGCCGACACGAGCGTCTCCTTGTTCGCCAAGCCGATGCTCTTGCCTTCGGCGATCGCGGCCAAGGTCGACTCCAGCCCGACGCTGCCGACAACCGCCGTAATGACGGTATCGGCGTCCGTTGCAGCCGCCACTTCAATCAGACCCTCGTCTCCGTAATAGAGTTCCGTTCCGGCGGGGAGATCGTGGCGGATCCGCTCCGCCGTCTCCCGGTCTTGAACGGATACTTTGCGAGGCCGGAATTCCTTCGCCTGCTGAACGATGAACTCCGCGTTCCGCCCTGCCGCAAGGGCTTCAACCGCGAACTCGTCCGCATGATGGCGGACAACGTCCAGCGTCTGTGTACCGATCGATCCCGTCGAGCCAAGTACTGTAATCCGTTTCATTCCTGCACCTCATCTTCATTCAAGTGTACTATCATCGCCCGCTCGTGGCCCGGACTGCCCGTCCAGCTGTTATAGTGTCAGTAAGCCGATCAGATGAACGAACGGGAATACGACGATCCAGCTATCACAGCGATCTAGAATGCCGCCGTGCCCAGGCAGAATCATGCCGGAATCCTTGACCCCGCGCACCCGCTTGTAAGCAGACTGGATGAGATCGCCAAGCTGCCCGATTACGGCGGCCGAAGCCCCGATCGCTAGTGCCGTGCGCCAATCGAGAATATCCGGCCGGGCGAGTATAAACAAGAACGACACGATTACCGATGCCGCGATCCCGCCCAGCGCCCCTTCCATCGTCTTGTTCGGACTGATGGCGGGCCACAGCTTATGCTTCCCTAAGGCTCTTCCCGTAAAATAAGCGCCGATATCGGAGGACCAGATGGCAGCAAAGAGCAGCAGCGTCCAGAACAGGCCCTCCTCCATCATCGTACGGGTCAGCATCATATATTTGAATCCACTGCCGATATAGAACGCCCCCAGCCATAATTGGGCGGCGTTCCCGATCGGCACTCGATTTTTGGTCACGACGGTCATACACAGCAGGATGAACATGCTGAACCATAGAAGCGTCTCGAACGAGACCGGCCATGTGATGGACCAACGCTGCCAAGGCACAGCCACAGCAAGCAGCGTAACATAGCCGATGATGGATGTGAAATCAAAGGGCCGGGAATGATGCATACGGGCAAACTCGTAATAGCCAATCAGGGCCAATGCGAGGAGAAGCAGCTCATACGGCATGCCGCCCATGACGCACAGTCCGCCGAATAGGATACCGGCTGTAAGCCCCGTAACGATACGCTGTTTCATAACGACTGTTCCTCCAACTTATTGTAATCCGCCATATCTCCGTGTTCGGCGCTGATATTCCAGCACGGCTTCCTTCAGATGCCGTTCCGTGAACTCGGGCCAGTACACATCGGTAAACCACAGCTCGCTGTAAGCCAGTTGCCACAGCATGAAATTGCTTAGCCGCAATTCCCCGCTCGTGCGAATCAGCAGATCCGGGTCCGGTAAGCTGCTGGACAACAGATGATGATGAATGAGATCCTCGTCGATATCATCCGGCCGTACCGCGCCCGCAGCGACGTCCCGGGCAATCTCGCGGAAGCCTTCGATCAATTCCCGCTTTCCGCCGTAATTCAACGCAAAATTGAGTATGAGTCCCGTATTATTTTTCGTTCTCTCCACGGCTTCTTCCATCGCCGCAAGCGTATGAACGGGAAGGCGGTCCCGATAGCCCATCATGCGCACTTGCACATTTTTCTCCACCAATTCATCGAGTTCAATGGTGAGGAACTGCTGAGGAAGCTTCATCAGAAACTCCACTTCTTCTTTCGGGCGCACCCAGTTCTCTGTGGAAAAAGCGTACATCGTCAGTATTTTGATTCCGATGTCATTGGCGGCGATGGTCGCTCGCTTTACGGCTTTCATCCCCGTATGGTGTCCTGCGACACGCGGCAATCCGCGATTCTTCGCCCAACGTCCGTTGCCGTCCATAATAATCGCGACATGCTGTGGGATATTGTCCGGCAGCAGCTCAGGCCCTAGTCTATCCTTCCTGCACTGCACCCACGCTTGGAATCGCTTAATCATTCGGTCTCCTCCAACCTGTTGATAAAACCGGCACCGGAAAAAGACAATAAACCCCACCGTGCGGAGGGGCATTAAGATGTCGCACATTGCGGTGCGCCTTCATTAGACTTCCATAATGTCTTTTTCTTTTGCTGCCAATACTTTATCGACTTCCGCGATATATTTGTCCGTCATCTTCTGAATATCCTCTTGATGACGGTGGGAATCATCTTCCGAAATATCGGTTTTTTCCAGCTTCTTGATGTCATCGTTCGCGTCGCGGCGGATGTTGCGGATGGCTACCTTCGCGTCTTCACCGAATTTCTTCGTCTGTCTCACAAGTTCCGTACGACGCTCCTGGGTCAATGCCGGAATAGAGATGCGGATGATGGAGCCATCATTGGCTGGCGTCAAGCCAAGATCCGACTTCATGACCGCGCGTTCAATCTCTCCGAGCGAGCTATTGTCCCAGGGTTGGATCAGCAGCGTGCGCGGATCCGGCGTGCTGATGTTCGCCAATTGATTGATTGGCGTCATCGCACCGTAATATTCGACTTGAATACGATCAAGCAGCGCGGCGGAAGCACGTCCGGCGCGCTGCGTAGCCAAATCGCGCTTCAAAGCCACAATTGCCTTTTCCATACGTTCTTCTGCGTGTTTCTTTACTGATTGTGGCACTAGTCTACACTCCCTTTTACAATGGTTCCAATCTTCTCACCGAGCACGACTCGCTTGATGTTGCCGTTCTCCGTCATCGCAAACACAATGAGTGGAATGTTGTTATCCATGCAAAGCGAAGAAGCGGTCGAGTCCATAACGCCCAGATTGCGGTTCAGCACTTCCATGTAAGTCAATTGCTCGAATTTCTCCGCAGTCTCGTCTTTGAACGGATCGGCAGAGTACACGCCGTCGACCTTGTTCTTAGCCATGAGGATAACATCGGCTTCAATCTCTGCCGCACGCAAAGCTGCTGTCGTATCCGTCGAGAAGAACGGATTCCCGGTTCCTGCCGCAAAAATGACGACGCGCCCTTTTTCCAAGTGGCGGATGGCACGGCGACGGATATAAGGTTCAGCGATTTGCTGCATGGCAATCGAAGTCTGCACGCGTGTCGGCACGCCGATTTGCTCGAGCGCATCCTGCAAGGCAAGTGCGTTCATTACCGTGGCAAGCATCCCCATATAGTCAGCCGTCCCGCGGTCAATGCCTTTTTCGCTTCCTGCGATGCCGCGCCATATATTTCCGCCGCCGCATACGATGGCAACTTCAACCCCAAGATCCACAACTTCCTTCACCTGTTCTGCAATAGAATTGATGACGCCGGATTCGATCCCGTAGCCTGCCTGACCTGCCAGTGATTCGCCGCTTACTTTTAGCACGATGCGTTTAAAAACCGGTTCTTTCAATGTTTACCCTCCACTTTTAACAACGTGCTAAAAAAGAAGGAACACTACGTGTTCCATCTTTTCCAGCCCGACTGTTGATTGCTAGCAGTTTATGAACGGAAGCGCCCATTGACCAGGATTACTTCAAGTTCGCTTGCGCCATGACTTCTTCAACAAAGTTATCTTCTTTTTTCTCCAAGCCTTCGCCCAGCTCGTAACGAACGAAGCGGCGGATCGAAATGTTTTCACCGATCGCTGCAATTTTTTCGTTCAGCAGCGTCTCGATTGTCTTGTCCGGATCCTTGATGAAGAATTGCTCCAGCAAGCAGAACTCTTCGAAATATTTGTTGATGCGACCTTCGACCATTTTTTCGACGATTTTTTCAGGCTTGCCTTCGTTCAGCGCTTGCGCCTTCAAAATTTCTTTTTCTTTCTCGATCTCTTCTTGAGGCACTTCTTCGCGACGAACGAATTTCGGCGAAGCTGCCGCGATTTGCATCGCGATGTCGCGTGCGAATTCCTTGAATTGATCCGTCTTCGCGACGAAGTCCGTCTCGCAGTTGATCTCTACCAGGACGCCGATGCGTCCGCCAGCGTGGATGTAGGATTCAACGACGCCTTCCGTAGCTACGCGGCCCGCTTTTTTCGCTGCTGCCGCCAAGCCTTTCTCACGAAGCAATTCAGCCGCTTTTTCCAGATCGCCATTTGCTTCCTCTAATGCTTTTTTGCAATCAAGCATACCTGCGCCTGTTTTTTCACGCAATTCTTTAACTGCACCTGCATTAACTGCCATGCCTAATTCCCTCCATCAATGAGATATGCCCCAGCGTGATACCGGGAGGATTCAAGCTATTCGTACCGCTTAAAAAAAGGGCGGTGAGAGGTGAATCACCTGCCAACCACCCTTATTTGTTCATCCAAATGCAAGCTGTTATATTACGCGGATGCTTCTTCGCCTTGATGCGCTTCGACAATCGCGTCTGCCATTTTCGAAGTGAGCAGCTTGACTGCGCGGATCGCATCGTCGTTACCAGGGATAACATAATCGATCTCGTCCGGATCGCAGTTCGTGTCAACGATACCTACGATTGGGATGCCCAATTTGCGAGCTTCCGCCACCGCAATGCGTTCTTTGCGAGGATCGATGATGAACAATGCGCTAGGCAAGCCCTTCATATTTTTGATACCGCCCAGGAATTTCTCCAGACGCTCTTGCTCTTTGCGGAGCAAGATAACTTCTTTCTTAGGCAGCACTTCAAATGTACCGTCTTGCTCCATCGCTTCCAGCTGCTTCAGGCGATCGATGCGCTTCTGAATCGTCTGGAAGTTCGTGAGCGTACCGCCCAACCAACGTTGGTTGATATAGTACATTCCGCAGCGCTCTGCTTCTTCCTTCACGGAATCTTGAGCTTGCTTCTTCGTGCCGACGAACAGGATTGTCCCGTTCTCAGCGGCGAGGGATTTTACGAAATTGTAAGCTTCCTCGACTTTTTTCACTGTCTTTTGCAAGTCAATAATGTAAATGCCGTTACGTTCGGTGAAGATATATTTGTCCATTTTCGGGTTCCAACGACGAGTCTGGTGACCGAAGTGTACCCCAGCTTCCAACAGCTGCTTCATGGAGATAACTGCCATCTTCACTGCACCTCCCAATATGGTTATTTGTCCTCCGCCGATGTCATCTTCCTCCAAGACTCCGCCCGATGAGACAGAGCACCCTTGCAGAAATTGATCGACGTGTGTTCTTAGCACCGTTAATTAATATACCATAATGACCCATGAGTTGCAACAACGATTGTTCAATGTCTTACAAAATGTCCCCCTACTTAGGGAGTGTATGACATTTTTAGATTGGGCCAATACATACATCGTTGAAAAAACATCTCCCAGAACAATAACGCCGCGTTGAGCAACTAGCCGTTCGGCTTGCTGGTAAGGATTCGCAGCGCTTCCTCCTTTGTGGAGGGAACAGGGAACCGGAACGTACCCGTCCGCAGCTTGCCTTGCTTCTTCTGGTTGGCAACATAGCGTTCGAACTCCTCCGCGCTCTCAACAATTCCCGCTTCGGCCAACTGCTTGGCGATATCCCGGGAACCGCTGCCGTAGGCCACCTTAATCTTCGCCTCCTGTTCCACCTCAGAGGGAGGATCCTGCTTCTTCTCAGCGGATGAACCCGGCTCCGCCGCCGAGTCGCTGCCGCCGGCCGCCTTCTTCTCCACGCCCTCCTGCTGACGCGGTGTTCCATTGCTTGCAGGCGCTTGCGGCTGGGTCGCGCTTCCGCCTTCCTCCGTTCCGTTCGCCATCGCGCCGCGCGGAATCAGATCATAACCGGCCCGTTCCGCCTGTCTGCGCAGTTCCGGTTCTGTCAGCGGCTCGGCGGCGCGCTCGCCGAAAAGCATCAGCTGAAGCAGCAGGCTGCCACAAATCATCCCTGCGCCAAGTCCGATAAGTAACCGACGATCTTTAAACACGGCCGACCTCCTGTATGCCAAGTTGGATAATAAGCTGAACTTCGCCTATCGGCATGGACAGCCGCTCGGCAATCTGGTTCGCAGGCACCTGCTCATCGGCCAGGGCGAACAGCTCCGGATACCGGCTGCGAATCAAAGAAGGCTCCGGCGTCTCGGAATCCGCTTGCGCTCGTGCATCCTGGACAGGCTCTGCCTCCGGAGGAAGGGAAGCTGCTTCCATCGGCATGGAATGCGGCGCTGCCGTCTCCACCGCTTCCACCCTCTGCAGCGCGGGAGCCTGTCCGTTCCACAAGCGGACTGCCTGCTGCTCCGCCACACGCGCTTCCAGAGCCGCATGCCGTTCCTCGCTTCGGCTCCATCTTTGCTCAAGCTGGTCAATTCGCTTCCTCAGCGCCTCGTCCGTCAACTGCCCTTCTTTTTTCATCTGCTCAATCACGCTGATCAATTTCTCGTTATCGGTTTCCAGCTCTCGCATATAATGCTCAAGCGTCTCCTCCATATTGTGCCGAAGCTCGGTACTGTCGTTCCCTGTTCTCGGCCTGAGCAGGCCAAGCACGACAAGGACCGCCCCCAGCAGCGCTACATAGATCCAAGGTCCCATCGCGGGCACCTCCTTTTCAGCTGTGGTCAGACTCTTTGCGCTCCAGTGCGAATGCAGGGCATCCATCTCTTGCTTCACCCGCACCCATCATGGCCGCCGTTACGGCAAAAAAGGCAACGTGGCACCTTGTAGACAAGGTGGTCAGCGTTACCGATTCAGCACGTGTTCAGCACGTGAAATCAATATGATTTCCTTTGTAAGGGTGCTCTGCGGGAACAGCCGGCAGAGGAGCTGCTGGCTCCGACTCGGGGCCGGAT
This sequence comes from Paenibacillus popilliae ATCC 14706, assembly GCF_000315235.1. Taxonomy (GTDB): domain Bacteria; phylum Bacillota; class Bacilli; order Paenibacillales; family Paenibacillaceae; genus Paenibacillus_B; species Paenibacillus_B popilliae. Next base: position 58,844 of record NZ_BALG01000185.1, on the reverse strand, counting down.
CCGTCCGCGTGCGATGGGTCGCGCTTTGCCTTATCCCGGATCCGGGCCTCCTGCGCAGTTTCTACCTGCTCGTTGCGCTCGCGCCGCTTTTTCGTCATCTTCTCCGCTTGCTCGTTCAAAAGCATCTGTTCGGTAGCAGGACGCTGCTGCTGCTGTTGATGAACCTCCGATGCCTCTTGCGTCCTAGTTATTGCGATTTGCAACTCTACCGGCTTCACATTCATCTCATCACCCCAGCAATCGCTTGATTGAGAACGTTCAAAAAATCCGCTAGAACATGCACTTACAAATCTGAAGACATCGTAATATTGCCGTCAAGCATCCGGAAAGAGATCCTCTTCGCCGCATCCTTCACATACCGCGCATTGTGGCCGATTACAATTTTAGCCCCGCCATATATCACATTGAACACATCGACCGAAGCCGAAGCGGTTTCTTCCAACACCTTCTCAATCTCGAACATGCGATCCCGCATGTCCGACTGCTGCTCCTCGGCCTGCTTCTTGGTGGAACTCAGCTTGCTCCGCATCGCCGCTTTGTCGCTCGAGAGCTGGCCTGCAGACGCCAATTGATCCAAAATACAAAGTGCTTTCTTCGTTTTCTCTAAATTTTCCAGGCTTGTTTTAAATTTTTGGCGGAGCTCCGCCAGCTCGTTCCGCAGCTCCGGCCTCACGCCTACCTCGATGGTCGTCGCGGTAGACATCGAGTTGCCGATGGTGCGAGCTATGACCCTATCTCCCGCTTGAATCACGCCTCCGACAATAAGTCCTTTGGTTCCTTGACAGATGACCTGCGTACCGGCCCGTACCGTGGAATGCATGATGCTCTGCGTTACCATCACGTCGGTCGCCGCATTCACATTCCCTTCCTGGATGAAGCTACATTTTACATGCGTACCCGCCTTGACGCAGCCTTTGTTCCCTGCGATGATGCCTCCGCTAATCTCGACGCAGCCGTCGGCCTCGATCTGTGCCCCTTCTACGCCGCCGTAAATACGGATATCGCCCGATGCTTTGACGCGAAAGCCGCTCAGGACATTGCCCCAAATGACGATGGTCCCGACAAAGTCGATGTTCCCTGTCGTGTAGTCGACATCTCCGTTCACTTCATAGACCGGGAAGACGTTCAGCTTGTCCCGGCCGGTGAGCGAGATGAGGCCGTCAATCGCAGAATACATCGCTCGTTCTTCCGGATCGACGACGACGTTCTTCCCGATTTTGAATTTCGCGTCGCGTCCTCGCTTCGACTTGATCGGCTCTCCCGTTACGGAGATACCAGGGATACCATCAGTTGGAGGAATGCGTTGGGCTATCATTTGTCCTTTTCTTACATTATCCAACGGCTTGACTTCCTTCAGATCAACTGTCCCGTCCACCTGCTCAATCGGCTTGTGATCCTGCTTGCCCGTGCGTACCAGGAGACGAACGGAGCCGTCTTCACCGTCTTCGGGTGCCTTCCCATGAGCAATCATCGTTTCGCCGCGCGCAAAGGTTTGCGGATTCGAGGCAATCTCCTGCAGTACCCGTGTTTGAATGCCGAAGTGTACGTTATTGCTATGCAGCAATGTCTCCAGTTGTTCCACCGTGCATTGAAACGTGGGCTCGAATTTGGCAAATTGAATATAGCCATACAACTTGTCTTCAGAAATCGTAACTACTACATAATCTTCCAAAGCCACTGCCGTACTCATGAAAAATCCCCCTTTCGGTTTTATCGGTTTATTTTCGTTCCCCTCTAGTTGTCATTTACGCTTCCAGCAGCATGCTCTTATGTTTCTCCAATGCCGTTCGGAGACGCAAAATCGCTTTGGAATGAAGCTGGGAAATACGGGAAGGAGACAGCGACATCACTTCGGCGATCTCGCTCAGGGACAGATCCTCGTAGTAGAAGAGCGAGATGACCATCCGCTCCTTCTCGGTCAGCTTCTCGATTCCATAGATAAGCGATTCCTTCAAGTAGTGCTCATTCACTTTGCTTTCCGGGTTTTTGGCCTTATCATCCACCAATAAGGACAAGCGCGTCTCGGACTCATCCTCGCGGATTGGGTCCTCCAATGAGCAGACGGACATAATGTTCACGTCATGCAGCATCCCCTGGAATTCTTGCTCGCTCACATTTAAATATTCGCTCATTTCACTGTCCGATACGGACCGCAAATACCGCTGCTCAAGCTGCTGGTAGGCTTCTTCGACTTTTTTCGCCTTCTCACGTACGGAACGCGGCACCCAATCGCCCTGCCGCAGACCGTCCAGAATCGCACCGCGCACGCGCCAAGAGGCGTACGTCTCGAACTGGAGGCCGCGCTGGTAGTCGAACTTCTCGATCGCGTCGATCAGGCCCATGACGCCGTGGCTGGAAAGATCGTCCTTGCTGACGTTGCGAGGCAGCCCGGCGGCGAGCTTGTTCGCGACGAATTCGACGATGGGCAAGTGAATTTTAATAAGTTGTTTCTTCGCCTCGACATCCCCATTATCCTTCCACTGTTCCCAAAGCTCACTATGAGAGCACGGTTTGATTTTCTGAATGCTCACCGACAGTCAGCCTCCTTACTTTTGTGTCAGGTGACGAACAGCTTGTGCCAATTGCCCCGCATCCGGCTGCGGTTCTTTGGTCACGAGCTTGGGCGGGTTTAACGGTTGAAATGCTTGTCCGTTATCGTCTTCCCGCTCGGTTGGCTTATCCTCATTGGAGATCGGACGCAGCATCTCGTGGAGCATATCGCTCTCATCCGGCGTCGTCATATCAACCAGATTCCCTTTGTCCTCTCCGTTCGGCGCCGATGATGCCGCCTGGGCGTCAGGTGTGCTCAGCACGCCCGCCGCGAAGCGGATCGCGAAGCCAAGCGCGAACCAGGCGGCAAATGCGATCGCCGCACGAATCAGACTGGTTGTCCACAAATTGCTGCTCCAAGAAAGCAATAAAGTGATGACAAGTCCGACGATTCCGATTATAAAATTCCAACGAATCGTTCCTCTCATCGTCATATTTCCTTTACTCCCTGTTGTACACTTCGAATTTGGAGCACGCCGTCATCACAGCGCAATTCAATCGTTCGCCCGTATGATCCGCCTGTATCCTCCGCCAATAACGGTATGTGATGTTGATCCAGCAGCAGCTTGCAAATTTCTACATTGCGCGGACCGATTCGCATCATTTCATTGTTGGAGGAAAAGGCGAACATTTGGGCTCCGCCCGCCATTTTGGCCTGCAGTCTCGCCTGCTTGGCCCCTTCGGATTCCATGCGCCGCAGCAGCTCGGGCACGGCCGTATCGGCATATTTAGCGATATTGACCGTACCTTCCCGCGCTATGGTCGAGGAGGGAAGCATAATATGAGCCATGCCCGCAATCTTGGCGATGGGGTCATACAACGTAAATCCGACACAGGAACCTAGCCCGTTCGTACGTATGGATCCGAAGCGGCATACATTCAAATCGGCCATACTTACTTTAACAATGGTGGACTCTTCAATCATGTAAAGGCACTCCCAAGGCGGCGAATATTTTGGAAAAAGAGTCCGGATCGGGAATCAGGAAAAAGGTGCCTTGCACTTCGTCGCAGCCTTCCAAAAACTTCGTGTCGATAAGCAGCGCGCTGTCCCCCATTTCCCCGTATTGAAGTATGCCGTAATTCAACACCGCTCCCGCCATATCAATCGCCACTTGGGGTACCGTCGGAGACATCGTCATCCGGGTGAAGTCCGCCAGCGAGGACAAGTACGAACCGGCCAAAATATTGCCGATTTCGGCCAAGGCCGACAGCTCCAAATCCGAGAACCCCTCCCCTTCCTCCAACGGCACCGTTGCCAGATAGGAGAGCAGCACCTTAGCCGCCTCCGGAGCGAACATGAAGAAAAGATGGCCGGGCGAATCGCCCTCAACCCGGAAATAAATCGTGATAACCACCTGATCCGGCCCGCCGACCTCATCGGCGATGCAATCAAACGGCATCAGGCGCGCTTGAGGCACTTTCATATCGATGGTGCGGTTCAGCAAGCGGGACAGCGCCGTGGCGGCATTGCCGGCGCCGATGTTCCCCACTTCCTTCAGGACATCCATCTTAAAGGTGCCCAGACGTTCATACAGATGCACTGGGCTATGCCTCCGGCTGCTCAAACTTAACGATTTCACCTCTGTTGAGCACTTCCGCCAGATTCAGCATGATGAGAAGACGGTCTTCCCCGATTTTCGCTACGCCGCGCAAATATTTCGCTTGAATGCCGCCCACGACTTCCGGTGCCGGCTCGATGTCCTCCTCATTGATATCCATAACGTCGCTCGCATTGTCGACGATGAAGCCGACTTCCAGTTCGGCATGCGCCAGAATGATAATCCGCGTCTGATCGGTCGCTTCCTCCTCCGGCAAGCCGAAGCGGCCGCGCAGATCGATGACCGGAATGACGACCCCGCGCAGATTGATGACTCCTTTGATGAAATCATAAGTTTTCGGCACACGCGTAATCGGCATCATCCGTTCAATCGTCTTCACTTTCTCCACTTCGACGCCATATTCATCCCTTCCCAACATAAAGACCACGATTTTCATTTCCTTTGCCATTGACCGTTCCTCCTCATATTTTGATATGTAGCGGTTATTTTAATAACACATTCGTATCGACAATGAGCGCCACCTGGCCATCGCCAAGGATGGTCGCGCCCGAGATGCCCGGGATGTTCTTCATATAATTGCCGAGCGACTTGAGCACAATCTCGCTCTGCCCGATGAATTCCTGGACGGCGAGCGCGGTGAGCCGATCACCATTGCTGATGATGATAATCTCCACTTCGTCTTCGTTGAAATCGGAGTACCCTTCGCAATCGAACAGGGCGCTGAGCGATAGCAGCGGAATGACACTGTCCCGGTAATCGACCATGCGGATACCGCCATGGACGCGCCGGATTTTGTCCTTCGTAATGAGACCGGTCTCCACAATGGATGTCAGCGGAATCGCGTATTTCTCGTCGCCCAGCCGGAACAGCATCGCCGACATGATGGACAGCGTAAGCGGAAGCTGAACGATGAACTTCGTGCCTTGCCCCAGTTGCGATTCGACGACGACATGTCCGCCGAGCGCCGTAATCTTGGACTTGACGACATCGAGTCCGACCCCGCGTCCGGACACGTCCGAAATTTTCTCCGCTGTGCTGAAGCCCGAGGAGAACAGCAACTGGTATACTTGCTCGTCGCTCATCGAAGCAGCTTTATCTTGGGCGATGACCCCGTTCTTGATCGCTTTGTTCAACACCTTGTCCCGATCGATGCCATGCCCGTCCTCCTCGATCTCGATGAAGACATGGTTGCCGCTGTGATAGGCACGAAGATGTACCGTCCCCGTCTCCGGCTTGCCCTTCTCCAAGCGCGCGGCCACCGGCTCGATGCCATGGTCGACCGCATTCCGGAGCAGGTGGACGAGCGGGTCCCCGATTTCATCAATGACGGTGCGATCCAACTCGGTTTCCGCACCGGTAATGATGAAATCGATCTTCTTGTCCAGCGATTTGGCCAAGTCGCGCACCATGCGCGGGAAGCGGCTGAATATGGTATCGACCGGAACCATGCGCATCTTCAGGACAATGTTCTGCAGGTCGGAGCTGACCCGGACCATATGCTCGACCGTCTCCGTCAATTCCGTATTTTTCAATCCTCCAGCGATTTGTTCCAGCCGCACCCGGTCAATGAGCATCTCGCTCAGTAGATTCATCAGTACATCAAGACGCTCGATATCTACGCGAATCGTTCGGCTCTGCACGGGCTTGGCCCCATTCCCCGCGCCTGCGCGAGGCGCCTCGGGCGATTTGGCTGCGGTCGGCTTCGGGGCCGCCTGTGCCGGGACCGGGCTTGCTGGTGCCGCTTCCGGAGCCGCAGCTTCCGTCTCCTGACCCGCCTTCATGACGGCTTCCACATTGCGGTTCCATGCGCGAATGTCGGCGGCGCTCATCGAGACGAGAGTGACGGATTCCAGCTCGGATACTTGATAGATATCGCGTTTCAATTCGTCTTGCTCGGTATTGCTAACGAAAATTATGGTGAATTCGGAGTCGAATTTGTCCTGCTCGATATCCTGTACCGGCGGAGTGGACTTGACTACTTCCCCATGCTCGCCAAGTACCTGAAATACCATATAGGCGCGTACCGCCTTCAATACGCAATCATCCTGCAGACGGACGTGCAAATGATATGCGTTCATCCCGACTTCCAGCGATTGCTCCAGGATGCTGCGCTGGAATTCATCCAGCGTCTCGCTAGACGCCTCCATACCATCGCCCGCTTCCTCCTTCTCCTGCGAGGATGCAGTACGGTATTCTCCTGTCTCGATCGACTTCAAGGCGGCCAGTATTTGGGTTACATCTGCTTTTCCTTCACCGCCTTGCGTAATGTCTGCCACCATCGCCTCCAGTGAATCAAGACTGCGGAACAGCGTATCGAATATGAATTCGTCCATTTTCAGTTGATTATTGCGAATCATATCGAGCACATTTTCCATCTGGTGGGTCAGCGACGCGAGATCTTCAAACCCCATCGTTGCCGACATGCCTTTCAAGGTGTGTGCCGAACGGAAAATGATCTGGACGATACCGATATCTTCCGGATTGTTCTCCAGTCCCAACATGTTCTCATTCAATGCTTGCAAATGGTCGTTCGCTTCGTCAATAAACATGGATAAATACTGATTTAAATCCATGTTCGCCCCCCTTTCCGATATAGAGGTAGTTCAAGAAGTCCGCTTTGATTGCGAAGTGATTCAGGAAGTTTCTCGACTTCCCATCTTGTACTCACTCTTGAAATCCACTGCTCATGAAGTCTTGCGTACATTGCACTGTGCCTTACAAGCTTTGCGAAGTAGGTTTTGTGCAGCAAAACTTGCTACGAAAGCAACCGCTTCGCGTTCAACCCATCTTCTCGACACTGAAAACCGGCCCTCTTGAACAACACTCATATACAGCTACACGCTACCCCGAAGTAGCCGTTACGATAGCGCCAGCCATGTCTTGCAATGGAATGATCTGGGATACACATCCGAGTTCAATCGCTGCGCGCGGCATTCCGAATACGACACAACTCTCTTCACTTTCCGCGAAGATGGAGGCGGCGCCGTCCTCGGCCAGGCGCTGCATCATTTTGGCCCCGTCGCTGCCCATTCCGGTTAAGATCACGGCATGACGCTTGAGCTGCCGCAAAGGAAGCAGTGACTCAAACAGCCGATCCACGGAAGGCCGGTGCCCGGATACAGGATCCGTCTGGCTCAAGGCGATGGCGTACGTACCGTCCGGACGGGCAACGGCCGTCATGTGGAGGCCGCCGGGCGCGATATATGCTGTTCCGCTCACAAGCACCTCTCCATCCTCGGCTTCCTTCACCCTCAGCTCGCTGTAGCTGTCCAGCCGTTCTGCCAGCGAACGGGTGAAGTTCGGCGGCATATGCTGGACGATGAGCACAGGCGCCGGCAGATGATGCGGCAGCGCAGACAGCAGCGTCTTCAGCGCCCGGGGACCGCCTGTGGAGGTCCCGATGGCGACAATATGCCGGAACCGCACAGCCCGTTCCGAAGGTGCCGCCTTGGCGGAACCGCCGCTTGCCCCGTGAACGGAAGGGACACCGGCCGCTTTGCCCGCTTCATCGGCGGGCAGTACTGGCTTCGGCCGACTGCCTCTCGCGGACGCGGACGGCAGAGACGGCGATTCCGCTTTTCGCACCGCATGCTTGCGATCCGTCGTAGGCGGGGTACCGCTCGTACGCCGCCGCACCGGCTCCGTTGAGCGATGATCCTGGGCAGGCGGCACAGCGACCGGCTTCGCCGCATGGCGAGTGTTCGGGCTAGGGTCGTCAGAACCGAGGAAGAGCTTCAGCCGTTCCATCTGCCGTCTGCGTTCCGCAGCGGCAATAGCTGCATGAAGCTTGTCTACCAGCACCTGTCCCACTTCTTCGATCGTGCTCGCTCCACCCGTTGGAGACGGCTTGCAAATGAAGTCGATCGCCCCCAATTCCAAAGCCGTCAACGTCTCGGAACGCCCGTCCTCGGTAGAACTGGAGAGCATGATGACCGGCGTCGGGCACTCAGCCATAATTCGCTGAAGGGCCTGCAAGCCATTCTGGACGGGCATCTCCACATCCAGTGTAACCGCGTCCGGCAGGAGCTCCTTCACCTTGCGCACAGCTTCTTTTCCATCCTGGGCTGTGCCTATCACCTCAAAGCTCGATTCGCGTGAAATCACATCGGTTATAATGGTACGCATAAAGACCGAATCGTCCACGACAAGTATTTTCTTGGTTGTCACATTCCATCACGCTCCCTTATCGAGGTGTTCAAAAAAATATGCTTTTGCAGATTGCAGTCATGCGAGCTCGCCTGCCGCTGGTTGGCGAGCTCGGTGCGCGCGTTCGCCGTTGCCCGTTCGGCACGGCTCAGAGCGACCAGCGGCGCAACCATTTCCGCACGACTTGCTTGACTCCCCCTGTTGCCCCCCCGGCTTCCGCCTGCTTGACGCCCTGGATATATACCCGCGCCAGTTCCCTGATCTGCGACGATGCCCTGCATCGCGGGAAGAGGATCGTGAAGGGCTCCTGCTTCTTCACGGCCTGCATGACATGCGGATCGTCATAGATGTATCCGAGAACCGACAAGCTCCGGTTCAGGAAGCGTTCGCTAACCGAGGTGAGCCGGTCAGCCGTCTGCGTCCCTTCCTTCCAGTCGGATACGCGGTTCACGATAAGCCGGAGCGGGGAACGATGCCCCAAGCCCGACACCAGCTTCATCACCGCGTACGCGTCCGCGATCGCCGTCGGCTCCGGCGTCGTCACAATCCACGTCTCGTCCGCCGCCATGACGAAGCGCAGCGTTTCTTTGCTCAATCCGGCTCCCGTATCGAACAGAATGACGTCATACTGCTCTGACATCGTATCCATCGCTGTCAGGAAGCTGTCGATCTGTCCCACAGGCATATCGATCAGGTCCTTCAGCCCGGATCCTCCCGGCACGTAATGAAGGCCGCCGGGGCCGATCTGGATAATGTCCTGCAGCGTCTTCGTCCCATGTAGCACATGGGTGAGACTATAGGGCGACGGCGATCCGATCAGCACATCGATATTCGCCATTCCGATATCGGCGTCGAATACGAGCGTACGGCAGCCAAGCTGCTGCAGCGACAAGGCGAAGTTCAAGGTGACATTCGATTTGCCGACGCCTCCTTTGCCGCTCGTGACGGCAATGATGTGCGCCGATCGCGGCTGGCCCGGCTCCGCCGCCGCAGGCAGCTCGCTCTGAAGCTTCCTACTGACAAGTTTGCGTAACGCTTGAGCTTGGTCATTCATCATGAGGTCAATCTCCCATTATCCATCGCACCGCGTCATTCACTTGAAAAGGCTGGATATCATCGGGTACGTTCTGCCCTGTCGTCAAATAGCTGCAGGGAATCTTCACCCGGGACGCCAAGTTCAATATCGTTCCATACGTTGCGGTCTCATCCGCCTTGGTCAGAATCAGACTGTTGATACGCTGATTCTCGAACCGTTCCCAGATGGCCAGCATGTCTTCGGTCTTCGACGTCAGACTCAGGACAAGGAAGGTCATGCTGAACGGAAGCGGCTTGAGCATCGTGTTCAGTTCGTTGACATACATGTCATTGCGGTAATTGCGACCGGCCGTGTCCATCAAAATGAGGTCGCATGCCTCAAGCGCGATCAACGCCCGCTCCATATCCCCCGGTGAAGTGACGACCTCCAGCGGGACGTTCAGGATCGATGCATACGTCCGCAGCTGCTCGACGGCCGAAATCCGAAATGTATCTGCGGTAATCAACCCGACTTTGCGGCCATGGTGGAAAATCTGATCTGCGGCCAGCTTGGCAATCGTCGTCGTCTTCCCGACGCCGGTCGGTCCGACGAAGTAGACGATGTGGGTAGCCTTCGTAATGCCGTCCCCCCGCCAATTCAGAAGCAGCTCGCTCACCTGGTCTGCTACAAGCCGCTTCGCTTCCGCATCCTCCGCATCCTGCGGTTCCCGACATTGGTCTGCGGCCGCTTCGATCAAGCGGCAGACCCATTCGCTCTCAACGCCCTGCCGCAGCAAATGTCGTTCCATCTCCTTGAACGGTTCTGGCCAGTTGTCCTGGGAGACGCGCTGCATCACCTTGTTCATCATCTGCTTCATCTCGGCCATCTCGATCTGCCAGTCCGCATCCAGCAGCGGCCGCCTTGACGCTTGCGTCACGCCCGCCTCAAGTTCGGAGTTGAACGCCAGCGGCGCAGCAGCCGGCGATCCGGTCTCCTCCCGTTGGGCCGGTCGCGCCCGCTCTTCGGCTCCGGTGGCCGGAACGGCTTGCTCCTCCGGTCTTATCGGCTGTGGAGCCGCGCAGTCGGAATCCGCTTCCTTCACCTGTAGAGCAGGCGGACGCGGCTCGGCCTGGCCGCCGCCATAGGCGCTGCGCGCCGCCGTCTGCGAGACGTAGACCCGCGCCGGAGGTTCGGGGGGAGCCGCCGCCCTTGTGGGGCCGGACGGACGGGACGGCTGCGCTTGTTCGTCCACAGCCGCCACCACCTCGATCGCCTTGCGGCTGAACATGCCGAGGAAGCCGCCGGTACGAACTTCCTTCGTGCTCATGATGACCGCATCCTGTCCCAATTCTTGACGAATTTGGCTCATCGCTTCGGGCATCGTCTCCACAATGTACTTTTTTACTCTCATACATTCACCACTCCGACACTTTGAATTTCTACGCTAGGCTCAAGCTCATTGTAAGAGAGTACCGGAATATCCTGCATGGCGCGCTCCAGCAGCTGCCGCAAATACATGCGAACGGACGGGGATGCGAGCAAGACCGGCGAATGTCCCGATTGCAGGAGACGCTGTACCTGATCGCTTATCCGCTGATACACCTGCTGCGTCGTACCCGGATCCATGACCAGATAAGATCCGTGCTCGTTCTGCGACACGCTCTCTGCAATCTTCTTCTCCAGTGAAGGACCGATAGTAATCACGCGAAGCGTCTCTCCTGGAGTGACGTACTGCTGTGTGATCTGGCGGGCGAGCGCCTGACGGACATACTCCGTAAGCACATCCGGGTCCTTCGAATAGGTTCCGTAATCGGCCAGCGTCTCGAAGATGGTGACCAAGTCGCGAATTGATATCTTTTCACGCAGCAGCTTCGCCAGCACCTTCTGCACTTCTCCGATGGAGAGCACATTCGGGATCAGATCGTCGACCAGCGCCGGGTACTGTTCCTTGACGGTCTCCACGAGCGCCTTCGCCTCCTGGCGGCCGACCAGCTCGTGCGCATGCCGCTTGATGATCTCGGTTAGATGCGTCGCCACGACAGACGGCGGATCAACGACGGTATATCCTGCCAGCTCCGCCCGTTCCTTCATCGTCTCGTCGACCCACAGGGCAGGAAGGCCGAAGGCCGGCTCTGTCGTCTCGATCCCAGTGACGGAATCATCCTCAAAGCCCGGGTTCATCGCCAAATAGTGATTGAGCAGCAGCTCGCCCTGGGCAACGGCATTGCCTTTGATTTTGATAATATATTCATTCGGCTTCAACTGGATATTGTCCCGAATCCGGATGACGGGAACGACGAGACCGAGCTCAAGCGCGCACTGCCTGCGGATCATGATGATGCGATCCAGCAAGTCGCCGCCCTGTTGGGCGTCGGCGAGCGGAATAAGCCCGTAGCCGAATTCGAACTCGATCGGATCGACCTGCAGCAGATTGATGACGCTCTCCGGACTGCGGACCTCCTCGATCTGTTGTTCCTCTTCGAGCTGCTCCTCCTGAACCTGGCGCTCGTCCATCGTCTTTTGCATCCGGTAGCCGGCGATGGCCAGCACAGCCGCCAACGGCACGGTCGGCTTCAGGCCGATCGGTGTCAACAAGCCGAGCATCGCAATCGTCGCAGCGACGATGTAGAGCAGCTTCGGATAAGCAAGCACCTGCGTGCTCATATCCTCGGCCAGATTGCCCTTGGAAGCCGCCCGCGTGACGATGAGACCGGCCGCCGTCGAAATCAGCAAGGCCGGAATCTGGCTGACGAGGCCGTCCCCGATCGACAGAATCGAAAAGGTCGATGCCGCTTCGTCGAAGGCCATGCCGTGCATTGCGATTCCGATGACGAAGCCGCCGATGAGATTGATGAGCAGGATGATGATGCTGGCGATGGCATCCCCTTTGACGAACTTGCTGGCACCATCCATCGCTCCATAGAAATCGGCCTCTTGCTCGATTTTCTCCCGGCGCTCGCGTGCCTGCAGTTCATTGATAAGCCCGGCATTCAGATCCGCATCGATCGCCATCTGCTTCCCGGGCATCGCGTCAAGCGTGAACCGCGCAGCGACTTCAGCGACCCGCTCGGAACCCTTCGTAATGACAATGAATTGCACGATGACGAGAATAAGGAATACAACCATGCCGACGGCGATATTGCCCTGTGTTATCCACTGGCCAAAGGTGGCGACGACATCTCCCGCTTCCCCATTCGCCAAAATCTGCTTGGTCGTCGAGATGTTGAGCGCAAGCCGGAATAACGTCGTAATGAGCAGCATTGCCGGAAATATCGAAAACTGTAGAGCTTCCTTCGAGTTCATGGCAATCAAAAGGATCATCAACGCCAATGAGATATTGATCACCAGCAGGATGTCCAATAGCCATAACGGTATCGGCAGGACCATCATGAGCACGATGCCGATGATGCCGACCAAGACGAATAAATCTCGCGTTTTCACGGATTGCTTCCTCCAAACTTGTTAGCTCAATTGACTTTGCCTTTCAATTTGTATACATAAGCCAGAACTTCCGCCACGGCCTGGAACAAATCGGCTGGAATGGCTTCGCCAACCTCCGTCCTCTCGAATAAAGCCCGGGCGAGCGGCCTGTTTTCCATGGTCAGTACGCCATTATCCTTGGCGATCTGCTTGATGCGCAGGGCGACGTAATCCTGCCCCTTCGCGATCACTTGCGGGGCTTCCATCTGGGAACCGTCATACTTCAGCGCGACGGCGAAGTGAGTCGGGTTCGTAATGATAACATCGGCCTTCGGCACATCCTGCATCATCCGCATCATCGCCATGCGGCGTTGTCGTTCTTTGATTTTTCCTTTGATTAGGGGGTCACCCTCTGTTTTTTTGTACTCGTCCTTAATGTCTTGCTTGGACATGCGCATGCTTTTCTCATGCTCAAATCGTTGATACATGTAGTCCATCACGGCGAGCGCAAACAAGGCGGCACCGATCTTCAATCCAAGAGACAGCGTAATTTGTGCGGTATAGCTCAATATTTCATTGAGGGGCACATGCGACATTTGGACAATGCGATCCCGTTCCCCCCACAAAGACAAGTAGACGATAACAGCAATCGCTGTCAGCTTCAAAATCGACTTCAAAAACTCCACCGCGGAACGAAGTGAGAAAATTCGTTTGAACCCTTGAATCGGGTTGATTTTACTCAACTTCATTTTCATGGGCTCGCCGGTGAACAAAAATCCGATCTGCGCGTAATTCACAATCAGGCCCATTAGAAACGCCACAAGAAACACGGGGGCTAACACAATAAGTCCTTTTAGGAACACCTGGGCGAAATAGTCCGTCACATTGCCTACCGTAACTTCCATCGTCAAGCGGTGCTGCAAGGAATCCGCGAATAAATCGAGCACTCTCTCCTTATAGAAGCTCCCGAACATAAGCAGGCAGAAGAAGCAGGCAAGCAGGATGGACGCTCCGGACAAGTCCGAGCTCTTGGCAACCTGTCCCTTTTTGCGAGACTCCTGCCTCTTTTTCGGGGTCGCCTTCTCTGTCTTCTCTTGTGAGAACAGTTGGAGATTCAGACGGTGTCTCAGTTGGTATTCGTGGGCCGCAGACGGTATCGTCTGCCCGCGGCGCGTACGTGTCATTATTATCCCGCCCCCTGCATCATGCGTAACAACTGGTCAAGCGCCTCGAACATCGAGGAGAACAACTGCTGCAGTACGTAAATAAGACTAGGCACGGTCAGTAGCAGCATAACTAATCCGACAATCAATTTGAGCGGCATTCCCACAACAAAAATATTGAACTGCGGCGCCGACCGCGCTAGAAAGCCAAGCGCCACATCGGTCAGGAACAGCGCCACGATAAGGGGCGCCGAAATCTGGAACGCGATGATGAACGCCTGAGCGAAGGACTTCACCAGAAATTCAGAGACGAGTCCGTTCGCTATCTGTGCAAAGAAGGTGTTCTCATCCAGCGGCAGCCACTCAAAACTTCGCATGATTCCGTCGATAAAGTAATGGTGGCCGTTCATCCCGAGGAACAGCAGCACAACAAAGACATACTTGAAGCTCCCCATTACCGGCGAAGTAGCGCCTGTCAGCGGATCGATGACATTCGCAATCCCAAAGCCGATCTGGATGTCGACGAACGACCCGGCCGTCTGCACGGCGGTGAAGAACAACTGGGCCAAAAATCCGATTAATAGGCCAATTAATACTTCTCTAACAATGAAAATGATAAACATGCCATCTGTCGGCACGGCTTTGCCGATGCCGAACAACAAATAGGCGATCACGCTCACAAAAAACGCGAGTCCGACACGAAAATGATTCGGCACGCCCCGCGAAGATATGACAGGGACAGCGACAAAAAACGCTGTTATTCGACATAAAGTGAGCAAAAAAACAGGGAAAGCCTGAACGAGGTTTTCCATCTCTTCACTGCCTAACCAATGTAAAGGTGCAAATTATTTAGAATCGTAAAAGCAAAATCGACCAAGGTCGTTAAAATCCAGGGACCAAATACGAGCACAGCCGCCATAACGGCAATAATTTTGGGCACGAAGGCCAACGTCTGCTCCTGGATCTGCGTCGTCGCCTGAAAAATACTGATGACAAGCCCGACAACTAGCGCGATGGCCAGCATCGGGGCGGCCACCTTCAATACGGTGAACACCGCCTGCCCCGCCAAGCCGATAATAAACTCAGCACTCATTTCCTGTATTCCTCCCCTTCATAACCTTCGTTCCCGCTCATGTATTGAAACTCATCAGCAACGACTTGACGATAAGATACCAGCCGTCTACGAGCACGAATAGAAGTATTTTAAAAGGAAGCGAGATCATCACCGGAGGCAGCATCATCATCCCCATCGCCATCAGCGTACTGGCTACGACCATGTCAATGACCAGAAAAGGAATGAATATCATAAATCCCATCTGAAAGGCGGTCTTTAGCTCACTGATGGCAAATGCAGGCACAAGCACGGTGAGCGGCACGTCTTGGTACGTTGTCGGCTTCTCGGTCTGCGTGTACTTCATAAATAAGAGCAAATCTTTCTCGCGGGTATGCGAGAACATAAACTTCTTTATAGGTATGGAGGCTTGCTCCAACGCCTGAGTCTGGTCCATCTCGCCCTGCATGTATGGCTGCAGCGCGACCTGATTGATTTCGCCAATGGTTGGTGACATCACAAACAAAGTAAGAAAGAGCGCAAGTCCGATTAGCACCTGGTTGGGCGGCATCTGCTGCGTTCCAAGCGATGTCCGGACGAAGCCCAGCACGACGACGATGCGCGTGAAGGAGGTCATCAGGACGAGAATGGCCGGAGCGAGGCTGAGCACGGTAAGTAGCAGCAGCAAGGACAACGAGGATGTCCCCGGCTGCCCGCCGCCGTCTCCAATTCGGATGTCGATGTCAGGAATGACAGGCGACGCCGATACCCCATGAGCGGTAAGAACGGACAACAACAGAATGGCCGCCATAGCTAGCAGCAATTTTTTATTCATCAATACATCTACCGATCTTCATTGGAATCTTCCTTGAGCAACTGCTCCACTTGTTGTGCGCGTTTCGGCATTTGCTCAAGTTTTGCATGAAACACTTCATGAAAAGAGACGGAAGACGGATCCGCGTCTCTCGTTCCCGAGTCTGTCTCCGCAGTCTTGTAACCTTTTCGCATACGGCTCTTCAGGTCAGACCAAGAGGCTGGCCATGCCGTCCCGTGCTTGGACGGCGCGCGCTCCAATGATGCCATCAAGCGCGCCGCTTGCTTTGGATCGGATATTTTATCGATCAAGGTAATATCCTCTCCGATGCCCAGGATGTAGACGACATCGCCAACTTCAACAATCTGCAAGGACTTGTTCGGTCCGAGCCCGGAACCGCCGAGCGTACGAATGCTTTGATTCATTTGCCACATGCGATTTTTCCGGTTCAACCATTTAACAAGCAGTACGATAAGCACGATGATGGCTGCGAGCGACAGCAGCACGGTCAATAAGCTGCCTATGTAATCTCCGGCACCGGGTGTTTGAATTTGACCGTTATCAGGCATAGCTTATCCCATTGTTTTCTTTATCGCTTCGATAACGCGATCTGCCTGGAACGGCTTGACGATGAAGTCTTTCGCTCCTGCCTGAATCGCGTCGATAACCATCGCCTGCTGGCCCATCGCCGAACACATGATGACTTTGACGTTCGGATCCAGCTTGCGAATCTCTTTCAACGCCGCAATGCCATCCATCTCCGGCATCGTGATGTCCATCGTGATCAGGTCTGGTTTATGTTCTTTGTACTTTTCGACCGCCTGAGCGCCATCGGATGCTTCTCCCACGACATCATATCCATTCTTTGTCAAAATGTCGCGAATCATCATTCGCATGAACGCTGCATCGTCTACGATCAAAATACGGTTAGCCATCGTTCTGAATCCTCCCAAAATCTTATTGTAATTTTTGAATTCGATCCCACTGGTTAACAATATCGGTGACACGGACGCCAAAATTCTCGTCAATGACGACAACTTCTCCCTTGGCAATGAGTTTGTTGTTAACCAGAATGTCGACCGGTTCGCCAGCCAGCTTGTCCAGTTCAATAATGGAACCTTGTGAGAGCTCTAGAATGTCCTTAATCTGTTTGTTTGTCCTTCCTAATTCTACTGTGACTTTGAGCGGGATGTCCAATAATAAATTTAAATTGGATTCATCATATTGCGCATTGGATCCAGGTTGAAAATTCGCAAATTGCACCGGTTGGACATTGACGTTCCGATTCGGCACATTGCCGAATGCGGAAGCCGCTCCGCTCTGCGGATCCTGGTGAGCTGCCGGCATCGGCTGAGCGCCGTACGAAGGCTGTGCGTAAGGCTGCTGCTCGTATCCCGCCATCGGCTGCGGCGGCGCCATCGGCTGGGCAGGTGGTTGAGCCGGCGGCGTATATGGCGCTTCTTCCACCGCAGGAGCCTGTGGTGCACTCTCCGCTCCCGTCGACATCGCTTCCGCCGTTCCCATCAATATCCGTACCATCTCCTTTGCGAACGGCACGGTCAAGATTTGCATAATCGCCGAATCGATCAAATCGCCAATCGTAAGGCGGAATGAAATTTTGACCATCACATTCGCGTCAGGCAACGTTTCAATCCCCTGTCCATCCGCCATATCCAAGATGCCGATACCTGGCGGTGAAATGTCCACCCTCCGGTTAAAAATCGTGGACATGGACGTCGCGGACGAGCCCATCATTTGGTTCATCGCCTCCTGCACGGCGCTGACGTGAATTTCGTTCAGCTCTCCGCTCAGGTTCGTACCGTCGCCGCCAAGCATCAAATCTGCGATGACCTGCGCATCCGACGTCTTGATGACAAGGGAATTGACCCCTTCGAAGCCATCGACATACTCAACGTGCACCGCGACATGCGGCTTCGGGAACTCCTCCTCAAGGTTCTCACGCTTGAGCATCGTGATGCTGGGCGTCGTAATGTCCACCTTCCTGCCCAGCAGGGTGGATAGCGCGGTGGCCGCACTGCCAAACGTAATATTTCCAATTTCACCAAGGGCATCGACTTCGATCGGATCCAAGTAGGATTCGATTGAAGGGGATTTTGCTTCGTCTTCAGACGAATCGCCGCTCGATTTTGTCAACAAAGCGTCAATCTCCTCCTGCGACAAGTAATCTTTACTCGTCATGCTCTTCCACTCCTTCTTCCACGACTTGCTCGATTTGTACCGCTACGCGTTCTTTGACTACACCCGGCGTGCCAATATATTTCATGCGGTCACCAACCCGAATCGTCAAACCGCTGTCAACCGGCTTGTTCAAGACGATGACATCGCCGATTGTTAACTGCATCAACTCCTGTACCGAAATCTGTGATGCGCCAAGCTCGGCGGTGATCGGAAGCTTCGCTTTGCTAACCCGTTGGCGCAATTTTTCGATCTCAATCGGTTCCCGCGTTTTTTTCTCAGATACAAACCAATGATGCACAGACAGCTTTGGCATAATCGGCTCAATGACGACATGAGGGATACATAAGTTGATCATCCCCGTCGTGTCCCCGATCTTGGTGCTCAAAGAAATGAGCGCAATCGTCTCGTTCGGGGAGACAATTTGCATAAATTGAGGATTTGTCTCGAGTGCTTCCAGCCGCGGCTGGATATCAAGCACATTCTTCCACGCTTCCTGCAGGCTCTCGAACGCCCGGCTGAACATACGCTCCATCACCGTCGTCTCAATCTCGGTCAGCACGTTGATCTTCGAAGGGGCTACTCCGGAGCCGCCCAGCATACGGTCAATCATCGCATAAGCGACGTTCGGGTTGACCTCGAGAACCATCCGTCCTTTTAGCGGTTCGGCCTCAAAAATATTCAATATGGTCATTTTCGGTATCGAGCGGATGAACTCGTCATATGGCAATTGCTCGACCTGGACGACATTGATTTGCACAAAAGTACGCAATTGTGCAGAAAAATAGGTCGTTAAAAATCTGGCGAAATTTTCATGGATGCGTGTCAAACTTCGAATATGGTCTTTAGAAAAACGAACGGCACGCTTGAAATCGTACGAACGGATTTTACGCTGTGTTTCCTCTTTTTTTAGCTCTTCCGCATCCATTTCCCCCGAGGACAGCGCCGCGAGTAAGGCATCAATCTCGTTCTGCGATAGCACGTCTACCAATCGTTTCACCCCCTTACAGGAATCAGCTAAACATGTGTGTCAATCTGCCGTCAAATCGACGTAAGTATAAAGTCCGTCAAGTCCACTTGAACGACCTTGCCTTCCGGCAATTGCTTATTAATCAGTTCGAGCAACTTAGCACACAGTTGATCCTGACCCTTCATACCTTGCAAGTCCTCTGGTTTCATGTCAGCCAATGTTCTGAGAATGAGCGGCTTGATGCGAACGTCCTTGATCTTGTCGAACTGCTCTTTCGTCTTCTTCGTATCCAATTGGAACGCGAAGCCGGTGAAGACGACGAAGTCGCGGTTTGCCAGATTCGTCTTGATGTCCGTCATCGTTGACGTCATCTCCACGATTTCATCGGCCGATAATCTTACCGTCTGCGCTTGCTGTGCTCCAGACGCATTATCCTTGCCATTCGTATTCATCATCATAATCACGACAAGGGCGATCAGGGTCAGCGCGAGCAGGAGTGTGATCATCCACGGCATCATTCGTTTCATGGTTATCCCTCCGATGGTTCTGTCTTCTTCGTTCCGGCGATGATACCTACGGAGCAAACATATTGTTCAATCCGGTCAATCACTTCCGGCCCCTTCTCCAGTACGATGAACTTCTTCCCCGTCGTCAATGTGATGTAGGTATCGGGCGTCTCTTCAACGGTCTCAATAAGAAGGGCGTTCACCCACATGGGAGAACCGTTCAATCGCGTGACGGATATCATCCAAATCCTCCTTTGCCTCTTCATCCCAGTCCCCTGATGCCGCCCCACGGACGCGGCATCAGGGCTTGGAACAGATTACTGCCGAATTATCGCTTCAGATTGACGACTTCCTGCAATACTTCATCGGATGTCGTAATGATGCGCGAGTTCGCCTGGAATCCGCGCTGGGCTACGATCATCTCCGTGAACTCCTCCGTCAGGTCGACGTTTGACATTTCGAGCTGGCCTGAGACAATCGCACCGGTGCCTGCCTCCGTATCGTTTGCTGTGACGATCTCGGCTTCACCGTCCTCGACCGCGTTCGGGGTCAAGCGGTACAGGTTGCCCCCCATTTTCTCAAGGCCTTCCGGATTGACGACCTTGATTATGCCAAGCTGCACGCCTGTCGCTTCGGTCGTGCCGTCATCCCGCTTCGCGATAATCTCGCCGTTCTGCGAAATGGAGAAGGAGGTGATATCATCATCCAACTGGATCACCCCGCCGCCGGAATCGAGCACATTCAATCCGTCTGCGGTGACGAGCGTCCGGCTTGCATCCAGATAGAAATTGCCTGCGCGCGTCAGGAACGGAGCTTCTTGATCCTCGCCTAACTGTACGGCGAAGAAGCCGTCACCGTCAATGCGCATGTCGAGCAGGCGATTCGTCGTCATCGCGCTTCCCGCCGTATGCACGGTATCGATGGAAGCGAGGGAGACGCCGAGTCCGATCTGCTTGGCGTTCACCCCGCCGGAATTATCGTTCGGCGCTGTTGTGCCTTCAATTGTCTGGCTCATAATGTCCTTGAACATGGCGCGGCTGCCTTTAAAGCCAATGGTATTGACGTTGGCAATGTTATTGCCAATGACATCCAGTTTTGTCTGAAATCCGCGCATACCGGATACACCGGAATACATCGATCGAATCATCGTATTACCTCCAATTTCATTATGGTACAAGTTAAAAAGGGCGTATTTTGAACATCCTCTACATCAAGGGCTCACTTCGGTCGTTCCATGAGCCAAGGCTCCCTTGCGGTCCAGCCTTTAGATTCGCCATGCCTCAGTCATTGAGAAGAATGGCGCTGTCGATTTGCGTAAAAACATGATTCTGCCGTGACGCTTCATCCAATACCGTAATGACGGTACGAGACGGCACATTGACAATGAAGGCGTCGTTGTTCATGATGATAAGCGAATCCTGCGCCCCCTTCTCCTCGCCCTGGTTCATCGCCTGATTCATCTTGGCCACAAGCTCGGGTGTCAGGTTCATGCCGCGCTCTGTCATACGGGTCCTCGCATGATAGCTGAAGCGGACATCGTTCGTGCGCTGCAGTTCCTGTTGAAAGAGCTGCTGAAAGCTTGCCTTGCTCTCGCTCTGCCTGGCCTGCTTCAGCCGTTCAGGCTGCTGAACGGCCTGTATCGGTGCGGTTGGGCCTACATGCCCAATTGGGCCTCCGATATTCATGACTAGCCTTCCGATCCTGTTGGAGGCGACTCTTCCTCAGGCGTCGCTGATCCAGGCTGTTCCGGCTCTTCCGTACCAGGCTCTTTGCTCGGTTCGCGAATTTCCGCAATCGTGCTCAAGTCGACTTCATGCTCCCCGACCTTGGCGTACGATATACCCTCGCGGATAACCATCGAATCGACGATGCCGCTTCTCAGTACCGAATTCGTACCGTCTTCGCTCCCTATCTGATATTCACTATCCACAGACGTGCCGTACCACGTAATCTCTTTGCCAATAAGGCTGGAAGACATGCCGAGCGCCTGGTGCAGGCTTCCGAGCTGGGTCTGGATGTTCTTCAACTGCTCGACGGAGCTGAATTGGGCCATCTGCGCGATGAAGTCCCGGTCCTCCAGCGGCTTCGTCGGATCCTGATTTGACAGCTGCGCAATCAAAATCTTCAAAAATTCATCTTGTCCTAGCGTCTGATTATCCTTCTTGCTGGCCTGCGCCACATTCTCCGTGCTGTAGTTCGGCCAGGTGACGACTCTGCCGACTGATGCATCTGCCATTGCCCGTACCTCCCTGATTGTTATCTACGAACGTTATATACTTGCGCTAAAGGTGGAATTCCCGCCAAGAA
This sequence comes from Paenibacillus popilliae ATCC 14706, assembly GCF_000315235.1. Taxonomy (GTDB): domain Bacteria; phylum Bacillota; class Bacilli; order Paenibacillales; family Paenibacillaceae; genus Paenibacillus_B; species Paenibacillus_B popilliae. Next base: position 37,147 of record NZ_BALG01000185.1, on the reverse strand, counting down.
GCGACTCTTCCTGCAGGCCCTCTCCGGCCGCTGCCGTCCCGGCAAGCTCATCAAGGGTTAGTGGCTTGCCCTGCTTCGAGCCCCGTTCAGACGATTGCTGGCGGTGGGTATCCTGCTGTCTCCGCTCCTCCTGGAACAGGGAAGAATTGAATGCATTCGATTGCTGGGATACTTCGATCTTCTCCACTTGAATTCCTTGCGATTGCAATGCGCCGCGAAGCATGGACATCTGCTGTTCCAGCATCTCCTTCGCCATCAGATGCTCTGTCAAGAAGCGGGCCGTCAATTGGCCGTTCTGAATTGTCAGTTGAATCTCTACCTGTCCCAGATGCTCCGGGTACAGGGAAATCTTCGCTTCCGACATCGTTCCGAGCTGGCTGAATCGCAGTTGCTTCACCATGAAGCCGGCCATCTCATCTGCAAACCGATCCGCGTGAATGACGGGCAGCGGCTTCGTCGTGTTGAGTCCTTCCTGACGCAGCGCCCATTGGCCTGCCTGCATGACTTGTCCAAGCTGTGGCTCTGGCTGGGCGTGGTCTGGGCCGCTCGCCGCTTCCGACGTTGGCTTCTCTCCAGCCGATGCAGGAGACACTGCGGTGTTGGCTGCGCCTTCCTGCTTCAGCATGTCAGCGAGCCGCGCCATCCATCGTATCGTCTCGGCAGGCTGTGCCTGTTCCCCCTTGGCGTTTGCCGCCGCATGGGGAAGCTCCGATCCTGGGCCTTGCACCTGCCGTTCAGCCGTCTGGCTCTGCACGACAGACGCCGTCTCCACCACAGCCGCCGCTTGTCCGTTCCCGGCAAGCTGCACCATCACCGGGGCATCGGCTTGCTTCGCTTCCAACAGACCGGCCAGTTGAGCGAGCATATCGCGCACCGCGATCGTAATCGTGGCTGGCTGCTCGATCAAGGCGGACGGGCTCTGTGCCAATGCATCAGAATGCTCCGCATTCAGCTGCTGTCCATTCAGCCACTGCTGGGCTTGCACCACCCATTGCTGCAGTGCAGCGAATAGCTCCGGATTGCTCTCCAATTCATCATCGACCGAAGGCAACGAATCCAGCAGCGATTGAAGCCATGCTTCAGCAACTGCGGTCGCTTCCTCCGTCAAGACAGACAGATTGCCGCTCCCTTCGCCAAGGTTGGATAGCGAAGCCAAGCCGCCCGACCCTGCCGACGCCTCGCCCGATGTATCCATGCATTGCGAGAGCACTTTCCTAAAACCGGCGCCGCCATCGACCGCACCAGCCTTGGCCTGCGTGCCGCCCATCACCGGAGCTCCGCTTCCGGCCGAAATATTCATAATCATTCCTTCCATTTTTTCACCTCCTTTCGAGCTGCCTCCTTTGAGCGATTTTTATCATTTGCTTGGAAACAGCTTGGAGACGAGTTTGGCCGTCGCTTCCTTATCCTCCTCCGTCATCGCGTTAAGCAGGCGAGAACGGGTCGCATCATCAACCGTATTCAGCACATTCAGCGTCTTCTCCGCACTGATTTTCGCCGTTTCCAGCAATATGCTGGCCGCACTCTTCGGCGTCATGTTCGCGAAGGTCTGGCTGAGCTGCGTCTGATCGAGGCCATTGTGGCTTTCCTGCGACGCTTCATTCTTTTTCAAGCGAGCCTGCAGCGCGCGAATCTCCAAGTTGTCCGCCGGCTTCACATCCTTGAGCTGGATCGACGCGTCAGCGGCCACCTTCGGATTCATCTTTTCCAGTATCTTCGCGCGATCCTCTTGCTTCATCGCATCCAACACAAGAACGAGCTCCTCTATCGCCAAGTTCTCCAAAATCGGAGCCGATTTGCTCGGCGTCATCTTGGCATACAGATTCGCCAGATCCTTCACCTGCTGCGCGTACTGCTCTTCCGTCAGTTGTTCTTCGTGCTGTTCGGCCCGCAAATCCTTGATTTCCTTATTCAGATTTGCGACCTGCTCTTCGAGCGTCTTGCGTGAATCGGCCAGATTGCGGAGGTCAGCGTCCTTAGAAGCCAACAGTGCCTTCAATTCAGCAATCTGCTCTTCTTGTTCCTTTTGGACGTTTTTGTTCTCTTTCTTCTCTTTGCCGGGTTCTTCGCCCTCGGCTGTATCCTTATCAGAAGAAATCCATTGATTTACGATCGGGATATTTTCCGCCAAAGCTATCATGTGATTGCGCCAGTTCGTATTGAACATCGTGAGCAGCACGGCTAATAAAATGATCGTAAATAGAATTGGGGTCGCAAAGAACAAAATCCGTTCAAAGCCCGAATATCCACTTTCCTTTTCCACTGATTCCTGATTTATCTCTGCCACTCTCATCCCTCCTGCTGAAGCGGCAGGATCGAACTGCCGCACCTGACATGTCTCCTAGCGGACTGCCATATGGTAGCGAACGGTCGCCAGTTCGTCCAATTCATTCTGTTCCCACGCAGCCAATCGCTCTTTGAATTGCGTTTCCGCCTTTTCCCTGGCCTTGGTCCATACTTTTTCGTCGGTCATCCTTACAGCCAGTTCGCCCTGCTTGTTCTGAACATTGGCTTCTGCAGCGCTGACCCGCTCGTTCGCCAGGTCAAGCTGTGATTCCATATGGACGATATATTGCTGCCAGGCCTGGAGGCTGGATGCAGATGCGCGAGCATCCACCTGACACTGTAGCCCTTCGCGAGCGTGAAGGAGATCTGCTGTGCACTGCTGAAGCTGGCTCTCCTTTGTCATCAAATCTCCTACGGCTTCGGACAATATCCATTCCGCCTGCTTTTTCTCATTTGTCTTCAAATCAAGCACTTTTTGCAAAGCGTATTGAAAGCCACGCACCGGTCACTCAACCTCCTGGAAATTGCATTACTAATCGTTCAATTGTCTCGTTGTAAGGAGCACTCTCATCGATTCTCTGCTTCGCAAATGCATGAATGTCATCTATAAATTCAAGTGCTTCATCTATGGCGGGATTGCTTCCTTGCTGATAGGCACCGATATTAATCAAATCCTCAGATTCACGGTACACGGCGAGAAGCCGCTTCAGTTGCTCCGCTGCCAATTGGTGTTCACGAGGCACGATGTCCTTCATCACCCGGCTCACACTGGCGAGAATGTCGATTGCGGGAAAATGACCCTTGTTCGCGATATTCCGGTTCAGGACGATATGACCATCCAAAATCCCGCGTACAGCATCGGCGATCGGCTCGTTCATGTCGTCTCCATCGACGAGCACCGTATAAAAGGCCGTAATCGAGCCTGACGGGCCTGTTCCGGAGCGCTCCAGCAGCTTCGGCAGGCTGGCGAAGACAGAAGGCGTATATCCCCGTGTCGCGGGAGGCTCGCCGATAGCCAGTCCGACTTCGCGCATTGCCATCGCGTAACGAGTCACCGAATCCATCATGAGCATAACGTTCATGCCGCGATCCCGGAAATATTCCGCAATCGTGGTCGCGATCAACGCCCCCTTGATGCGGACCAACGCCGGCTGATCCGAAGTCGCGACAACGACGACCGAGCGCGCCAACCCTTCCGGACCGAGATCGCGCTCGATGAACTCAAGCACTTCACGGCCGCGCTCGCCGATGAGGGCAATCACATTCACATCGGCCGCCGTATTGCGGGCGATCATGCCGAGCAGGGTGCTCTTCCCTACCCCGGAGCCGGCGAATATGCCGACACGCTGCCCGTTGCCGATTGTCAGCAGGCCGTCGATCGCCCGTACGCCGACGCCGATCGGATCCAGCACCCGCGGCCGGGCCAGCGGGTTGGACGGAACGGAGGTCGTCGAATAGGTGGACATCCTCGTCGGGAGGAAGGAGCCGTCAAGCGGCTGTCCCAACCCGTCCAGCACTTTGCCGAGCAGATCCGAACCGACCGGAACGGTCAACGGTTTCCCGGTGCCGACAACATCACAGCCCGGACCTATCGCCTGCAGCTCGCCAAGCGGCATCAGAAGCACCTTGTTATCGCGGAATCCGACAACTTCCGCCATCAGCGGCTTGCTCCCCTTGGTCGGGTATATGTAGCAGACTTCTCCTACGCTCGCATCAGGGCCTTCCGACTCCACCGTCAGACCTATAACCTGCGTCACTTTCCCATTGACGCGAACTGGGTCGATCTGCGACAAGTAGTCGATATACTTCTCCGCATTCCATTTCACCTCATGCGTCATGCTCACTCTGCTCCTCATGCTGTATTGCTAGTTGCATCAGCGCTTTTTTGATCTCCGCCAATTGCGTGTCAATTCGCGCGTCGATGCTGCCGAGCGCAGACCGGACGACGCAGCCCCCGTCGTTCACGCTGGAGTCCGGGATAACTTGCAGTTCTGCCTGCGAATCGACCGCCAGACTGAGCTCTTCCCTTGCCGCATGCACATATGCGAATTGCTCGGGTGAGACACAAAGTGTGATCGTTCCGCTTTCCCGCTTCCTAGACAGTGTCTTGCGGGCCAGTTCCAGCACAATCTCTCTCTCGACGGACAACTGCTTCTGAATGATCTTCTCCGCAACCGCGAAGCTGAGAGAGACAACGAACGGCTCCGCCTCTTGGATTAACTGCTCTTTCGCCTGATAGGCTTGGCGCAGCACTGCCTCGGCTTCCGCAATTTTGCGCTCGTACGCTTCCTTAATCTCATGCTTCGCACGCTCTATACCTTCCTGATATCCGGTCTCATTGCTCCCGCTCCGGATAGATTCAATCAACAGCTCGTCCTGTTGGCGCCGTTCTTCCCACCATGCTTCGATCTGGCTCTGTGCTTCTGTCTTCATCCGCTCCGCCTCTTCGGTCGCTTGCCGCAGATGCTCCTCAGCGAACGATTGCGCATCATCGAGAATCGACTGCCTCAGCTCGGCCAGTTGTTCATCCTGGTTCAGCAGCGTCTCCCGGGTCAACGGCTCCGGCGTTGCCGCAGCCTCCTCCTCGATCCGCTGCTCCTGATGATGCCGCACCGCTTCAACTAATCTCATTTGCTCCAGCGGAACATATTGCGTCGATTTGATGACATTAGACAACGACATCATCTCCTCCGCCGCGAGCGATGATAATCTCACCCGACTCTTCTAAGCGGCGAATCGTCGACACGATCCGCGTCTGCGCCTCTTCCACGTCGCGTAGCCGAACCGGTCCCATAAACTCCATTTCATCCTTGAACGTATCGGCCATCCGCTTGGACATGTTGCGGAAGATCGCTTGGCGCACTTCTTCGCTCGCCACCTTGAGCGCAAGCTGCAGGTCGGCATTGTCAATATCCCGAACAATCCGTTGGATCGAGCGATTGTCGATACTGACGATATCTTCAAATACGAACATTCTCTTCTTGATTTCTTCAGCCAGCGCCGGATCCTGAATTTCCAAGGAATCCAGAATCGTGCGTTCGGTTCCGCGGTCGACGCCGTTCAGAATTTGGACGACCGAATCGATTCCGCCCGCGCTTGTATAATCCTGCGTTACGGTCGACGATAGCTTTTGTTCCAGCATGAGCTCGACCTGGTTGAGCACTTCCGGAGACGTACTGTCCATCAAGGCGACTCTGCGCGCTACCTCGGCCTGCTTTTCCTGCGGAAGGGAAGATAGAATCGTCGATGCCTGATCTGTCTCTAGATAAGAGAGCACGAGGGCGATGGTCTGGGCATTTTCATTCTGAATAAAGTTGAAAATCTGCGACGCTTCCGCCTTGCGCGCAAAGTCGAACGGCCTAACCTGCAGCGTAGCGGTGAGGCGGTTGATAATATCGCCCGCCTTCTGCGAGCCCAACGCTTTTTCGAGAATTTCCTTGGCGTAATTGATGCCACCCTGGGAAATGTACTCCTGCGCCACGCAGATCTGGTGGAACTCGTTCATGACCGCCTCTTTTTCCGCCGCATCCACCTTGCGCACATTCGCTATTTCCAATGTTAATTGTTCGATTTCCTCATCCCGCAAGTGCTGAAAGATTTGGGCTGACACCTCAGGTCCGAGTGTGATAAGTAAAATCGCCGCTTTTTGTCTGCCGGTCAAGCCTCCGCTTCCATTATTCACGTTGCTCACCTCGATTCGTCAACGAGCCACGTACGCAATAATTTTACAAACTCTTCCGGCTTTTTCTTTGCCAGCATTTCCAATTGCTTGCGCACCTGATCCCCGCTTGTCATATTCTCTAAATCAATGGATGGAAGCTCAACATGAGTAGGCAACGGAGACAGTTCGTCCGCATAGATTTCTTCCGCCCGTCTGCGGCGGCGAACGACCACAAAGGCAATTCCGCCTGCGACAACAAGTAATGCAAGCACACCCGCGCCATACCATACCCAGTTCGGAACCGTGCTGGCAGTGGCTGTACCCCCATCGTTAATGCTATTTTGGGTCATAACTGAAACTTTTTGTGTCAATTCTTCATCTGTATATATAGTACCTGAATCTTTTAACTGCGCAGCGACGATCGAACGGAGCACCTTTTCCATCGCATCGATTTGGGCAGGCTCCATATTATTCGCGTCAACCGCTGCGTGTATGGTCAGATCTTTCACAGCATACGGACTAGACTCAATCAGATTTTTGATACGGTTCACATCATAATTGATCGTTTTCTGGCTTTTCTCAGACGACGAATCTCCGCTTCCCGAAGTGGAAGGGTAATTCGGCACTTCGCTGTCTCCTACACCAGCGACGCCGCCGCTTTGCGCACCCGTGCCACTGTAGGATTCCTGCAGCTCTTGAACGCTGATTTCGATACCTTTCATCTCCTCCGTATTAACCGGGGTGACAAGATCTTCTTATTTTTGAACTTTATCGAAATTCAGCTTTGCGGATACCAATACGCTTACTTTGTCCGCAGGCACATAGGCGTCCAGAAATTCTTGTATTTTCATGCGGATATCATTCTCATATTTGCGCTGGATTTTGAGCTGCTCATCCACCTCGCCGAAGATGCTCTTGGACGCGCCGCCTTGCGAGTCGGAAGCGAACATGGGCCCTTCATCGCTCGAAATGGTAATATCGTCAACCGCCAAGTTGGGAACCGCCGTCTTGACCAGATTGTAGTATCCGTCAACCGCCGCCTGATTCGGCTGATATCCAGGCTTAAATTTCAACACAATCGAAGCCGACGCCTGCTCCTGCTCCGGTGTTGCGAAGACCGTCTCCTTCGGGAGATTAATGATGACCTTTGCGTCTTGCACACCGTTCATCAGCCGCAACAATCTTTCGATTTCGCCGTTCAGGGCGTTCTTATAGCGAACATCGAACACGTTGTCCGTCATTCCGCCCATCAGTCCGTCGGCGCCGAACGATTCGAAGCCAATCGAACCGTTCTTGACGATGCCTTGGGCCCCGATGTCGACCTTCACTTTTGCGGCCGAGACACTGGGCACGGATATTTTGGTGCCGTCGCCGCTAAGCTCGTACGGGATGCCGTTCGAATTCAAATATTCAATGATGCCGGCCGCATCATTGGTGTTTAGATTTTCAAAAGCAAGCTCATACTCTGTCTTTGTCAGCTGTACCGTTAAAATAGCAACAGCCAAGATTACAAATGCGATTGTGGACAGCAGAAGGATTTTCTGCTTCTTACTAAATTGATTCCAGTATTGGGTTATTCGATCCCGATACCGGCCAATGGTTTCATTCACTTCACGTCACCCTCCAGAACGATGTAAGATACTACCGCTGTTACATTTGCATGCGCATAATATCTTGATACGCTTCGATGACCTTATTGCGTATTTGTGTCGTCAGTTGTAGGCTGAGCAGCGCACGTTCGGAGGCAATTTGTAGCTGATCGACATCAACTTCACCCAATATAAACTTGTCGCCCATCTCATGGACTTGTTTCTCTTGTGCATCAACTTGCTGAATGGCATTCGTAAGAAAATGACTGAATGCCTTGGTCACTTCAGCCGGTGTGTCGGCTTTCGTTGCTGGAGATATCGCCGTCGGCAATGTCGCCGGCGATGTCATGCTTAATGGAATCATCGTATTTTGTATCATTTGTTTTCCCCCTGTGGCAATAAACAGCTCTTGTTAGCAAGCAGGCTTGGTCTAGCTTTTGCCAATCTCCAATGCCTTCATAATCATGGATTTGGACGCATTCAGCGCCGTTACGTTCGCTTCATAAGAGCGGGTGGCAGAGATCATATCAACCATTTCCTTCATCATGTCGACATTCGGCATGTACACATTGCCTTGCTCATCCGCGTCAGGATGAGACGGATTGTAGACGATTTTATACGGTGTTGACGTATCTTCCTTAATTTGGGCCACCTTGACCCCCCCAGCATTGTGCGAGCCTTGCATTGCTTCCTGCAAGGACTGCTGGAAGGAAGACTCCGTCGGTGACATGACGACAACCTTGCGCGTATACGGAACGAACTTCCCGTCGACGTATTGCGCACGCGTCGATTCCATATTCGCAATATTCGAGGAGATGACGTCCATTCTCAGGCGCTGGGCCGTAAGTCCGGACGAACTGATATTGAAGCTGTTAGAAATATTCATGCGTTACCTCCTTACATCCATACCGGTTCGTAACATGTTGATGTTATGATTCAACTGTTGAATAAGCGTATAATATTTCAATTGATTTTCGGCTTGGAGCGCCATTTCCCGGTCAATGTCGACATTGTTGAGATTGTTTCCCATCACCGTGTTCTCATCCTGCACGACTTGCGGAGCCGGCACTCCGTTCGAAGGTCCGATATAGAAATGCCGCGAATCAGTGCGGTGACCGACAAGAGTCCCGCCTGTCATCTGATCACGAAGCAGCGATTCGAACTGCACTTCGGAGCGTTTATAGTACGGCGTATCGACATTCGCCACGTTCGCGTTGATCGCATTCTGTCGAGCCGTGGAAGCTTGCATCGCGCCCTCCAGTCGTTGCATATGTACGCCGCTCAACAAGTTCACAATCATCCCTCCTGGTTTAGTTAAAAATTAAAAATTAAAAAATCACATATAAATACATATTCTATTTAATACATATTCTATGCTTGCGACATTTCTCCTTCTTTTTCGACAAAAAAATAAGTTATTTTGCATAAATGTGTCGAACTATGGATATTAATTTCCATAAATCCGATAAATATAACTCATTATTCAACAAAAATGTTGTGTAATCATCATTTTTTGACAGAAGAAGATTATTAACAACATACCTATCATCTTAAAAATTGGGTTATAAGACAATAAGAAAAAAGCCCTATCTTTATATTAAAAGTTAGGGCTTTTTTATGAATACTTTGTCGATCCTCTTTTTCTTTTTGGATACAGATCCAAAAAAGGAGATCCACATGAATTTTATAGGATATATTGACTCAGGTCCCGGTTTTGCGCGATATCGGACAATTTCTCCCGCACATACTCAGGCGTAATCCGGAATTGATCGAGCGTTAGATCTGGCGCTTCGAACGACAGATCCTCCAGCAGCTTCTCCATAATGGTTTGTAGGCGCCGGGCTCCGATATTTTCGGTGTTTTGATTGACATCGGCCGCAGTGCGTGCAATTTCCCGTATCGCTTCATCGGTGAACTCAATTTGGATATTTTCCGTCTTCAACAATTCGACATACTGCTTCGTAATCGCATTTTTCGGTTCCGTTAGGATCGAGACAAAGTCGCTCAGCGACAAGCTGGTTAATTCGACACGAATCGGGAAACGTCCCTGCAGCTCGGGAATGAGATCGGACGGCTTTGCGATATGGAACGCTCCAGCAGCAATGAAGAGCACGTAGTCCGTCTTCACGGGCCCATACTTCGTTATAATGGTGGAACCCTCTACGATCGGCAAAATATCGCGCTGAACGCCCTCGCGGGACACATCAGGCCCCGATCCGCGCCCGCTGGAGGCAATCTTGTCAATCTCATCGATAAAAATGATGCCCGACTGCTCGGCACGGTGAATCGATTCCTGAATGACGTCATCCATGTCGATGAGCTTCGCTGCCTCTTCCTGCGTCAACACTTTCCTTGCTTCCTTTATCGTGAGCTTGCGCTTCTTCATCCGCTTCGGAATGAGGCTGCCGAACATTTCCTGCATGTTCATGCCTATCTGCTCATTGCCCGGGCCGGACAGGAAATCGAGCATGTTCGGTGCCGCGTCTTCGACGTCGATCTCGATCGTCTCGTTCTCCAGATTGCCTGACAGCAGGTCGAAACGCACCTTTCTCTGCTTTTCCTGCAATACGGGCTCCGGCTCCGGCTCCGCCTGCTGCGCGTGGGATTGGTTTTGGCCGAACAACATTTCGAACGGATTGCGCTGCGATTTGTTTTCCTTGGAGCTTGGGGCCAATATTTCTACGATTCGCTCATTCGCCATCTCTTCCGCTTTATCTTTGACTTGCTCGGTCCGCTCCAGCTTAACCATGCGAATCGCCGTTTCCACTAGATCGCGGACCATCGATTCGACATCACGTCCGACATAACCCACTTCCGTGAATTTGGTCGCTTCCACCTTCACGAACGGAGCATTGACGAGCTTCGCCAGACGGCGGGCAATCTCGGTCTTCCCTACGCCCGTCGGTCCGATCATAAGAATGTTTTTAGGGACGATCTCATCCTGGATCGACTCATCCAGCAGGCTGCGCCGGTAGCGGTTACGAAGCGCGACAGCGACGGCCCGTTTGGCCATTTTCTGTCCGACGATATACTTATCCAGTTCCGTGACAATCTGCCGCGGTGTCCATGCTTGTTGATTCATCTTATCCCTCCATCCGTATCTTGCGTTGCTCCCTTGTTCCCTTACAGCTCTTCAACAACTAGATTATCATTCGTAAATACGCAGATTTCGGCAGCAATATGCAGGGCGGCTTCAGCCATTTCACGGGCGCTGAGATGCGTCGAATGCCGCTTGAGGGCACGGGCCGCTGCTAGCGCGAACGATCCGCCGGAACCGATGGCGATCACTTCGTCATCCGGCTCAATGATTTCTCCGCCGCCCGAAATAAGAAGCACATGCTGCGCGTCCATCACAATCATCAGCGCCTCCAGCTTGCGAAGCACCTTATCCTGACGCCAATCCTTCGCCAATTCGACAGCCGCCCGCTGCAGGTTGCCATGATGCTCCTCCAGCTTGCCTTCGAATTTCTCGAACAGCGTAATCGCATCGGCGACCGATCCGGCGAATCCCGCCAGCACCTGGCCGCGGTACAGACGCCGCACCTTGCGTGCATGCTGCTTCATAATCATGTTGTTCCCAAAGGTGACTTGACCGTCTCCTGCAATAGCAGCCTGCCCGTTATGTCTTACGGCGCAGATGGTCGTGGCATGAAATTGATATTCCACTGAAGCTCAACCTCCTGTCTTCTATTCATCGGCTAGTTCTTTACAATCCTAAATGAAAAGGAAACGGCACCGTTCCGTGACGAGCCGCTTCCTTTCCGCTGCACAAGCTGTTATGTGTTGAACAGACCCGCTTCGTCCCGGTACGCTTGCAAGGAATGGATTGCACGATGGGCCAGCGCTTCGTTCTTCTCTTTTTTGTTGCGGATCCGCTGCCCAAGCGGTGGGAAGAGGCCAAAATTGGCATTCATCGGCTGGAAATGCTTGAAATCGGCCGTTGTAATATAGCGCGCCATGCTTCCAAGTGCCGTATCCTCCGGAAACCGGACCGGTTCGATCCCTTTGGCGTAACGGGCCGCATTCAAGCCGGCCAGCAGACCGGAAGCGGCCGATTCGACATAGCCCTCCACTCCGGTCATCTGCCCTGCAAAGAAAAGCGACGGGCGGCCCTTGAATTGATAGGTCGCTTCCAGCAGCTTCGGCGAATTGATGAAGGTGTTGCGATGCATGACGCCGTAACGGACAAATTCCGCTTTCTCCAGGCCCGGAATCATCCGGAACACCCGCTTCTGCTCGCCCCATTTGAGATGGGTCTGGAAGCCGACCATATTATAGAGCGTGCCCGCGGCGTTGTCCTGACGGAGCTGGATGACCGCATAAGGCGTCTCGCCTGTGCGCGGATCCATTAACCCGACGGGCTTCATCGGCCCGAACAGCGCCGTCTGCTTCCCGCGGCGCATCATGACCTCGATCGGCATGCAGCCTTCGAAATAAATCTCCTCCTCGAACTCCTTCAATTCCGCCGTCTCGGCCGTAACAAGCGCCTCGTAGAACGCATTGAACTCTTCCTCGTTCATCGGGCAGTTCAAATACGCCGCTTCTCCCTTGTCATAGCGGGAAGCCAGGAACACCTTGCTCATGTCAATGGAATCCTTCTCCACGATCGGCGCGGCCGCATCGTAAAAATAAAAATATTCCTCATTCATCAGCGCCTTTATCTGGCCGGACAATGCTGGCGATGTCAATGGTCCGGTAGCAATGACGGTAATTCCGTCCTCCGGAATCTCCGTGACTTCCTCATTGCGGACATCGACGAGCGGATGCTCGTTCAGCATCCGCGTAATCTCCCCGGAAAATCCGTCCCGATCAACGGCCAGCGCGCCTCCGGCCGGAACCGCATGCCGATCCGCCGCCTGCATAATTAGCGAATTCATGAGCCGCATTTCTTCCTTAAGTACGCCTACCGCATTGCTTATTCCGTTCGCGCGCAAGGAGTTGCTGCATACCAGCTCCGCGAACTGGCCCGTATGGTGGGCCGGCGTCTGCTTCACCGGCCGCATCTCATAGAGCGACACCGCAACTCCCTGCTGCGCAGCCTGCCATGCCGCCTCGCTGCCGGCTAAGCCCGCACCGATAACGGTTACACTCGGCTTATTCATGGTTTGATGTCCCCCTCGGTTGCCTGCACCTGTTAACGTATCCCTTTATTTGATCGTATGCTTGCCCACGGTTAATCATCCTCGTTGTCCTGCATCATTTCATGATGATCGCACTGCGTGCACTGCAGCTTCGTTCCTTGCTTGCTTCGCTTCTCGACCATTAAGCTTCCGCAAGCCGGACATGGCTTGACCGATGGCCGGTCCCACATCACATAGTCGCAGTCCGGATAACGATCACAGCCATAGAAGATGCGTCCCTTCTTGCTGCGGCGCTCCACCAGCTTGCCTTCCTTGCATTTCGGACAGGCGACGCCCGTATCCTTCACAATCGGACGCGTGTTGCGGCAATCCGGAAATCCGGAGCAGGCCAGGAATTTACCGAAGCGGCCCATCTTGTACACAAAATGACGTTCGCACTTTTCGCATATTTCATCGGACACTTCGTCCTCGATTTCGACTTCCTTCATTTCTTCCTCGGCAACCTGAAGCCGCTTCTCGAACGATTCATAGAAATCGTTGAGCACCTCCACCCAGTCCTGCTGCCCCTCTTCCACATGGTCGAGGTCTTCCTCCATATGCGCCGTGAATTCAACATCCAGAATCTCGGGGAAAAACTCCTCCATCTGCTGGATGACCAATTCGCCCAGCTCGGTCGGAACGAATTTCTTATCCTCCATGGCTACGTAGCCGCGCTTCTGGATCGTCTCTAGCGTCGGCGCATACGTGCTTGGTCTCCCGATGCCAAGCTCCTCCAGCGTTTTCACCAGTCTCGCTTCGGTATACCGCGGTGGCGGCTGGGTGAAATGCTGCTTCGGTTCGATCGCTTCCTGCTTCAGCTTGTCGCCCGTCTGGAGTAGTGGGAGTAATTTCTCATCCTCGACCACACCGTCGTCATTCCCTTCGACATAGACCTTCATGAACCCAGGAAAGCGCACTTTGGAGCCGTTGGCGCGGAACGCAACGTCTCCGGCCTGCAGATCGACCGTCATCGTATCCATGACGGCGGACGTCATCTGGCTCGCCACGAACCGTTCCCATACGAGCTTGTAGAGGCGATGCTGATCACGGTTGAGGAACGGCTTCATCTGATCTGGACTGCGCAACACAGACGTGGGGCGAATCGCCTCGTGCGCATCCTGTGCATTCGCGGCCTTTTTGACATACTGCCGCGGCGTCTCCGGCACATATTCCGCTCCGAACTGGGAGCCAATATATTCCTTGGCTTCCTCCTGAGCCGTCGGCGATATCCGCGTCGAGTCTGTTCGCATATAGGTAATAAGACCTACCGTACCTTCCTTGCCCAGATCCACCCCTTCATACAGTTGCTGCGCAACGGACATCGTCTTGGCCGCACGGAAGTTCAGCTTCCTCGCCGCCTCCTGCTGCAGCGAGCTCGTCGTAAAGGGAGCGGACGGATGGCGAAGCCGCTCCTTCTCCTTCACTTCGGAGACGACAAAAGCTTGCTTGTGCAACGCTGCCAGCACTTCATTCACTTCGGCCTCGTTCACCAGCTCCTTCTTGACGTTATTCATGCCGTAGAACCTGGCTTCGAACTTGGATTTGCCCGCTTCAAGCCGGGCGGTTATCGTCCAATATTCTTCAGGGATAAAGGCGTTGATCTCATTCTCCCGATCGATAATCAGCTTCACAGATACCGACTGAACCCGTCCCGCAGACAGCCCTTTCTTCACCTTCTTCCACAAAAGAGGGCTGATCTTGTAACCGACCAGACGGTCAAGAATGCGCCGCGCCTGCTGAGCATGAACAAGGTCCATATTGATTTGACGCGGTGTTTTGAAAGCATCCTTTACGGCCTGCTTCGTTATCTCATTGAATACGACACGACAGGTTTCCGACTCATCCAATTCGAGCGCATGCGCCAAATGCCAAGCGATCGCTTCTCCTTCGCGATCGGGGTCGGCCGCGAGATACACTTTTTTCACTTTCTTTCTCGCATCTTTTAATTCTTTAAGCACGCTGCCCTTGCCGCGAATCGTGATGTACTTCGGGGCGAAATTTTGCTCTATTTCAACGCCAATCTGGCTCTTGGGCAAATCACGCACATGCCCCATAGACGCTTTGACGATATATTTGCTGCCTAAATATTTCCCGATCGTCTTCGCCTTCGCAGGCGACTCGACAATGACTAATGAATCCGCCATGGGCGCACACTCTCCTCTCCAAACTCCTCTTTATATCCATATCGAATGGTATACGGCCCCCTGGGCCTCCCGAACTCTCTGTTTTAACTGTAAGGATAACAAAATTCGATGCAGTTCCGCAAATGGGAGGCCGCTCGCAAGGAGCAGTTCCTCAAATGAACTGCCTTCCAAGCGAATCAGTTCGCATATCCGGCGCTCTTCTTCGGTGAGCGGTTCGCTCTCAGCGAGGCCGACCGTTCCATTATTGTACGGCAAACGGACTGTTGTCAACCGCGCCTTCAATTCTTCCATTATATCTTCGGCATGCGCAATCGGTCTGGCCCCATTCCTCATGAGAAATAGCGGGCCCGCCGATTTGGGCGACGTAACGGGTCCCGGCACAACAAAAACCTCTCTGAACGTTTCCGTCGCAAAATCCGCAGTGATTAGCGCGCCGCTGCCCATGGCGGCCTCCACGACGACTGTGCCGAGCGTCAGACCGGCAATAATGCGGTTGCGCCGGGGGAATAAGCCGGGATGTGACGGGGTGCCAAGCGGATATTCGGTGATGACGATACCGGAAGCGGCGATCCGTCTCGCCAGATTGGCGTTCTCATGCGGATAAATCCGATCGAAGGCCGTGCCCATCACCGCGGCGGTCCGCCCCTGGATGAGAGCGCCTTCATGACTGCAAGCATCAATGCCTCTGGCCAGTCCGCTGACGACAAGGAACCCGGCGCACCCCAACTGCTCAGCCAATTGAAGGGCGACCTTCTTGCCATAGATGGTAGGATTACGCGTTCCTACAATGGCGATCGCATCAGAGGACAGAGCGGTCCAATCCCCCTTCCCGTACAATATCCAAGGCGGCTGCGGAATCTCTTGCAGCAGCGGAGCATAGCCTTCATCCCAGCGGGTAATCCATTCAATTCCGGTCTTCAAAGTCAGTTCCAGCCTCTCTTCCAGCCTGTCTGCCCGAAAGCCTGCCGCAAGCTTCCTCGCCATCGAGGGCTTCATTCCCAATTGTGCCCAATCCGATGCCGGACGGTTCAGCCAATCTGCTAGTCCACCGAACCCGACCCGCTCCCCTAATGTGCGAATCGTATGCCAGCCGATGCCGATGATTTCATTTAACGCAAACACGAGCTCCCGTTCCGTCCAATTTCCCATTTCAGCAATTCTCCTTCACTTTACGGGAAGCGTATCTACTTCCCTTATTTTGCTTGAGATAAGATCAGAATGCAAGCATGAACTACGCTCTCTTTACAATAACCGGGTGGAAAGAAAGGATGAAGTCATTCACTCGTAACCAAATCGGGCCGCGACTCGTGTGTCTAGCATTAGCGGTTTGTTCAGTCGCACGGTTCGTGTGTTCGTGTAGAAACAACTTCAGACTTACAGGATGATTGGATGCGTCGGATCATCTCCGGACCCATCAAGCCGGGAGAAGTCCTCCGTGGATATAAAAAAGCAACCTTCCTGCGCTCGAAATCATTCGAGCTGGCAGAAAGGTTGCTTACCTATCGCTTCATTATATATTGATAAATGTAACTGTGATTAAGCTTGTGTCTGCGGTTGTGTCGTGCATTGCTCAAGCAGGCCGCGTTCTTCCAGCACGGATACGAGCGTGCTGCCCATTTCCGCCGGCGTCGGCGCTACCTTGATGCCGCAGGCTTCCAGCTTGGCTGTCTTCTCGGTAGCCGTGCCCTTACCTCCGGAAATAATCGCACCGGCGTGCCCCATCCGCTTGCCCGGAGGCGCAGTAGCTCCTCCGATGAAGCCGACGACCGGCTTCTTCATATTGGCCTGGATCCATGCGGCGGCTTCTTCCTCCGCCGTACCGCCGATCTCGCCAATCATGATCACGGCATACGTATCTGGGTCTTCATTGAACATTTGAAGCACTTCGATAAATTCCGAGCCTTTGACCGGGTCTCCGCCGATGCCGACGGCTGTCGACTGGCCGATACCGCGTGTCGTCAATTGATGAACGGCTTCGTACGTCAATGTTCCGCTCCGGGAGACGACCCCGACATGCCCTGGTGTGTGGATATATCCCGGCATGATGCCGATCTTGCATTCGCCCGGCGTAATGACGCCCGGACAGTTCGGACCGACGAGGTGGGTGCGCTTGCCCTCCATATAGCGTTTCACCTTTACCATATCGAGTACCGGAATACCTTCCGTGATACAGATAACCAGATCAAGATCCGCATCGACCGCTTCCATAATGGAATCAGCCGCGTACGCCGGCGGCACGTAAATGACGCTGACCGTGGCGCCGGTCTCGCGCTTCGCTTCGATGACCGAATTGAAGATCGGAAGAGAGACCGTTTGCCCGTTGTCAAGCTCGATGTCGATCTTCGTTCCACCCTTGCCTGGCGTTACGCCACCCACCATATTCGTGCCATATTCCAAGGCTCCCTTCGTATGGAACATTCCGGTCGAGCCCGTAATCCCTTGCGTAATCACCTTCGTGGCTTTATGAATTAAGATGCTCATCGCTTATTCATCTCCTCGTCGACCAAAATTATTGAACCAAAGCGACAATTTTCTGCGCCCCATCCGCCATCGAATCCGCCGCGACAATGTTCAATCCCGACTCGTTCAGGATTCGCTTGCCGAGTTCGACGTTCGTTCCTTCCAGACGGACGACAAGCGGACGATCCAGTTCAGTTTGCTTCACAGCTTCCACGACACCGTTCGCAATGACGTCGCAGCGCATAATGCCGCCGAAGATGTTGACGAAGATTCCTTTTACCTGATCATCCGATAAGATGATCTTGAATGCTTCCGCTACCTTCTCTGTCGTGGCTCCGCCGCCCACATCAAGAAAATTGGCCGGTTCGCCCCCGTAATATTTGATAATATCCATCGTTGCCATCGCAAGTCCAGCGCCGTTCACCATGCAGCCGATATTGCCGTCCAGCGCGATGTAGCTCAAGTCGAACTTGGACGCTTGAATTTCCTTCTCGTCCTCTTCGTCGAGATCGCGCAGCTCTTGAATGTCCTTGTGGCGGAACAGCGCGTTGGAGTCGAAGTTCAGCTTCGCGTCAAGCGCCATCACTTGACCGTCGCCGGTCACGACCAGCGGATTGATCTCCGCGATGGAGCAATCCTTGTCAACGAACGCACGATAGAGAGCGAGTATAAATTTGACCGCTTTGTTAACCAGTTCTGCCGGGATGTTGATCGCATAAGCGAGGCGGCGCGCCTGGAACACTTGCAGTCCGACAGCAGGGTCGATGACTTCCTTGAAAATTTTCTCCGGAGTCTTCACTGCCACTTCCTCAATCTCGGTACCGCCTTCCTCCGAAGCCATCATCACAACGCGGCCGGTTGCGCGATCTACAACGACGCCGACATAATATTCTTTCTTGATGCTACAGCCTTGCTCGATGAGCAAGCGCTTGATTTCCTTACCTTCCGGGCCTGTCTGAGGCGTTACCAACACACTGCCGAGCAGTTCCGACGCATATGCGCGCACCTCGTCCAGATTTTTCGCAATCTTGACGCCGCCCGCCTTGCCTCGCCCGCCTGCATGAATCTGAGCTTTCACCACGACAACGGACGTTCCGAGCTCCTTCGCCGCTTCAACGGCTTCATCAACCGTAAAGGCAACCTTGCCGTTCGGGACCGCAGCGCCGTATTGCTTCATTACTTCCTTGCCTTGGTACTCATGAATATTCATTGTGCATCCCCCTACCCTATCGTTAGCCTCTGAGGCCGTATAGCGACCCGTAGCCATTGGAGCCGGCAGCATGATAGAACGTATCAGCTTGCAGACAGAATCTGACTTGATCCGTCTCCTGGCGCGGCCGTGAATGCGGAACCGCTTCCACCACTTCGAAAACACGTTCTTCCGCGGAAAATATATACAATCCTCCAAGTATTGTAGCATGTTTTTCAAACGCTTTCCTCTCTTATTCGATCTGAACGTGCATTTTTTTGATATCATTATCATCTATTCATGAGATGAATCTCTTATCCATTGACGGAGGAGCTGCCATACTCCTATAATATTGATATATTTAGGGATGATAAGGAAGAACCTTTCCCCTGCATCCGGCCTACGCGGCCACGATGAAGGAAGGAGAGGTTTTTTTATGTATGGAAAAATGTGGGGCGCATCGATATGCGGCGTCGACGGCCGGCTTATCCAGGTCGAAATCGATATCTCGCCAGGCTTGCCGAACGTATATCTCGTCGGTCTGCCCGATGCGGCAGTGCGCGAATCGGTCGAGCGGGTGCGAGCGGCCGTCCGCAACAGCGGCTGGAAGTTCCCGCTTGCGCGAATCACGGTCAATCTCGCGCCGGCCGACGTGCGCAAGGAAGGAACATCCTTCGATATGGCGATCGCGGCGGGGCTGCTGTGCACAAGCGGGCAATTGCCCGCTGAACCGCTGTGCGACATGCTGCTGGTCGGAGAGCTTGCGCTGGACGGTTCGACCCGGCCGGTTCCCGGCATATTGCCTCTGGCCGATGAAGCGCGCAAGCAAGGATTCAAGCGGCTGCTCGTCCCCTCCGACAATGCGGAGGAAGCCGCTCTCGTAGAGGGGCTGGACATTTATCCGCTGCGCCATCTGCATGAGTTGCTTCGGCTGGAGGACATCGCCCCTTGGTCTGGCGGCGCTGATTCGGGGCCGCCGCGCCAGGGCCAGGGAGAGGGAGAGGGCGTACTATCGAATCAGGCGGAGGATTATGCCGATGTGTATGGACAACTCCATGTGAAACGCGCCCTTGTCGTGGCTGCGGCCGGCATGCACAATATTTTGCTGACGGGGCCGCCGGGTACCGGGAAGACAATGCTCATCCGCCGCCTTCCGACAATCCTGCCGCCGCTTAGCGACGACGAGGCATTGGAGGTATCGAAGCTGTACAGCGTATCCGGCAAATGGGACCGGACGGGTGGCGGGCTGATGCGGGATCGCCCCTTCCGGGCGCCACATCACACCATCTCCTCCCCCGGCCTGATCGGCGGCGGCTCGATTCCGAAGCCAGGAGAAGTCAGTCTGGCTCATCACGGCGTGCTCTTCCTTGACGAGCTCCCTGAATTCTCCCGTCAGGCCTTGGAGGTGTTGCGACAGCCGTTGGAGGAGCGGCAGGTGACGATCGGACGGGCGCGGGCGGTGTACCGCTTCCCTGCCCATTTCATGCTGGCCGCCTCCATGAACCCGTGTCCTTGTGGGTACAGCTCGTACTCTGGGGGAGACTGCCGCTGCACTCCGGCCCGGCTAGCGCAATATCGCGGCAAATTGTCCGGGCCGCTGCTCGACCGCATC
The DNA here is from genome assembly GCF_000315235.1 of Paenibacillus popilliae ATCC 14706. GTDB lineage: Bacteria > Bacillota > Bacilli > Paenibacillales > Paenibacillaceae > Paenibacillus_B > Paenibacillus_B popilliae. Next base: position 17,086 of record NZ_BALG01000185.1, on the reverse strand, counting down.
GATATGCAGGTCGAGGTGCCCCGCTCCCCGGTTACGGAATGGAAAGGGCCGTCTCTGTCTTCAACGGAGATGCAGTCTTTGGTGCTTCAGGCCCACCGGCGTCAAGCCCTGCGCTACACAGGCTTGAAGCTGCGCTTCAACAGCGAGCTCTCCGGCTCGCTGCTGCGCCGGCACTGCGTGATATCGCCGGAGGCGGAGCATCTGCTGCAGCAGGCGTATGCTCAGTTGGGTCTAAGTCTGCGGGCGCATGATCGGCTCTTGAAGCTTGCGCGGACGATTGCCGATCTGGAGGAACAGGTTTCGATCGATGCCGCCCATGTCGCGGAAGCGATTCAATACCGCACGCTCGATCGGCGCAAAGAGGCGTGACTGCTGGCGCAACTTCCCCCTGCTCCTCTACACTCTGCGAGGGGATACTGCCTTTCAACTGCCTTTCAACTGCCTTTCAACACATTAGCCAGAGAAATCAATAGAGTAGACTGGCAGGGTCTATCCGCTCTATATGGCTTATTTAGCCAGGAACTATATGCCTTCACGGTAAATGAGAAATCGCCGCTCGTCCCCCCAGCGGGAAAGAGCGGCGATCCGCATGAACCTCCATGACTTAGTCACATTTACTGCATACATATTGCATAACTACACTGCACGCTAGACCAGGCCAAAAACCTGCAAGACCAGCGGCTGCACAGTATGGTATTGACACCCATGAACATGTTTCACTACTCGCCTTACAATCCAGCCCAGATGCAGATGCTGTAGGTGTGGCTAACAACGAAAATACGTCACTTATTATGTTTTTTTCTGATTTAACCTGAGCATCACCGTTATATTTTTTTTGAAAATCCTGTTTACGTCTCTCTTTATCTTGTTGGTTTCCATTTTTGAGTATTTCGACATCTGCTTTTATTCCTTTAAGTAGATTTCCAACATTTCTGCTGTCTATTCTCCAGAAATCGTTTGCAGCATGTTTAAAATTCAAACAATCAATTAGTATATCTCTATCAGCATCATATACTGATAAAACTGTCCACGAGTCATTGAAGGATTCAAATGTTATGAAGTAAGTCGAATATCGTTCTTGTGATTGACCAAGGTAAATGGCTTGGTATAAAGATTTTGTCAACTCATCTTTACTGAAACCAGTAAAAGCTTGAAGCTCAGCATTGTTAGAAATTCGCTTCCCTATATTTTCAATAACCTGCACATCTCTAATTTTGCGAACCTGATTTTTATTTAATCCAATATTTTTATTTAATGTATCAATATCATCAAAGCTTACTCTCGCACTAGGTGCCTTAGGAGGCTTATTAGGCAAAACAAGCTGACTATCTGCGTAAATAAATGTCGTTGAAAACATCATCGAAAAAATGCATACGACAGAAATCATTACCTTAGATTTTAATTTTGAAATCCACATATAGACACCTCTATTTTCTTATTTTAAATCTGGTCATTTTCTCTACTTGATATCAAAAAATCAGTGTTAGCATTATTAAGAAGACGATTTTTTGACAATATTTTTTACTTGTGAAATATTGGAACCGGAGGCGTATCTAGATGCGGATTAGATTCATACATTTGTATCCCTATTTGGTCAACGAAAACTATAATTTAGTTCGATTGCATCTTGCTAATCATCTGAATATAGGCATTACCACCCTTCCTATTTAAGCTTTGGAGGGTTGGCAGGTGCCTCGGTACTTTTGGCTGCAAAATTGAGCATTTTTCACTTGCAAAAAACAACATGATATGTCACTTTACTTTCTTTCCGTTTTCTTTTTTTTGTAATAATACTCATTTATACAGAGAAGAATAAAAATGATAGGGGCGATAATATCCTTTATATCGAAAACACCGTCAAATAAAAACCTCAATGTGAATGCAAATATACCGAATAACAGTGCTCTAACCAATATGTGTTTTTTCAATTCCGGTTACCTCCATTTTTAAACTGAGACAAGGGAACACATGACACTGCTTTTCTCATCATTTATCATGAAATCAAAAAAAAAAGAGAACATCATCAAAAAAATGGATTGGAAAAACAACAATTTTTGAGAATGCCGACTTTCTGAAACCTATCTAGGAAACTCACATCTAGGCAAAAATCAGGTGTTCCACGATCATTCAACTTCTTTTTCCAGAGTTACGGCAGCTCTCGAAAGCAACCGCTGAGAATATGGAAGATTCAATATGAACGCGAATATCGTATTCTTATTTTTCTTCAAACAACGAAATGTTTTGGATCATTCCCGCAATCTAATATGGAGCTTATTGTAGATATGCATGAGCAGGTAGCCAGCAACACAGTATAATCCGTTAGTTCGCAACGTAAGTATGGTGAAATACTAACAGGAGATTAACGCCGAAGTAAAAAAGCTTATATTGAGGAAATAAGCAATAAGCTGGTGTCATTTGGGTCGGATGGATTGTCACATCTGTATTTTACCGAATATCTTTTAGAAATTAGATGTCCTTTAAACAAACTCCATTATTATCCTTGTAAAAGATTATAAATACTATTTCCTTAAAAGTAAACCCTATTTTGAAGCATTAACCGCAATCAGTACTTGGCTAATTCTTAATGAAGCCGCAGCAAATTTCGGCTAACACCGTGTCGAATCGTTCGATGCCTAGCGCGGATGATACATCGCCGTGAATTGCTCAGCTAACCGCCTCAAAATGCATTGCGGAACACCGTAATGTCCGGGGGACGAGAAGGATCAGCGCCCAGAGCAACCGCGACGGCGTCGAACCGGAGCTCGGCTTCATGAAGCCGGTATCGGTTCACGTACACTTCGGCCACGGCTCTTACCTTGTGCTGCTTCCGCCAGTCGATCGCTTCAGCCGCCTCCACCGCTCCGGCAGCGCCGTACCGGCTGCGCACCTCAATAAAGACCCAGCAGTTGCCGTCCCGCGCAATGATGTCAATCTCGCCCGATCGGCAGCGCCAATTTTTGTGAATAATGCGATAGCCGAGCGCTTGAAGCCGCTCGGCTGCCATCCTTTCCGCAGCAGCCCCCTTCTCCTTCCGGTTGAGGCCGCCGCTCCGGTTATTCACCGTCCGTTTATCCGCACCGCGACGGGACTCATTCATAACGATTCCACCCTTTCTCGGCCCGCTGATCGGTCTTGTAGATGAAGGTCAGCACTTCCGCGACCAGATGATACAGCTCGCCCGGAATCTGCTGGTTAATGTCCAGCTTGGAGAGCACCTCCACCAAGGAGGGGTCCTCCTGAATCGGCACGCCGCTCTCCTTCGCCTTCTCCAATATCTGTTCGGCCAGTTGTCCCTGCCCTTTGGCGACAACAACCGGCGCTTCATCTTGCTCCGGCTTGTAGGACAGCGCGACCGCCGTCTTCCGTTCATAACGCCCGGTGGTCCGGGATGCTGCTTCCGTGTCCTTCATATTCTGACATCTACCCCTTTGTATGGCTGAAGCGTATAATCGTTCATATCAATCTCGGGCCAGTTCTTTGGCTCGTCCACCTTCGTCTCTGGCATCGGCAAAATGCGGAACGCCGACAGCTGATAGCCGATCCGATTCATCGCTTCCTCCACCTCGCCGCGAAACCCGCTCAGCCATTCGCCGATGCCCTCGTCCGCCTGATGGATATGAAGGGCCACGGCCCGCTCCACAGCCTGAACGTCGACGAGCGTCCGGCCCAGCACCTTCATGTCCAGATCGAACCAGAGGCGACAGTTGTCCGACTCCAGCTCGCCCCGGCGGCTCTGCCGCGATTGGACGTGGACGGTGGCCGTCTGCTGGCCGTCCGGCGTCACTAGCGGCACAAATAGGGTGACATGCGTGAACGGCGCTTGCCGATCGCTTGTCAGCAGCAACTGCTGGCCCGTAATCTGATGGACCAGCTGCTGCGCCGCGTCGCGGACTGCCGGTGGCAGCGTATCATTCTGGAGGAGCTGAAGCAGCGTGCTCTTCAGCGACTCCGCCGGCGCGGCGGTCGTCGGCGCCACCGGCGGTGCAGGCGTCTTTGGCATCGCCGGTGCTGGAGATGCAGCACTTGAAGGCGCGCCAGCCGCTGACGGCGCGGCTGTGCCGGGCTGCGACCGGGCGGCCGTGCTCTCCACCGCCGCGTCGCGTCCCAGGGCGCCGTCGCCTTGCGACGTTCCGCTGCCTGCAGCCGTCATCTCAAGAACGGCCGCACGGTGCACCTGCTGCTCATGCGGCACGCCAAGCCGCTGCAGCAGGCGCCCAATCCAGGCGCCTCCGCCGGGAGCGCCTTCGCTCGCTGAAGCGGCCGTTGAGGCCGTAGGCCCCTCCGCTGCGGACGCCGCTGGTGGAGCGCCTGTGGCAGCCGGCCCTGGAGCGGAGCCGCTACCAGCATTCGCGGAGGCATTCCCTGCTGGCGAGCCGCCTGTGGCGGATTGCCCCGCAGCCGAAGCAGCGGTCGGCGCCGCCGGGTTCCCTCCTGCGGCTGCTGGAGCTGGCGCCTGATTGCTTGGCCCGCCGCTGGAAGTGGCATCCATGCGCGGCAGCGACGCCATAATGTCGCGCACCAACGCCTGCGCTTCCCGGAGCGGTGCAGCCCAAGGAGCCGCCCCGGCGGCCGGTTCTCCTGGGCTGCGAGCAAGCGCAGCCTCCCCTGCGCGCTCAAAGCCGGCAAGCAGATCATTGAGCGGCTTGCCGAACATAGCCTGCTGCAGGCCGCGCAGCGTCTCGCCGCTAAGCGGCAGCTGGCGGCGCAATGCCAGACCGGCCGCCTGCATCCACTGCTCAGCTTGAACGCCCTGCGGCTTGACTTCCAGTGCCTGAGCTAGCCGTGAGGCAAGCTCCTTCGTCAACGGCAGTCCGCCTTTCTGCAGCTCGTGCAGCAGTCTTCGCGCCCAACCCTCGTCTGGAAGGTTGGACTGCTTCAACGCTTCCTCTATCGAAGGCAGCTGAGCAAATGCCGGACCGTCAGCCGCCTTCAGCATAATCATGCCGTCCGCCTGCTGGCCCTGCACCTGAAGCCAAGCCGTCTGCCCCGGGCGCATCGGCGTATCCAGTACAGCACGCACAGGCACTCCATTAATCTGAATGACGGCCTCCCGTCCGTTCTCGGCCACGCTGGCGATAGTGCCGCGCACCACCTGGCCGCTTTTCAATTCCAATGTCCGCTGCTCGCCGGGTCTCGCCTCCCCAACCAAGCCGCGCACCATCTGCGAAATATTCACAGGACAATCCCCCGTTCCTCAAGGACAATACACTTCTTATATCGGCAGACGGAGGCCGGAATATGAGCCGGGCCAGAGCCCCTGGGCCCATACATGCCTAGAACAGACTCAACTGCTCCTCCTCCGGGAAGAGCGATTTCAGGAACGACTTGCGATGCATCGGCGTCGGACCGAGCCGTTCCAACTGCTGGCGATGCAGCTTCGTTGCATATCCTTTATGTACGGCAATGCCGTACTCGGGGTAGAGCTCATTCCACAAACCCGCACACAACTGATCACGCGTTACCTTGGCGATAATTGAGGCGGCCGCGATAGATTGACTGTTCGCGTCTCCCTTCACAATCGCTTCCTGCGGCAGCGGGCAATCGATGCGCTCCGCGTCGATCAGCAGCATGTCGGGACGAATGCCGAGCCCCTCGACGGCCTGCTTCATGGCCAGGCGCGAAGCCTGCTTAATATTGATGCGCTCAATGGTCGACACGTCGACCTGCGCAACAGACCAAGCGATCGCGCGTTCCGTTATCTCTTTGTAGAGCGCCTCCCGTTTTTTTGCCGATAGCTTCTTCGAATCATTTATCCCTTCAATCACGACGCCCGCAGGCAATATGACGGCCGCAGCGACCACATCGCCGAACAAGCAGCCGCGCCCGACCTCGTCAATGCCGGCCACATACTGAAGCCCCTCATCCCATAACCGTTTCTCCCATGCGGTCAGATCGATCGCTGCGGCTTCTGCTTCCACTGTCTTGCGCTGACCCATTATCTTCCTCTCCCCCGCATTTCAGTCGCCTTGCTTCTTCTCAACTTGTCCATCATCCCCCGTTGGCAGACTAGCCCGTTACGATTTGCATGTGACATCTATCTATACGCCAGAGAACAACATATGTTCCGCCAATGGGATCATATATCAACGATTCCTGAATTCGATCTCGATCGTCTCCCTTTTTATCCATTTGTTCTAAAGTGCCGCTTCTTTCCTAATTCATAAAACACGAGAAACCCACACTATACCGTTCCACGGCCCGAAGGGAGATTGTTCATAAAATCCCCCCCAGTACCGATACGAGAATGACGACCTACGTCACACTGCATCTTCTCCACTGTTGGTTGCAAGGGGGAAGACAACGAGCGACGACATCGTGTCACGGATCAAAAAAAACGCCGCGCGTCCGATGAATCGGCGCATACGGCGCTTTCCTGTTCAATTCCCGTTCTCATTGACGAGGAAGGAATACGGCTCCTCCAGCGATATCCGTCCCAGCTTGCCTCCGCGCAAATCACGCAGGATGAGGCTCGAGGCTTTCTCCAGATTAACGCACCCGCCGGCCATCAGACATCCGCGCTTGCGTCCGATCGCTTCCATTATCTCGACAATGTCATCCTGCCCTAAGCTGCTTTGCGGTGGAATCTCCAGACCGTAGCGTTCATTAAGGCGATCCCGGTACGGGTCAGCCAGTTGCTTGATCACATAGAACGCGATTTCTTCCACATTCAATATTTCATCCTTGATCGCTCCGGTCGCCGCCAGCCGGTAACCGACTTCCTGATCCTCGAACTTGGGCCACAAAATGCCCGGTGTATCGAGCAGCTCCATCTCGAAGCCGACTTTGATCCACTGCTGTCCCTTGGTAATCCCCGGCCGATCGCCGGTCGCGGCCACGCTTCGGCCAGCCAGCTTGTTGATAAGCGTCGATTTGCCGACATTCGGTATGCCAACGATGAGGGCGCGCACGGGGCGCGGCTTCATCCCTTTGGCGAGCTGGCGCTGAATCTTCTCTTCCAGCAGCTTCCGGGCTTCGCCGGGGATCTGTGCGACGTTCGTGCCTGTCGAGGCGTCGATCGCGAGTGCGGCATGACCCTCGCCGCGAAACGCCTGCAGCCATTGCGCATTCATATCCGGATCGGCCAGATCCGCCTTGTTCAATAAAATGAGCCGCGGCTTATTCTGCAAAATGTCGCCAATCATCGGATTGCGGCTGGACATGGGTAGCCGCGCATCCAATAGCTCGATGGCGACATCAATAAGCTTGAGCTTCTCCTGGATCTGCCGCCGGGCGCGCGTCATATGCCCAGGGAACCATTGGATTGTCATCGGCATCCACCTCCTGATGATTCATTCTCTGCCTAGTGGTGTCGTACAAGCTTCGCATGCGGCAGCGGCCAGAAAATAACATCCGCTCTGCCGATGACGTCCTTCAACGAAATAAATCCAAGCATGCGACTGTCCGTGCTGTTGTTCCGGTGATCTCCCATAACGAAAATATGCCCTTCCGGCACCGTGTTCTGTTGAATCAGATCATTCGGAAAATCACGGTCATTGTACAGCTCTCCCGTTTTATGGGCTTCGTCCAGCACTTCTTGTATGTATGGTTCTTCAACCTTATTGCCATTGACGTACAGATCGTCGCCACGGTATTCTATCGTATCCCCGGCCACTCCGATAACCCGCTTAATCAAATCGCGATTCTCCTCCGGTACGTGGAAGACGACCACTTCCCCGCGCTTTGGTTCGCGAAAATCATACAAGACTTTATTCACAATAAGTCGCTCGCCCGTCCAAAAATTCGGTTCCATGGAAGGGCCGTCTACGATAAACGGAGCAAATAACAGCCATCGCACGATGACGACGAGCACAACGGCGATCGCAATCGCTTTCACCCACTCCAGAAGCTCGTTTTTCGCTTGTGGCTTTTTGGTTGGCGGCTCTTCCGCCGCATTCGGTTGCATTATTTGGTCGTGTTGATCCATCGGCAGTGCCCCGCTTTCCTTGAATTGCTGCTATGCAGTCATATCATACGCTATCGGTAGACGAACATGCAAGCTTCATTCTCTGATGTGGAATAAAATAGTAAAAGGGGCTTGCAGCTAAGCAAGCCCCCGGTTCCTTAACGGATTTCTTTGATTCTCGCTGCTTTACCGCGAAGATTGCGAAGATAATAAAGCTTCGCACGACGCACTTTACCACGGCGAGCCACTTCGATTTTATCAATTTTAGGTGTATGAAGCGGGAATGTACGCTCAACACCTACGCCGTAAGAAATCTTACGAACAGTGAATGTCTCGCTGATTCCGCCGCCACGACGCTTAATGACCACACCTTCGAACAACTGGATACGCTCGCGGGATCCCTCGATAACTTTTACATATACTTTCAAAGTATCGCCGGGACGAAAGCTAGGAATATCCTTGCGAAGCTGGTCTTGCGTAATTACTTGAACGATATTCATCTTGGACTTCCTCCTTCCACACAGGTGTTCATACATCTCGGGAGCGCTCATGCGCTCGACCTCATCGAATATAGAGGACCACCTTATTCCAAACAACAAAAATAATTTTAGCATACCACCCAACCGATTACAAGAAAATAATTTATGTTCCTATCATACAAAACGTATAAATCTCAGCCACTCCAACCAGGCCTCCGTAAAAATGAAAATCAGCCCCGTTGCTGCAACCGACTTCCTGCAAACCCTATGAATCGGAAGTACCGGATAACCGGAACTCCCCCATCCGCTCATACATCGGCGTCGCCTGCATATGTGTCCGGAACAGACAGAACCGATCCGCCATCCATTCCGCTGCCGCGCCGCTCGTATCCGCCTCCGGCATGCCCCGGTCCCATGGCGTCGTTCCCTTATACTTGCGCGCCAATGTAATATGGGGCCGGTACGGCCTCGCTTCCGGCACGAAGCCGAGCGAAGCGGTAGACTCCATAACCTGATGATACAGTTCATGAAGCCTATTGATATCTCCGGCGACGGCAGCCCACAGTACCCGCGGCGAGGCAGGGAGTCCGAAGGTGCCCCATCCGCCCAAGGTCAGCCGGAACGGATCGCTGCGGGCCGCCGTCCGGTTCAGCCCATCTAGCAGCGGCGCCAGCTTCGACTCCGGAGTGTCGCCGAGAAATTGCAACGTGATATGGTAGTCCGCCGGATGAACCCAGCGGGAAAATGTCCACTGGCGCCGCGCTTGCTTCGCCCAGTTATCGAGGGCGACGCTGACAGACTCGCCCAGCGGCACACCGATAAACAGCCGCATCTTGTTCTCTGTATCCGCCATCATCTTTCCCTGCGCCTCCGTCTAATGCGCCGTTATGAACGACGTAAGATTGAATCCGGTACTATTGTTGAACAAGCGGGAGTAATAATATACATCCAATATCGCTGCAGCAGCCCGACTTCCCCAACTCACATGCTCCATGCCAAAATCTTGATTTTCTCCAAAGACGAATGAATTTTCTCTATCTTTATTAATAACCGCTCCATTATTGACTGGCATCACCCGGACTATCCGGCCTACGGCAATCGCGCGGGATAACGTAGAGTTCAAGGATCGACCGCAGAACTTCAACCGATACAATATGCACGGCCAGGTGAAGGATCTGCTGACCAACTACGGGAGGATCGATGTACTCTGGTTCTATTCTTTGACGAACATATGACCGGGGAAAATAGAAGGAGACCGAGCTGGTGAAGATGATTCGTAAGTTGCAGCCGATTGTGTTGATCGATTACCGGTTGGGTGGCAACATCAAGACCGCGAGCCGGAAATCAATGCGAACGACTTCGCTTCGCCGGAGCAGTTGCTGCCGAAGTGGTCAAACACAAATCGACTGCAACCAATCGTTTTAGCGAGACTTAAATGCTTTGTTTACTAACATTGCTTTTCACCTCACTTTCTGATGAACATGGTCACAATCACTTTCAATTTCTGAAATCGTGAAACCATTATTTTGTAGCAATTTGTTTGTAGCAATTTGATTGAGTATTTCCTTTAGATATCTATATCGCCAAGCAACACTTTGTGGCGATATTTCATGCACCATACATTATGGTATTGGATAGAGTACACATATCCTCTACCATGTCTGACTTCTGCCATGCTATCCACCTCAATTATAGGACAACATATGTCAATTGTTTTTCAAGTTATATCCGCTAAATATCAGTGTTTTTATTAATAGGTAAGTTAACATACGTTGGACCATTGACGTGTCAAAAGACGCGCCTTGTCCGAGGCCAATTCATCTCACGACTGAAGTCACGAGTGTTCTCAACTGGGTAATAAAATGTTGGAACCCCTACAAGCCAACCGAAAGGTAACGGTTTATCATCTGTGCCGTTAAGCCACAGCGACTTGATTATGGTGATGGATCGAGCTTACGAAAAGTTGGAACGGCTGGATCATTATAAAGCAGACGGGCCATCCTTTGTCATTCGGCTTCGCGACTGCGGTCAACTCAAAGCATAACGGATTTCCAAGCGCATCTAGAATGGCATGAATTTTGGTCGTTATTCCGCCTCTGGAGCGCCCGGTGGCCTGGAATTGCTGCCCCCTTTTGCGCCCGCTCCATGTTGGTGGACGCGGACGATGGTCGCATCGATCATGATATTTTGGTCCCATTGATCATCGCGTATTTCGTATCGTACTTTCATAGGATAAGTTTACCATGTTTTTAGGTAAGTTTATAGTTTGAAGACACACTCTAGTCCTTTATGCACTTTTTTTCATTTTTTTCGTTACAATTGTTCAAAAATAGAGTAAGCCTGCCGATATAGATAGTACAAGGAACATTACCGTTTCTTGAATATCTTGTCCGGGAGGGAATTAAAATGAACTGGAAACACTTGTTGAAAATGGCACTCGAATTTTTGAACGGAACGATTATTCCTTGGGGCATTAAACAATTGGAGGACTGAGTTAGTACGTTCTAAACGCACTAACCTCTACACCGAAGCCCATGAATCTTGGCATCTGTGCCTGGTTCATGGGCTTTCCTCGTGCCTTACCATTCCTCTGAATCCGCCCCATCTTTCTGATATTCTCCCATCGTATGGCTCCACCACGAAATTTTTTTCATTTTTTTCGTAACAATTGTTCAATAAGAGAGTAAGCTTGCCGATATAAATAGTACAAGGAACATTACCGTTTCTTGAATATCTTGTCCGGGAGGGAATTAAAATGAACTGGAAACACTTGTTGAAAATGGCACTCGAATTTTTGAACGGAACGATTATTCCTTGGGGTATTAAACAATTAGAGGACTAAGTTAGTACGGCTAAACGCACTAACCTCCACCGAAGCCCATGAATCTTGGCATCTGTGCCTGGTTCATGGGCTTTCCTCGTGCTTCTACCATTTCTATGAATCCGCCCCCTGAACAACCTGCCACACCTCATTTCAGGGAACAGCTTGTCAATGATCGCTGGTACTCCATCATTTTTAGCTGCATCATTCGATACCCGATTTCGTCGATAATGAGCAGGTCCGGCTTGAACGAATTCAGCGTCTTGCAAAACGGCACATGCGCAAGGCGCGTGGCTTGCACTTCGAATAGACGCCGGGCTCACCTGCCTGCAGCCACTTTCTTACCATCTTGCGGTCTCATCCCAACTTCTCAGCTATCAGCCCGTCACGTAAATTTTTTTTATTTTTTTGTAACAAATGTTCAAAAAGAAAGAAAGTTTGCCGATATAGATTGTACAAGGAACATTACCGTTTCTTGAATATCTTATTAGGGAGTGTTTGAAATGGCAGCATTCATAGCGGTATTAGGATTCCTAAGCGCGGTTATTCCTCCGTTGGTTGATCTGCTGAAGCATTTCGTATAAACGCACTAACCTCCCAGAAGCCCATGAATCTTGGCATTTTGCCTGGTTTATGGGCTTTCTTTGTACTCTACTTGCGAATCCGCTCCATGAAAAGCTACCCCTCATCTTTAACGGAACATCTTGTCAAGTATCACTTGGATGGAAACAAACCCAATGAATTACATTTCATTAATATCCCTCTGGTATTCTCCAACCGGATGGTTCCGTCACGTAAATTTTTTTATTTTTTCATAAGATTTATTCAAAAAGAAATAAAGTTTGCCGATATAGATAGTACAAGGAACATTATGTTTCTTGAATATCCTATTAGGGAGTGTTCGACATGGCAGCATTCATAGCGGTATTAGAATTCGTTAAAACGATTATTCCTCCGTTCATTGATCTGCTGAAACACTTCGTGGGTTAGTACGTATAAACGCACTAACCTCCCAGTTAAGCCCGTGAATCTTGGCATTTTGCCTAGTTCATGGGCTTTCTTGGTGCTCTAACTCTAACATTCCCGCGGACCTCCGAATCGAGTAGGGGCATTCCTTCGGCAATACGGACTTTGGCTTGTTTAGCAATTTCATCCAAATGGGCAGCCTTATTAAAGTTCGTGTTCCTCAGACACGGAGATTTGCCGCCGACTTCCTTCTGATTCGACCTCATCATCAACACCCTTAACTTAAGCTACGGCTATTACTTGCCTTCACCGTTCCCGGACTTGAACCCTTCAGAACCGCCTTTGGTGGTTCACGAAAAAAGAGCACATCCTCAGGAAGTGCTCTTCTGCGTTATTCGCTATTCGCTTTATCCGCTTGGTGCTCGGCAAGAATGCGCTCCAGCAGCTTACGATCCGCCTCGTCGAGCTCGATAGCCTCCAGCAGATCCGGCCGCCGTTCCACGGTGCGCCGCAGGGACTGTTCTTTGCGCCACTGCTCCACCTTCGCATGGTGGCCGCTCAATAGCACATCTGGCACCGTCCAGCCGCGGAAATCGGCCGGCCGCGTATAATGCGGGTACTCAAGCAGGCCGGTGCTGAACGAATCTGTCACCGCCGATGACTCATTGCCCAGCACGCCCGGGAGCAGCCGCACGACCGAGTCGGTGACGACCATCGCCGGCAGCTCGCCGCCGGTCAGCACATAATCGCCCATCGACAGCTCGTCGGTGACAAGATGCTCGCGGATTCGCTCATCATAGCCTTCATAATGGCCGCAGACCAAGATGAGATGCGATTCCTGCGCCAGTTCCTCCGCCTTCGCCTGGGTAAACGGCTCGCCCTGCGGACACATCAAGATGACCCGCGGCCTCTTCCGTCCCAGACGGTTCTGGCCATTCAGCCCGTCCGAACCATGGGGAACCTTCAGGACATCCGGATCGTCCGCCGCCGGGGCTTGCCCTTCTTGCGGAAGCGGCGTCCGCTCTGCCTCCGCTTGCACGATCACGGCTTCAACGGCCGCGAAGATCGGCTCCGGCTTCAGCACCATGCCCCCGCCCCCGCCATACGGATAATCGTCCACAGTCAGATGCTTGTTCCCGGAATAGTCCCGGAAATTGACCGCATTGAGGGTGACGAGCCCTTTGTCCTGTGCCTTCCCCAATATGCTGGAGCGGAATACGCCCTCACACATCTCCGGGAAGATCGTTAATACATCAATGCGCATTACAGAAGCCCCTCCATCAGATGAACCTTCACCAGCTTGCCGACAATATCGACGTCGAGGATGACATCCGGAATGGCGGGAAGAAGAATCGGCTTGCCCTTCGCGGGCTGGACGACCCAGACATCATTCGCGCCCGGCGCCAGAATTTCGCTAATCACGCCCAGCTCTTTCTCTTCATCGGTTACGACGCGGCAACCGATAATCTCATGATAGTAGTATTCGTTCTCCGCCAGCTCCTTCTGCTGCGCGGCGGTGACATAGAGAATCCAGCCCTTATACCGTTCCACATCATTGATGTTGTCGAAATTTTTGAATTTTATAATGTAGACATTTTTCTGCGGCCGTGCGCGCTCCACGGTGACCGTGAGCGACTCCTTCGTCTCCGGGTGCTGTAGAATCAGCTCGGTGCCCGAAGCGAAGCGCTCTTCCGGGAAGTCGGTGCTCGTCAATATTTTGGCATCGCCGCGAATGCCGTGGGTATTGACCAGCTTGCCGACAGAATACAATCGTTCAGACATCTCGTCTCGATCCTCCTGCTTCTACGAGTTATGAACAAGCATGATTAGTGTATCACAATGGCTTCCTCTATACGAAAAAGGGCTAGGATCTTATCCTAACCCGTTTCGTCATGATTAAGAAATAATGTCTACGGCAACCCGTTTTGGAATCGTAACGGCTGCCGATGTGACGACCGTGCGAAGTGCCTTGGCAATGCGACCTTGCTTCCCGATAACCTTCCCGACATCGTCAGGATGGACGTGAAGCTCATACACGATGATATGGTCTTTCTCCACGGCCTTCACACAGACCTCCTCCGGATGATCGACCAAAGCGCGTGCGATAACATACACTAACTCTTCCATTCGCGACCCTCCGAACGGTTAGATTACTTCTGGTATTTTTGCTCATGGAACTTCTTCATGACGCCAGCTTGGCTAAGCAAGTTGCGAACGGTGTCAGAAGCTTGTGCCCCTGTTTGCAGCCATTTCAACGCTTTTTCTTCGTTGATGTTCACGACTGCCGGTTGAGCTACCGGATTGTAGTAACCGATTTCCTCGATGAATCGACCATCACGCGGAGAGCGGGAATCAGATACAACGACACGATAGAACGGAGCTTTATGAGCACCGATACGTTTCAGACGGATACGTACTGCCACGACTTTCACCTCCTTAACGGAATTCGGTTCGTTATGGGGAACCGGCCCTATGCATCAGCGGAAAGGAAATCTCATTCCTTTGCCGGCCTTGCTCTTCAAATTCTTCATCATTTTCGGGCCTTTCGGCCCCATCATCTCGGTGAATTGCTTCATCATCCGGCGCATCTCATCGAACTGCTTGATCAGCCGATTGACGTCGGCCAGCGATGTTCCGCTGCCGGCGGCGATCCGCTTGCGGCGACTGTGATTGATCATATCGGGATCTTGCCGCTCCTTATTCGTCATCGAGCGTACAATCGCCTCGATCCGGCCCATCTGGCGCTCATCTACCTTCAGATTGGCCGTCTGCTTCATTTTGTTCATACCCGGAATCATGTCCAGAATCTGATCGATGGGCCCGAGCTGCTTCACTTGCTGCATCTGCTCCAGGAAATCGTCGAATGTAAATGCGGCGTTGCGCATTTTCATCTCCATTTCCTTCGCCTTGTCCGCATCGATGTTGGCCTGCGCCTTCTCAATGAGCGACAGCATGTCCCCCATACCGAGAATCCGGGACGCCATCCGCTCCGGGTGGAACGGCTCAAGCGCATCGATCTTCTCGCCGAGAGCCGCGAACTTGATCGGGCAGCCTGTCACGGCCTTGACCGACAACGCCGCGCCGCCGCGCGTATCGCCATCCAGCTTCGTCAGCACGACACCGGTAAGCGCCAGCTGCTGGTTGAAGCTCTCCGCGACATTGACTGCATCCTGACCGGTCATCGCATCGACGACGAGCAGAACTTCGTCCGGATTCACCGTCTCGTGAATCTGCTTCAGCTCCTCCATCAGCGCTTCATCAATATGCAAGCGGCCCGCCGTATCGACGATGACATAGTCGAGATGATTGACGCGTGCATGCTCCATCGCCTGGCGCGCAATCTCTACCGGACTGACCTGATCGCCAAGGGAGAAGACAGGCACATTGATCTGCGCGCCCAGCACCTCCAGCTGCTTGATGGCGGCTGGCCGATAAATGTCGGCCGCGACCAGCAGCGGCTTATGGTTCTGCTTCTGCAGCAGCTTCGCCAGCTTCCCGGACGTCGTCGTCTTCCCAGCGCCTTGCAAGCCGGCCATCATGATGACCGTCGGCGGCTTGTTCGCCTTGGCCAGCTTAGCGGCCGTTCCGCCCATTAGCTCGGTCAGTTCCTTATTGACGATGTCAACGATGACCATGCCCGGCGTGAAGCTCTTCATCACCTCCTGGCCGACCGCCTTCTCCTTCACCTTATTGATGAATTCCTTGACGACCTTGAAGTTGACATCGGCCTCCAGCAGTGCGAGGCGCACCTCGCGCATCGCTTCGTTGACGTCGTCTTCGGTTACTTTTCCTTTGCCGCGCAGCTTGCCGAACACATTCTGCAGCCGGCCCGTTAGTCCTTCAAATGCCATTCCTATTCCCCCCTTCCCTTAATCCAACGCCTGCAGTTCACGGATCATCTTCTGCAGTTCCGCACGCTGCGGGTCGGGCATATCCATTATATCATTCAATTCGTCGCGCAGCGCATCCAGCAGCTGCTTCCGGCGTTCGTACCTCGCTACCAATCCAAGCTTGCTCTCATAAGAGCCGAGCGTCTGCTCCGCCCGCTTAATATGTTCATACACCGCCTGACGGCTAATGCCAAATTCAGCGGCGATCTCGCCTAATGAAAAATCGTCTTGAAAATAACATTTCAGGAACGTCTGCTGCTTCTCCGTCAAGAGAGGTTCATAGAAATCGAACAGCATGTTGACACGGTTCGTCTTCTCCAGAACATGTTCCTCGTTCATCCGGGCCACTCCTTTCGTCAAGGAAAAAACCTTTACAGCCCATCAATGTTCCTAATCATATCCGAATCCGGCGGCCATGTCAAGGGATCAACCTTAACATTTGTTGTTCTTCCATGATAACCATATTTGGGTGGGATTAAAATTGAAGAAGATGCTGAAAAAGATGTTGTCGGTTATGGTCGTATGTTCATTGGTTGTATCGTTGGCGGGTGTTTCTTATGCTCACCGGGGCAAGTTAGTGTTCAGCCATCCGATTCCGTTGATGAGGAGAAACGTTTTATTGCCTACAAACAGGACTACACGACCTACGTAACCTACCATGAAATTCCGCGAACGCTCGATATTCGGGTCGTAGACAAGCATACAGGGGAAACCGTATTTGAAAAGCACGGCGTATTGCCTCACTAACTGCGGAGGGGAAAATCGTTGGAAAATAAAGTATTGCATTGTGAGGAAGTAAAAGATTTGTGTAAGGTATTTGATGTTAATTTATCCGTTTTAAAAAAAAGATGTTCCTGAGGAAGTGAACTATGACCCTGATCGTGGACAGTATAAAAAAACACTACGCTGTCAGAAGATGACTCCTATATTGGTTGAGGCCACTGAAAAAGTCCTTCTCATGAAAAAAGGTACGGCTCCTCAAGAAAATTGAGGAGCCGTACCTTTTTTCGTTTATAATTAATGCATC
>NZ_BALG01000186.1 GCF_000315235.1 Paenibacillus popilliae ATCC 14706 | reverse complement strand
GGAATGTAAGGGGCTGACAAGTGCCTTTTTTTTGCATCTGATCTAAGCACTTTTACGCTGCAATTCTAGGCATTTTTAGTATGCAATAAACAGTTCATGGCACGATAACCCTCTGGAACACCGTCCAGATCAATCGTTACGTCAAAAACACAGCCAGGTTCAGATGTTCCGTCAAAAATGTCCGGTAATAATTCTTCCATGTATGCACGCGTTGGTGCCGGACCTCCCGTAAGAGTAATATTACGCCCGAAAAGACTTTCAAAGCCGATGGATGCTTCATCATACTGCGGAACACCAACACGACTGATAACCCCGCCGGCCCGGACAACGCCAATACTCATCTTGTAAGCAGG
Source organism: Paenibacillus popilliae ATCC 14706 (assembly GCF_000315235.1). Lineage (GTDB taxonomy): Bacteria > Bacillota > Bacilli > Paenibacillales > Paenibacillaceae > Paenibacillus_B > Paenibacillus_B popilliae. Next base: position 84,377 of record NZ_BALG01000186.1, on the reverse strand, counting down.
CATCAGACCGACACATTCAAGAACGACATGTGTTCCTTCACCATTCGTCAGCTCTCGGACTTTCGCTATGCCTTCTTCTCCGCGCTCAGGAATAACGTCTGTGGCGCCGAATTCAATACCAAGATCTGTCCGCTCCTTATGGCGGCCCATGAGAATGATTTTGTTGGCACCGAGTTTCTTCGCCGACAGAACAGCAAGAAGACCAACAGCTCCATCACCAATAATCGTTACAGTCGTATTCTCATTCACGCCTCCCATCACCGCCGCATGATAGCCAGTTCCGTATACGTCAGACAATGTCAACAGGGACGGCAATAAAGGAGAGTCTTCATCAATTTCGTCAGGCAATTTGAACATACTTCCCTGTGCTTGAGGCACTCGAACAAATTCCGCCTGGCAGCCACTCATAAAGCCCCCATGCTCACAAGAAGTCATCAATCCTTCTTGCAAAATGGACATGTGTTATCTCTATAAGCAAAAGGAACGACGACCAAATCGCCTTTCTTGTATCCAGTGCATCTATTTTTGCCATATCCTCTGTCGTTAGTTCAAAATCAAATACGTTGAAGTTTTCTTCCATTCTATTTTTATTTACCGTTTTTGGAATCACCACTACGCCTCTCTGAATCAAGAAACGTAAAGCAACTTGGGCTGTAGATTTGTTATATTTATCGCCAATTTCTTGTAAGGTTGCGTTGAAGTTGCTTACTCCGATCGCTTTGATTTTACCCGCCTTATAAAGTTCTTCCATCGCGCGATACGTTCCATAATAATCATTAAACGGCTGATGGATAAGGACTAAGTCCAGATAATCCAGTTGAAGTTTTCTAAGGGATTCCTCAATACATGATATTGATCTGGCTTGTTTGGCAGACCAAGATTTACAAGTGCCCCGTCCACATTAAGAATGGATAGAAAGGCATCAACGTCTATATTCGCAGACACTGTGTTTAAAATAAGATCAAATTGACTAGCCAACTCAGTGAACGTAGCTGGATCAGTGGTTGCATAATAGTGATTTGCGCCAAATGCAAGGGCTTCTTCTTTTTTGTTCATACTATGACTCAGGACAGTAACTTCTGCACCCATCGTATGGGCAAATTGAACAGCTAGATGGCCAAGGCCTCCCATTCCTAGAATGGCAACCTTCTTACCTGGTCCGGCATTCCAGTGTTTCAGAGGAGAGTACGTGGTAATACCTGCACACAATAGCGGGCTAGCCACATCCAATTCTAAGCCGTCCGGAATATGTACAACAAATCATCTGGCCGCAATTCTCTCCGTTCTATCGTAGTTCGTTCAAATGGTGCTTTTGCCGCTGGAACACTTAGCGCTCGAGTAGTCATGTTATGATTGTTACACATATTACAACATCCCTTTCTTAGAAAATGAATGAACCGGATGCGATTTATGTCTTATCCTGTTCAATAGTTAATATTCGCAATTATTTTAATGTGCATACGTCTATTATTATAATAGAATTAAGGTTTTTGCCTATTGTTAATTTGAAGCGAGAGCAATTACGTATGTTTCTTCATGATGCTGGCAAGTAAAGGAGCGCCCTTTTTCCGTAGTCGATTCCTGGACTTGCTGGAGAGAATTTGTGAGTAGGAAGTAGATATAAAAGCCACCTGCTGAAGGTGGCTTTTATATCTATTAATGGTCACAGCTGTTTCAGTCACAAACCTAATCCATCGATTTGTGTTCCTCATGCGCTCTAGCTGCCAAACGAATCACAAAGACAGTTTGCCGCTCTCCTAATGGAACAGCAATTTCTATTATCTTGAGAATCTTCCCTGAGCTTCATTAACTTCATCTATAGATTTCGATCTACAATCATGTCCGACTTCTCTTCGATAAGATAGGCTTCTGGCATTTGAATCTCCCGTGCAGTCATGATCGGGTTGGTAAAGAAGAATAAAGGATTCGTGTCGTACTGCTTCCTGTCGAATTCGATTCCTGTCTCTTTGGTTACTGTGGTCAGTGGAACCTGATACGTTTTTAACGGTTTGAGCCGGCTATCGAGATTGCCTCCCGCCTTATTATACTGACGGATGATGAATGCGAGCGTCATTAGGTTTAGGTTCTGGTCAACGAACGTGATGCTTTTCCAGAAGCCGTAGGGCACTTTTATTTTACACCCAGAAGGTCGATGTACCCCGCAATACTCGATGTCGCTATCTCTATGGATAGGTCCCGTAGTTACAATCATTTTTCTACCATCTTTAACATAAGCGAGCAACCAATTCTCCAAATCATTCCACACGCCTGTATTGAAATCGTGATGCTGTAGAGCAATATTAGCCCAGCAGAACGTATCGTGACTGGCCTGCTTTGCCTGAGCGCCCCAGCACACGTCATAACGGCGGGTCAAATGCCCTCTGTCCCAGACATTCTGCGCGTACAATTCGTTGCCAACCTGATTGTCCTTGCCAATCCGAGGATCGTAATGCCAACTGTTTTTGCGTTTAATCCTCCTAAACTTGGATTTGTCGATAATGGCTATGGAGTAAACGGCAAATTTGGTTTCCTTGTTCATGACAAGGGAAAAATGAGTGAAATCGAAGATTTCACCTTCGTTTAAAGCATGATTTTTTACTTCTCCCGTAAGGGTCGGATAATCGATCGCATAATTTGTTCCCAGGAATAACGGATTGTACCCTTTTGTTGTCGTTCTCATTAGATAGAGCCTCCCATGTTGTATCATTATTTGTGTGTAGCGATAAGTTTTACCGATTGCGGCTTCCGGACGCCCCCCGGCCGTCTCTTGGCTTCCTTCACCGCTTTAGCCGCATTGACTTTTCCATAGCCGAACCATTCGGAGTGCCCCTTCTGATCGTAGGTCCCACGGTTGTTGCCGTTATGATCAGGCAGCGTGTCCTGTATTTTATCGGCAGTTAGCTGTAAGATTGTCTTGACCTCAGCGGCACGTAAATCAGGGTTCGCGCTTAGCATCAAAGCTGCGACACCGGCAACAAGCGGCGTGGCGCTGGACGTGCCTCCGAAGTCGCCTGTATAGCGGCTCCCTAGTGTAAAGCCTCCGGATTCGTTATCCGTCGTCCAAATGCCCAGGCCTGGCGCAAATTTTTTGGGATCCATTGGATTAAAGTTATTACTCGGCGCGCAAACGCTTATTTCTTGCCCCCAATTGCTGTACTCTGCATGCCGGTTCTGACTGGTGGAAGCGGCTCAAGATCACCATCCACGTAGTCCTTCGGGCTGACAATTTTCCCGGGACCTTGAAAATCGGGGTGAGTAAGGTCGAATCCGTCATCAATTACCGCGACGACAATACGCCGATCTCCTTTGGTGACATCCCAGGCTTCAGGGGCAAAAACGCTTGCCGTTTTCACCAGGAAAGGCTTGTCCGCCGTCGCGTGAAGATGCCATTGCCGGGGAAACCATTCGTCGGTTGGCATATACATCAATTGAAATCTGTTAATCATATTTGGTTCCGCATAAGTGACCTCTTGTTCCTCAGCCAATCTGTTTGCAATTTTAATCGGATTCTCGTTGCTGTCAGCCGTAACTGCGACCAGACATGTGAACGGCATCTCGCCGTAAGTAAGAACTAGATTTACCTTATATTTGTCGAGTAACTGTTCAACTCTGCCCGGGGTTGCCTCTGCTTTGAATTGAATAGCAATTTCACCGGTTAGGTAATAAATCGTACCTTCCATCCCTTGCGGGGAATAAGCGTGATGTGCGACCACGTTAACGTTTTCAGAGCGAATCATCGCCATGGCGTGGTCACATTCTGTGCAAGTTGTTTTCACTTTGTATACGTTCGGCCCGAGCGGCTCAATTTCATGAACGCCGGATAAGCCCGCGATTTTCTCCAGCTTTTCGGGTTTTGAAACGATTACGGTAAACCGATCGTCTTCCTTCGACAAATCGATTTTCGTACCCCCTCGCCAGACATAACTGCCGTGGCTTGGCTCCTGCTGCACTTTTGGCATGACCACTTCTCCCTTTCTGCAATGTCAACGTGCATATGATTTTTTTCATAGAAATTAAAGCACTAATATGCATCAAAGTATAATTCTAGGAAATAAGGAGTGTCAATAAAAATAATTCGGGGAATCTATGTAATTATGGTATATTTTCTCTAGATCATTATAATTAGGGCCGCCCCAGTGAGCGTTCCAGCCGTCAATGTGTTACAAAACAAAACTCTATCGCAATGGATGCGATAGAGTCGGCTTGACGCTCCACTATTAAATTACTTTCGTCGTCCAGGATTCACAGTTCCATGTCTCCGTGACGACCTCGCGATAAAATTCAGGTTCGTGAGAAATAAGCAGGATGCTGCCCTTGTATGCCATGAGTGCACGCTTCAGCTCTTCCTTCGCATCGACATCCAGATGGTTCGTCGGCTCATCGAGCACAAGCAGGTTTGTCTCTATATTGACCAGCTTGCAGAGGCGAACCTTCGCCTTCTCGCCACCGCTTAGAACGGCGATCTTGCTCTCGATATGCTTCGTAGTCAGTCCACACTTCGCCAGTGCCGCACGCACCTCGAATTGAGTGAAGGAGGGGAACTCGTTCCAGATCTCTTCGATGCACGTATTATAGTTCGCCTCTTTGGCTTCCTGTTCAAAATAGCCGATATCCAGATGGTCTCCTCGTTCCACAGAGCCGGACTTCGCTGGAATCTCGCCGAGAATACTGCGCAGCAGCGTCGTCTTGCCAATACCGTTCGCACCGACAAGCGCAATTTTCTGGCCGCGCTCCATACGGAGGTTCAACGGACGGGATAGCGGCTCATCGTAACCGATGACGAAATCTTGGGTCTCAAACACCAGCTTGCTGGAAGCCCGGGAATCTTTGAAGTTGAACTGCGGCTTCGGCTTTTCCTTCGCCAGCTCAATAATCTCCATTTTATCCAGCTTCTTCTGCCTCGACATTGCCATATTGCGCGTAGCTACGCTTGCCTTGTTGCGTGCGACGAAGTCCTTTAGGTCGGCAATCTCCTGCTGCTGACGCTTATAAGCAGCTTCCAGCTGCTGCTTCTTCATTTCATAGACTTGCTGGAACTTGTCATAGTCACCGACATAACGGGTCAGCTCTTGGTTCTCCATATGGTAGATCAGGTTAATTACGCTGTTGAGGAACGGAATATCATGCGATATGAGAATAAAAGCATTCTCATAGGCTTGCAGGTATCGCTTCAACCATTCGATATGCTGTTCATCCAGATAGTTCGTCGGCTCGTCCAATAGCAGGATGTCCGGCTTCTCAAGCAAGAGCTTCGCCAGCAACACCTTCGTGCGCTGACCGCCGCTCAAATCGTTGACATCCTTATCCAGACCGATATCATTCAGTCCGAGTCCGCGTGCCGTCTCTTCGACCTTGGCATCAATCATATAGAAATCTTGATTGGTTAACGTGTCTTGAATCGTACCGACTTCCTTGAGGAGCTTCTCCAGCTCTTCCGAAGTTACGTCCCCCATCTTGCCGTACATGTCGTTCATTTCTTGTTCCAGGTCAAATAAATATTGGAAGGCTCCTCTCAAAACATCACGGATCATTACGCCCTTGCGAAGTACGGCATGCTGATCAAGATAGCCGACACGTACACGCTTGGACCATTCAACCTTGCCTTCATCTGGCTGAAGCTTGCCGGTAATGATATTCATAAATGTGGACTTGCCTTCTCCGTTGGCGCCGATAAGTCCAATGTGCTCCCCTTTGAGCAGGCGGAAAGATACATCCTTGAAGATCGCACGGTCTCCAAAGCCGTGGCTTAGTCGTTCTACGTTTAATATGCTCATCCATTACACCTTTTCTCATATACTTTGTGCTTGATTTATTATAAACGTTATCGGGCCTAAAAGGTAGTCATGTGAAGTTCCTTACAATTTCATAAGCTTTTTGAAAGCTGGATCGATGAATATGCAGAGGTCTGCTGTAATATATTTATGCCATGGAACAATAACTACGATTTCTTGAGGTGATAGAAATGAACGGAAACAAATTAGCATCTGCTCTGTGTTATTGGAGTGTCCTCTTCGCGCCGATTTTATTTCCGATTATCGTCTGGATTGTTGGCGCTCCTGACACAAAGACCCATGCCAAACGGGCTTTATGGACGCATATTCTTCCTACGATTACAGCCATTTTTGGGTTTGCCGCATTAGGAGTTATTAGCGTTGGCGTACAGGAGCCAGAAGTAACATTGGGGATTGGTTCAATGATCCTTTTCGCTCTTTGTGGTATCGTTAGTATATACTTCTTTATTTGGAATATTATCAAAGGTATTCAAGTAATAAAATCATAGCCCTGCTGCCTAATGGCTTGGTGGCAAAATGAAAATACTCTGGCACCCATATAGGTGTCAGCGTATTTTTTTTTCAGAATGGAAGTTCGGCAGTGATTTTGTTCCATATTTATTCATGATTACATTTTTGGACATGAACAAATAGGCAGGGGTTTGTTTTTTTAAGTTCTTTAGGGGATTATTTGCCGAGAAAAAATAGAGCGGCATCATGGACACAAACTTTATCCATTTGTACATCATGCTGCGTATCTGTACCGTTTCAAACCCTAATCCGCCGCCTCCCCGATTTAACATCGTTATCCCGATAATTCCTTTAATATCATCGTACTTCGGATGATTTCGCACATATTCGGCAAGATCAGGCAACGATTTTTCAATAAGGCGGTAGAGGAACTTTCCCTTTGTAATTTCACTTTTTATGGAAATCATACTTCTCAAAAGAATGACATTATGTAAATGAATTTTTAGCAAAATGTCGCCTCTTTTGATCACAGTTCCGTCGGATAAGCGTATGCTTCCGCCTCTGTACGTAGTAAGTCTGACTCGGAATGCGCTGCTGTCTTTATGGTTGATACATTTCAATCGGGTACATGCATAATACACGGGATCAATGACATTCCAGACGGAAAGTGCAAAGGATTTGAACCACATGAACTGTTCCCCTTTATCGACAATCTAATCTTATTTTACCTTGGTGAATCAAATTCATGGGTGGAAAGTATCGGTAAGCTGAGCGCTGGAATGCTCTTTTTCTATATTGGAAGACGAACGGAGAACTGGCTGCCTTGGCCAACCTCACTTTTTACTGCAATACTCCCTCCATGCGCTTCCACGATCGCTTTTACGATGGCCAGCCCGATCCCGGCTCCGCCGGTTTTGCGATTGCGGGATTTCTCGCCCCGATAAAATCGTTCAAATATAAACGGCAGCTCCTCCTGATCGATGCCTGTTCCTGTATCCGTAATGGTGACCTTTGCATAAGACGGCTCTTCGGAAATAACGACACAGATCCCCCCCTCATTTGTATATTTATAAGCGTTATTTAATAAATTTACAAAAACTTGCACAAGTCTTACATAATCGCCGCTCAAAAATACATCCTGTTGTTGCTGGATCTCAATGGAAACGTTTGTACGGTCAAACTGGCCGGTTATCGTTGTTACGGAATCCCGGATAACTTCATTCAGGCACACTTGCGTTTTTTGCAGTTGCAGCATCGGATTCTCAACCGCCGTTAGTTTTTCAAGATCATGGATGAGCTTCACCAAGCGGATGACTTGCTCATGGCACACCTCCAGCTTGTCAGGCGTGGCTTGCCACACCCCATCCTGAAAAGCTTCGATATGGCTTTGAATCGTGGCTAATGGAGTGCGTAATTCATGCGCGATATCGGCAGTCAAATTTTTACGCAGCTTATCCTGCTGCTCCAGGGCATCTGCCAGGTGATTTAACGCCAAGCCCACCTCGTCGATTTCTGTTTTCGGGTTAGCCAGGGTGACCCGCGAAGACAAGTCTCCTGTTCTCATTCGGGTGGCAATCTGTTTTATTCGGATAAGAGGGCGGCTTAAACTGTTCGCCATAAAGACGCTAAAGAGGGAGACGCCAACGATCACGACAAGGAGAGCACCCCATAATAAGGAGTCGAACAACCGCAGGAACTCTTGATTTTGTGAGGCAAAGGCGCTCTCGATTCCTTGAATTTCAAGTCTGCCGATTTTTTGGCCGTTTTTCATCATGCTTAGGGAAAAAATAGTGTCGCTCTCGTTGCCGTATCCTGTGTTCGTACTTCCTGGAGAAGGATGCATCATCATTCCCATGTTGCTCGTGTCCCAGATCAATTGATTTCTGGCATCGTAGATTTTGACGGTATAATTACGCAGCATCGCTTGATGGGAAATCTGCATGAGCGAGCCCATCGTCCACCCGCTTGCTTCCGCGTTATAGGAGGCCTCCAGGTCTTTACGCAACGTATCGGCTTCTGCTTGCCGCTGATTCTTCATATACTGGCCGAAGGCAAAAGTCATGACCAAATAGACGAGCAGCGTAATGGTCAGCAGCGATGTCAGCGCTACCCCGATATGCGACAACAACAGCTTTTTTCGAAGTCCGCCCTTATTCATCCGGATTCACCTGAAATTTATAACCGACCCCAAACACCGTCGCAATAAATATCGGTTTTCTCGATTTGTCCCCTATTTTTTGCCTTATATTTTTAATATGAACATCGATCGTGCGCTCAAATCCCTCAAACGCGTCCCCTTGGATAAGGTTCACGAGTTCCAGGCGGCTGAATGCTCGCTTGGGATGCTTCGCCAGAAGCTCGAGCAATTTGAATTCAATGGGTGTGAGTGAGACAAGCTCCCCCCTGACTTTCACTTCATGCTGTTGGGGATCAATGGACAGATGGTTGTTGCCGAAGGACAGAGACGTTGCTTGTTGCGACGCGACGGGAAGCTGCGCTCTGCGTAGCAAACTCATCACTCGTACGACCAGCTCTCTGGGGCTGAACGGCTTCGTAATATAATCGTCGGCACCGATCAGAATTCCATTCACCATATCATCCTCACTGCTTTTGGCGGTCAGCATCAGGATGGGAACGTTGGATGTCTTACGGATAGTTCTGCAGACTTCTTCCCCGGACATGTCAGGCAGCATCAAGTCCAATAGGATCAGGTTCGGCTGCAGATGCTCCCACAGACTCAGCGCCCCCTTCCCTGTATCCGCCTCATACACCAGATAGTCATTTTTCTCCAAATAGGCTTTCATTACCTGAAGGATATCAGGCTCATCATCGACAAGCAAAATTTTTGCACGGTCCAAACGTATCAACCTCACCATATATACAAAGATAGGCCTAGCGATATTCGCGAGGCCTATCTTAGCACAATATTAATTGAAATTCATCATACTGCCGCGCCATTGCGAATTGTTCATCATTCCCCGTCCCGTGCTATTGCCATTATGGCAGCTGTTGTACATCTGCTCTATTTGTTGATCCGAGAGATCGGGATGCATTTGCTTCGCGAACGGCAGCATCTGTTCAAAGAAGCTCCGGTCGCCATCGCTAAGATTATCGGCTGATGCAGCATATGCGCCAGCTGCGCCAATCCCCATGATCAAGACCAAGGCGGTTATGCCAAGCCATAATTTTTTCATCATTATCTCCTCCTTATAGTTATAATATAATGGAGAGATATGAAGAACGTATTTGCAAGTTGTGAAGAAGTTATAAAGGAACTTAGGATGCTACCCCGGCCTTCTACTGCTGCAGCTTGAGAATATGACAAAGCGTTGATCTCAGATCCGATATTTTCCGGCCGTATTCATTCATTTGCACCGTCATACGATCCATCACCGTATCGTTCCACAGGAGCATGATTTGCTTGTCCATCGTCTCTTTGGCCCAATCCTTTACATAAACGATCAATTGTTGGTGCAGCAGGTGCAGCAAATTGATTTCTTCCTGCCCGGGCAATGCATGGTAGACGAGGATCGGCACTTTTTTATACAAACATTCGCTAACCGTTACTCCACCCGGCTTGGCTAGTACCGCGTCAGCTTGATTGTATAAATCATTCATTTCGTCTCTCGATTCAATATAGGGCATCGGAACGATGCGGGGGCAGTTTTTCTTTTTCAAATGGCGAAATAGAGCTCTGTTCTTCCCGCATAACACAATATAACGCACTCCCTTCACCTTCCCGATCGTGCGGCACATCGATTTCATAACCCCAGCGCCGAGGTTTCCCCCAGTTATTAATACCGTATATTCGGACTTCGACTGCTTTCGTTCCGGACGCGTTGCGGTGAATTGGGGATGCACCGGTATGCCGGTGACGAAGATATGCTCGTTCTGAACGGATCGGCTGGTCAACCACTCCTTGATATGCGTATCTGGAACGAAATGAAAATCGATTCCGTCCCTCCCCCATACATCATTGATAAAAAAATCCGTATACACATTGACTACCGGAATGGAAAGCAGCCCTTTGCATTTCAATCGATCAAGCAAGTACGACGGCAGAGCATGAGTGCACAGGATGCAATCCGGCTGCTTCTCTTGTATCAATCTTTGCATAGCTCTCATAAAGATCATCTCATAGAGACGGTACCGCCTCTTTTGGGGGAGCTGTCCGCCGCAGCTTTTCCGGTACATCCAGCTGTATGTAAGCGGCAGGAAATGAATCCATTTCAAATAGGTTGAGGACACCAAGCCTCCCACCCGGCTACCGTAGCTATAGTCTAACAGATCAACGATATCGCATTCGATGGATTGATCGATTAACATCAAATGCGCCACCAGCGCATCGGCCGCTTGATGATGTCCCATTTTGATTTGCAAAAAGGGAAGTAACAGAACTTTTTTGGCCATGTGACTTCCTCCGCAACCAAGCTTCCTCATGAATATTAATTTGTGCGAAATAACCAGCCGGCATACATGAAGATCATGAATTGAAGCTGGAACGCAAATCACGCTCCATGAATTACCGCAGACATGGACCTGTCAATCATTTTATACTGTAATTATAGAAGGGAGATCAGGCCATGATATTATTTGTTTCTATTGGAATCCTCATTTTTTTGGTCATGCTGGCACGCCTTTTATATAAAGCTCATCTGAATACGCGGCAAGTTCATATCAACAAGATTAGCTTGGAGAGCAACGATACCCATCGGCCCGAACGGGCCATTCATGTGCTGCATTTATCGGACATGCATCTTGAGAACATCTCGATTTCGCCGAATCAATTATTTGACAGGCTGGCAGAGGAACAGATCGATTTGATCGCACTTACCGGCGATTTTCTTGATCGGCCTCGCTCCATACCTAAGCTAGTTCCTTATCTGAAGGTGCTCAAGCGCTTGCAACCGACATACGGCATGTATGCCGTGTTCGGGAATCATGATTATGTGCTGAAGGGAAAGAACTTTGCTTCTTTACAGCAAACATTAGAGCAGAACGGTTGTAAAACGCTGCAAAACGAGAATGACAAAATTGACATCAACGGAACGCGGCTCAATATTATCGGGATCGATGACTCCAGCACAGAACGAAGCGATCTCTTTGCTTCCTTCCAAGGAATAGAACACGGATACCGCCTTGTGCTTACGCATGATCCGAATATTGTGCTTGCCATGAGACACTATCGATTTGATTATTTGCTGTCCGGTCATTTTCATGGAGGACAGATCCATTGGCCGAAGCCGTATCATTTGGCGGCCATGGGCGAGCTTGTCGGCATGAATATGATTAAAGGTCTGCACGTCTACGACGGTAAACCATTCTATATCAGTGAAGGCTTGGGTCAGACCGGAGTAAATATCCGCATAGGGAGCCGGCCTGAGATCACGATCCATCGCTTGCCTCTGGCATTATCGGGAGCAAGGATGGAACAAACAAAGACTCAGGCGGCGATGTAGCCATCACTTACAATATCGGGATCATCATGATGAGCATCCGCTGAACGCCCCGGCCATTCATTCTCGAATGAATTGAAAAATAGGCACATTGGACATTGCAAAGTAATATTCTGCAGTAGTCCATGAAAAGAGGAGAGCTCACATGGAAAAGAAAATGACCTTTGACTACATTGTCGTGGGTACAGGTCCGGCAGGCGCTGTCCTGGCCAAAATCCTGTCGGACGATAAAATCCTACTATTATCCGGCATCGGACCCGCCGCTATGCTAAGGGAAGCCAACATCCCCGTTATTTTCAACAACCCCAACGTAGAACAGCGCTTACGGAATCACACGTTAAATTTTGCCGTGTTCTCCACGAATCGCAATGATCGCGCATTGCCTGTAAGTGATCCTGATGCCCTTTATACCGGCGGATCCTTTTTGCCTGATTCAACGGGCACAGATCCGCATCAACGCGTAGTTCAGTTCATCGGTATCGCTTCGGATGGCATGTTAACGAATCGCGATTCTCTATTTGCGTCCGAAAAGCCGCGGATCGATCACGATCCAAAAGAAAGACCCGCTTACCATCGTGTTGGCTGATGAAGGTTTCCTCGCCAACCCGGATGACATGGAGTCCGTAAAAAACATTTATAGAATATATATTAAAAATATCGCTTCGGAACTAGCTCGAATTGATCCTTCCTATCAGCTAATATCGCCCGATCCAGTTACACTAGACAATGATGAACAGCTTGAATCCTTTATTAAGGAGAATTTCGATCACAATCATCATCAACAAGGTTCTCTTCGAATGGCTCCATTACGGAAAGGCGGCGTCGTTGATCACACAGGCAGCGTTCACGGCGTAAAAGACTTTATTGTTGCTGACGTTTTCCGAGGCATAGCCTTACGTTGCGCTTACCCCAAGAATGCAATCGATCGTTTCGATTTTCTTGCAAATGCAATAGGATTGTCAATAGACTCCCAGTGGATGTACATTAATCGTGGGCTTTCATTTAACCAGTGGTTGTGGAGTGCCGTTACGGTAATTCCGTTCCGTTGAAGATTCCGAATTAACCGGTTGGCCTGATTCTGGAACAGAGCCGTCTCACCTAGACAAAGGGCGCGTCCGGATTGATCCAGTGATTCGAAGGAGAAGAGCTGATAACGAACCAACGGTGAAGTCGTGCGTCTTCCCAGAATGGTCGCTCTCAGATTTCTCGAACGGCTGACAAAACAGACGGGTCCTGGGTCTATCTCATGCTCCCCTCCTAATATTTTGGCAAACTGATTACATAATCTTTTGAACTGTGCACTTGCTTTTACACTTGCCATGATAAACCTCCTCTTGGTTTTGCCACATTGTATTACTATCATGAGTAAAGTGTATATGTGAATGCCCAGTTGAACCGGAATCCCGGTAAAACGGTTTCTTCTACAGGCATCAACTGCGGATAGGAAGGCAGATAGAAGATCGTCCAGCTTGGCAGTTTCTCCATTCATGAGCTGTAGGCTTGCCATCATATTCCCTCCCCTCATGCCATGGTCGTCGCACCTTCCGGACTCCTGTCGCATGAACGAATCTGCATTCATCATACATGGGTCCCATTTTGACTGCTAGGTTGGGGCTTTTGTCGTTCACAGTATCACCACCCCAACAAAAAGTGTATTAAAAAAGGACTATCACTACGATAGCCCCAGCTTACCCATTCAACGAAGACCAAAATTCTACAAAATTATCTTCTATATTCTCCTGTATTAACTCATCTGCTTCATCTTCTGCTTCATCCACAAGAAACTCTTCAACGTATTCGTAATCCAGTTCTTTCTTCCAAAACTATTAGTAAACCCCTTCTATTTTTTCCGCCCTTATGTTTTGGGCTAGGCGTATGCTTTTTCATAGGACGATTTCAATCTTTACTCGAACGACTTTTCCATTTTGAATCATTTGCTATAACACGGTTCCGATAGAAGCGTTGTTTTTGTTAAATACAGTTTGGCCTGTGTGCTTGTCTATTGGTAATCCCGAAGAGAGAGCGGATCTCGGAGTGGACGGCACGCAGCAATGGAGCCATCGTTAGGCAACGGCCGCAGTGGTCTGAGTAGGCGGGCTTGCCGCCTCCTTGTTCATTCACGTTCGATAAGCATGCTTGCCGGAACGTCCCGTTCATCTTGCGGATGGCCAAGGGGGTAGATTCTAGCGATGCCGTCCGCTTCATTCACATGTTGTATGTATACGGACTCCCCTTGGTAAGTAACGTCTGCCATAACTGGCGATGCTGAGATTTCGATAGCTCTTTGTGTATTCATTCCTATGAACCTCCATGTAAGCCTCTATCCTGATACGCTCAATAATATACGTTTTATGCCATGCTGTTATACGTAACCTCGGTTGAACCTCACAATGGAGGTTCGTTCAATGTTTCCACGATAACCCATTCTTGATTAAAATGCCTGCTTTATTCATACACTAACCGCAATGAAGGAGGTTGATATCATGTACATTAAAGAAACCGATCTGCCAGGCATCGGTCATAAATACGAAATGGTAACACAAAGCAGCGACAGACTAGTCATTGTTATCCATGATGACGGCCGGCGAGAAATGTATCATTTTGATAAGCAGGATCAGGATGATTGCACATCCATGATTACGCTCGAGGATGAAGAAGCAAGACAACTTGCCGCCATCGTCGGCGGAATGACTTACCGGCCGAAGGCATTGGAGACGATGGACGTCGCTTTAGAGGATTTGACGATTGAATGGTACAAAGTCGCGCCTGATGCTGCCTGTGTCGGAAGCACGATCGGCGAAGCGAATATCCGTCAGACGGCGGGAGTCACCATAATTGCAGCCATCGAGAAGGGCGCCAAGCATATCAATCCCGGTCCGGATTATACCTTTAGGGCAGACACGATCCTCGTCGTTGCGGGCGAACGCCAACAATTGAAGCAGTTGAAGCAACTGCTGCAAACCGGGATACGCTAATCATGGATCATCTCGTACTAGAACTTGGACTTGCCGTTATTCTCATTGCCCTGGTTGGACTGCTTGCGGCCCGTATTCGCACCTCGGTCATTCCTTTTTATATTTTGGTCGGCATGGCCGTAGGCCCACATGCGCCGCATATTGGCGTATTTGACTTCCGGTTTATCGAGAGTGCGGAGATTATTGCATTTATGGGACGGCTTGGCGTGCTTTTTCTGCTGTTCTATTTGGGGTTGGAGTTTTCCATCGGCCGCCTAATGAAATCAGGCCGCTCTATTGTCATAGGCGGAACGATCTATATCCTTATCAACTTTACACTAGGTTTGCTCTATGGGTGGGTCTGCGGCTTCCCTGTCGAGGAAGTTATGGTCATAGCCGGCATTGTGACGATCTCCTCCAGCGCTATTGTGGCGAAGGTGCTCGTCGATCTGAAGCGAACCGCAAATCCGGAGACGGAAATGATTCTAGGAATCATTATGTTCGAGGACATTTTCCTGGCAGTATACATCTCCGTCCTGTCCGGGCTTGTGCTCAGCAATTCGTCCTCGTTGGGCGGCGTCGTATTGTCAGCCTTGTACGCTCTGGGATACATGCTGCTCTTGCTGTTTGTCGGACGTCAAGCCGCACCGCTGCTGAATAAGCTGTTCAACATCCGTTCCAATGAATTGTTCTTGCTGCTCGTGTTCGGTTTCTTATTCATTGTAGCCGGGTTTTCAGAGACGATTCACGTAGCTGAAGCGATCGGCGCGCTTCTGACCGGGCTCATACTCGCTGAAACGATGCACATGAAACGAATCGAGCAGTTGATATTGCCGTTCCGTGATTTCTTCGGTGCGTTGTTCTTCTTCAGCTTCGGATTGACCATCGTTCCTTCCGAGCTCGGCGGAGCCTTGTGGCTGTCGCTCGGCGCCGTAGCAGTGACCTTGTTCGGCAACTTCCTTGCCGGTATGCTTGCTGGCAAGAGCGCGGGGCTGTCGCCCAAGGCGTCGGCCAATATCGGGCTGACCATTATTTCCCGCGGCGAGTTCTCCATCATTATGGCGAACCTCGGCAAAGCGGGCGGACTGCTGGAGCTGCTTCAGCCCTTCGCAGCGCTGTATGTCCTTATCCTCGCCATTTTGGGTCCGCTGTTAACGAAAGAATCCCGGCTCATTTTTAGAAGCTTGAACAAAGTGTTCCGCTGGGAAAAAAACAAAGGAAGCGTACCCGAACGGACGAAATAAGCCGTCGGCCAAAATTGACAAGTGTCGATGGCGTAGGGGAAGCGGAAGCCGATTTGCGAAGAAGCAACACTTTTTAAACGATGCTACATGACGGCGAGCATGAAAAAAGGTTTCTGTAGACCCACTCGACTTTCGTTTGTTATTGTAGATGAACAATAACGAAACTTGGGGTTGTGATGCATGTGAATGGTCCGAAAATAGCTATTTTATCAGTGCTCAGTAATGCTTTCGTCGTTTTATTGAAGCTTGTTGTCGGTATTTTTACAGGCTCGATTGCTGTCATCTCGGAAGCGATCCACTCCTCACTGGACTTGGCGGCATCCTTGATCGCCTTTTTCTCGGTGCGGTTGTCAGGGCGTTCTGCGGATAAGAATCATCCATACGGACATGGCAAGGTGGAGAATATATCGGGCACCATCGAGACGTTGCTTATTTTTATTGCAGGTGCCTGGATTATATATGAATGTGTGCACAAGCTGTTCAAGCCCACGCCGATTGATCTTCCTTATTTGGGTGTCATCGTCATGTTTGTCGGGGCGGGGATCAATTTCATCGTATCTCGCCGAGTCAGCCAGGCGGCGTCAGAACTGAATTCAGTCGCCATGAAATCAAATGCCCTGCATTTGCTGACCGATGTATATACATCGTTAGGCGTCGGTTGCAGCCTGTTACTTGCCGCCTTGACAGGATGGACGATATTGGATCCGATCATCGGCATTATACTGGCTCTTTACATTATGAGAGAGGCATATAAGCTGATGAGGGAAACCTTTCCTCCGCTGCTGGACGCCCGCTTGACCGATCAAGAGGAAAGAGAAATTGTGCAAGTAATTGAATCTTTTCAAGCACAATATATTGAGTTCCATGACTTGCGCACCCGTCGTTCTGGTCCCGTCGAGTACGTTGATTTCCATCTTGTGGTCTCCTCCAAGCTGGATATCGAAACGGCTCATCAACTATGCGATAACATCGAGCAGGCGATTACGGCGTCGTTCCGCCGTGCGCAAGTATTCATTCATATTGAACCGGAGCATGAACGATTGACGAGATCGAAATGAATCGAACAGCTGCGCCAGACCATTGTCATGGTTGAATTCAAATAAGTATCTCAAAAAGCCGAACATCATGTTCGGCCCGTCTTGCATACCTCGGTATTGCTTGCGATCACGGCTTCCTATGCTGTAAATAAAGACGAGTTTCTGCCACGACCACGCCGGATAACCCCAACAGAGCGACCAAGTTCGGAAGAGCCATCAGCCCGTTCACGATGTCCGAGAGGAGATAAATCGCGTGCAGCTTGATGAACGCGCCTGACGCGACCATGACGATGAACGCGATACGGTAAGGCAAGATCGCCCGCACGCCGAATAAATAGACAATACAGCGCTCGCCGTAATAATTCCAACCCAGAATCGTCATAAAAGCAAATAAAATCAGACATACCAATAGGAGGATGGATCCAAACGGCATCGCGGCATCGAACGCCGCTTGCGTCATCTCCGCGCCTTCCGCCGCGCCGTTCCATGTTCCGGTAACAATGAGTGTCAGCCCGGTCAGCGTACAGATAATAATCGTATCAATGAACGTCCCGGTCATGGATACAAGCCCTTGTTCCGCGGGCCATTTCACCTTGGCCGCGGCCGCTGCGATCGGAGCGCTACCGAGCCCGGATTCATTCGAGAACACCCCTCTTGTGATGCCGCTGCGTATCGCCATCATGACGGTCGCGCCGAGCAACCCGCCGCCGGCCGCCGCCGGGTTGAAAGCGCTGTGGAAGACAAGCGACAGCGCGTATGGAATCTTGTCAGCGAATGCCGCGAGCACGATGAAGCACGCTGCGATATAGACAATAGCCATCGTGGGCACGACTTTAGTGGTCAACCTTGCAATGCTCTTGAGACCGCCAATTGTCACCAGAGCTACCGCGAGGGTTAACACTCCCGCGGTTGCCGCCACGGGAATCCCCAGGCTGGACTGGCTGGAGGATACAATAGCATTAACCTGGGGAAGGGTGCCGATTCCGAACAGCGCGACCAATACCCCGCTTACAGCGAAATAGATTGCGAGCGGCTTGAACCTCGCGCCCAAGCCTTGTTCGATGTAAACCATCGGTCCGCCCGATACTTGCCCGTTCTCATCAATCTTCCGGAATTTCACGGCCAACAAACCTTCCGCATATTTCGTCGCCATGCCAAAAAACGCCGCCAGCCACATCCAAAACAGAGCGCCCGGCCCGCCCATCTGAATCGCGGTGGCGACGCCGACAATATTCCCCGTTCCAATCGTGGCCGCCAGGGCGGTAGCCAGCGCCCCGAAGCTCGTGACGTCGCCTTTGCCTTCATTTTTCGCCGTGAATATGAGCTTGAGCGCCAGTGGCAGACGAAGCACCTGCAGCAGCCCAAGCCGAATTGTTAAAAAGATACCGGTACCTACTAAAAAAATCAATAGTGGTGGCCCCCATATTATTTGATTCACCCGATCTAACCATACTTCCAACCCATGCATTACGATTCCCCTTTTCATCTTGAATCCATGTCTCATGCCATAAAAAAGAGCCAAATCGATAGATTTGACTCCGGTCATAATTGCAGCACAGCCAATAAACGATATGTAAGCACAATCATAATACCAACGTTATGATGCCTGACATCTGCAATCCCTGTCCTTTTACCTGAGAGTTTTCACGCGCTTCTTGCCACGTATTGCCCCTTCGGTGCTCCGCGAACCGGAGTCTCTCCAGAGTCCTGTCCGTATACGGTCCTGCTTCGTCCCATTCGAGCGGAATGCTGCAAGCGCCTGAGAGCTTTGCCCCTTCGGCCAGGTTTGATCCTGTCTCCCGTATCCTTCATCCAGTTATGAAGTTGTTCACCTATTATAGAGAATCATCTCAGATTCCGCAAGGAGATTATTTATGGAAAAAAGAACCATCCCCGATAATGAGATAGTGTAGAATATTCCACGGTACAGCATTTTACGGTATCTATGATGGCAGGCTTTATTCCATACATTTTCATGATGAGGAGCGCCTGTCAAATCTATTGAACCTATTGCCCGATTGCACTTTTGGCAAGAAATGCGTCACCATTAAGTACGATGATGACAAATCAGCTAACCTTGTGAAGCAAAGCGTAAAAGATTATTTTAACAGTATGATGCACATCGGATTCGATCCTCGTTAGCCCCTTCTTGGCCCGTATCTCCACCGGCGCGATCTCGGCGGAGAACTCGTTGCGCTCCCATGCCTCCCGCGACGATGAGATCCGCAGCGCCCGCCGCCATGATGACCGCTTTTTACCATCGAATGCATACCGCTTCGTTCACGCCGGCTGGGCGTCAGGCCCGAGTATATGCCGCAGCGCCTGAATGAACACCTGATTGTCCTGATCCGTACCGACGGATACGCGGATCGTGTCCGGATAGCCGAGTAGGCTGCCCGTCCGCACCACTACGCCCCGCGCCAGCAAGGAGCGGAATACGTCGTCTCCGGATCGGCCCAGCTTCACCATCAGGAAGTTGGCATGCGAAGGATAACAGGACAGCCCCAACTGCTTCAGTTCCAAGGCCAGATTCGTTCTGGCCATCTCATTCCGTCGCGCGCAGTCGGCGGCGAACGTTGTATCGTCCAATGAGGCGATTGCTGCGACTTGCGCCATCCGGTTCGAGTTGAACGGCTCCTTCACTTTGATCAGCTCCTGCACAATGTTCGGATGCATCATGCCGTAACCTGCCCGCAGCGCCGCCAGACCGTAGATTTTGGAGAACGTACGCAGGATGACTAGGTTCGGATAGCTGGCGAGCAGCGGCGCGGTCTGCAAGTAGTCCGGATCGGATACATATTCGTAATACGCCTCGTCGATGACCAACATGATATGGCGCGGCACCTGCTCGATGAAGGCAAGCAGATCGCTGCGTCCCACGATCGTCCCTGTTGGATTATTTGGATTGCATACGAAGATCATCTTCGTCCAGCTGCCGATCGCTTTTAGCATGCTGGCCAGATCATGAACGCCGTCGGTAAGCGGCACGATTACCGGAACGCCACCCTCGATGCAGACGTTTGTCTCGTAACGAGAGAAAGTGACATCGGCCATAATCGCTTCATCTCCTGCTGCAATATAGCTCCGCGTCAATAAGCGGATAATCTCGTCAGAGCCATTGCCGACGATGAAATATTGAGGCTCCACGCCAAGGCGGGCGGACAGCTTCGCTATCAATTCGGGGGCGGTTCCTTCCGGATACAAGGCGCATTTCTCCATTTCGCGCGCGACGGCTTGGGCGGCCAGCTCCGAGCAGCCGTACGGATTTTCATTGGACGCGAGCTTGATGATATCCGTAAGACCGAACTCCCTTTTTACCTCTTCCATCGGTTTTCCCGGCACGTATACGCCTAACGGTTCAATTTCTTTTCTCGTCGGGATTTTGACAGACACTTGCATAGAGTATCCTCCATTCCCCATTATTCCGGTACCTGCGGCGGCGCGTTCGGTATGCTCAGATTGCCGAGCGCATCCCCCTTCCACGCCTTCACGAACGCAAAATCGCCGACAATCGCCTCGGCAGCGGAATGCACCATTTTCCCATACTTCATGCCATGCGTTCCTTTCATCGGCATATCGTGCGCCTAAGCGCGCTTACACGGTGCGCGACGCTTCCGGCGAGCCGGCGCACCAGCTATACATATATTGGTCATCCTCGTAGGACAGCGCCTGCTTGACAACGCGGAGTGGCCGAAAGGTATCGATCATGACCGCAAGCTCCGTCGTTTCCTTTTGGCCGATGCTGCCTTCGATCTTGCCGGGATGCGGACCGTGCGGAATGCCCGACGGATGCAAGGTGATGGATCCTTCCTGCACGCCCTTGCGGCTCATGAAGTTGGCCCTGACATAATAGAGCACCTCATCACTGTCGACGTTGCTATGGTAATAAGGCGCGGGAATCCCCTCGGGATGATAGTCGTATAACCGGGGAACGAAGGAGCAAACGACAAAGTGATTCCCCTCGAAGGTCTGATGAATCGGCGGCGGCATATGAATGCGGCCGGTGATCGGCTCGAAATCGGTAATATTGAACATCCAGGGATATAAATACCCGTCCCAGCCTATGACATCAAATGGATGATGGTTGAACACATGCAGGTGGAGATATCCCCTTGACTTCGTCCTTACCTCGAACTCGCCGCGCTCGACTAAGGTGTCTAGCTTCTCTGGACCGCGGAAATCCCGCTCGCAGAAAGGGCTGTGCTCCAAAAGCTGTCCATGCGAGTTGCGGTAGCGCTTCGGCGTCGTGATCCAACTGTTCGTCTCCACGGCCAGGAGCTTCGTTCGTCCCGGTTCCGGAATGACGTGATAAATGGTTCCTATCGGGATGACAATGTAATCTCCCGGCTGGTAATGGAGAGTGCCGAACATCGTCTCTATGGCGCCCTCCCCTTCATGCACGAACAATAGCTCGTCCCCGTCCCCGTTCCGATAGAAATAATCCATCGGCTGATCGACGTTCGCGATGGCGATAAGCAAGTCTTCGTTGCCCAACATATAGCGTCTGCCATCGACAGCATCCCCCGTATCCGTGCAATCGCCAGTCAGCAGATGGCGGTGGCGCAGTGCTCCTTGCTCTTCGAATTCAATGTCACAGGCGGCATATACCCCCGCCTTGCTAACATCCGTCGGCGGATGATGGTGATACAAAATCGACTGAATGCCAGAGAAGCCCTTCGTTCCCATGACTTGCTCACGGTACAGGGTGCCATCCGGCTTGCGGAACATCGTATGCCTCTTACCCGGAATGTCTCCCATGCGGCGGTAATAGACCATGACATGAACCCTCCTCTTTATCCATTCAGTACCGGTCGATCACGGCTTTCCGATTCAACCGATGGTGTTGCGCAGCAGGCCGAGTCCCGTTACGTCCAATTCAACGACATCGCCGGGCTCCAGCCAGCGGTGCACTTCCGGACCCCGTTCGAGAATGCAGCCGGTGCCGACCGTGCCTGATCCGATAATATCGCCGGGATACAGCGTGGCGTCAGCCGAAGCCCGCGCGATCATGTCGCCGAACGAATAATGGAGATCACGAAGATTCCCGCGCGACAGCTCGACGCCGTTGACGCGAGCCGCCATCTCCAGCTCATGGCGCTCGCCGGCGCGGTGCCGCTCAAGCTCGTCCTTGGTAACCAGATAGGGACCGAGCGATGTTGCGAAATCTTTGCCCTTGGCCGGGCCAAGGCCGACCTTCACTTCTTCCTGCTGGAGATCACGCGCGCTCCAATCGTTCATGATGCAATAACCGAAAATATAGGCGTTCGCCTCTTCTGCCGCGATATCGCGTCCTTCCTTGCCGATGACACAGGCCACCTCCAACTCGAAATCCAGGGCGGAGGAGGCGGCCGGCCTGCGGATGAGCGCGTTCGGGCCGACGATGGCCTGATGGTTGCTGAAATAGAACACCGGGAACCGGTACCATTCCGGAACGATATCAAGCCCCCGCCTCCACCTTGCCGCGATCACGTGCGCTTCGAAGGCATAGAAATCGCGGACGCTTGGCGGCTTCGGAATCGGCGCGAACAAGGCGACATCGGCTACGGGATAGACGCCCGGATGCATGAGCAGCGACGCCGCATCAGGGCCAAGGCGGCGGTCGATTCGCGTCGCTTCCTCCATTACATCCTCATAATGGCGCACCAATTCCAGCAATTCGCCAGGCAGCCGCCCTTCGCTGACAGCCCGTATGTCGACAACGCAGCCATCCCTTAGCCAACCGGAGCGCGGCGCGCCCGTGCCAGGGTCAAATGTCACGAATTTCATAGAACCTCCCGTTTTCCGTATCCCTACTTTTTTCTCTCCAGCATAAATGTGTCGGAGACGGCCCGGGTGTAGACATGGCCGGCCATTCGTCCGATCGGTAGCAGCTTCTCCATGTCGATTTTGCCGTCAGCGTACAACTCATCGCTAATATGCATCAGCGCGACCTTGCCGATGACGAGACTGCCGGCGCCTGGCTGATCGCCGAAATGAAGGATATCATGGAGTACGCACTCCATATGAATGCCGCTTTCCCGCACCCGGTAAGGACGAATGATCTGGCTTGGGATCGGGTTCAAGCCCACCGCCTGGAACTCATCCACTTCCGGATCGAATTCGGCAGCCGTGTCATTCATAGGCTCGACGATCCGTTCCCCGACGATATTGACCACGAATTCGCCAGTCGCTTCAATATTGACAAGCGTATCCTTCTTGCAGCCGTCCGCCCCCCGGCGCATCGGGGCGAAGCAGATGAGGAGCGGCTCCGCGCAGATGGCCGTGAAAAAGCTGAACGGAGCCAGATTCGCCGTACCATTCGGATCGATCGTGGACACAAAAGCAATCGGACGCGGCAGGATGGAGCCTATCATCAGCTTATAAGCGTTTCTCCAGTGCAGCTTGTGCGGTTCAATATCCATGCGGCTTCTACTCCTTCCTGCGGTGCGGGGCTACAAGTTGCCGCGGCGTTCCTGCTCCCGTTCGATCGATTCGAACAAGGCCTTGAAATTGCCTTCGCCGAAGCCGACAGCTCCTTTGCGTTGAATGATCTCAAAAAACAGCGTCGGTCTATCGACAAGCGGATTCGTGAAAATTTGCAGCAAATAGCCTTCATCATCGCGATCGACCAAAATTTTCAGTTCCTTCAGCGTGGCGATATCCTCATCGATCCGTCCTACCCGTTCCGTCAGCATATTGTAGTAGGAATCCGGCGTGCTCAGGAACTCCACCCCGTTCTCGCGGAGCGCCGTTACGGTGGAGATGATGTCGTTCGTCAGCAGGGCAAGATGCTGAACGCCCGGGCCGTTGTAATATTCTAGATACTCCTGGATTTGCGATTTGCGCTTGGCGGTTGCCGGCTCGTTGATCGGGAATTTGATTCTGCCCCCGTTATGCATCACTTTGGACATCAAGGCCGAATATTCCGTGCTGATGTCTTTGTCATCGAAATGAATCATTTGCTTGAAGCCCATTACTTTCTCATAGTAAGTCACCCATTCATCCATCTGCTCCACGTTGCCGACGACATGATCGATGCCGATCAGTCCGGCCGGCTGGTGCGGAAGGCTGTCTTTGATCGACTGATAGCCAGGCTGGAACAATCCATTATAATCGTCCCGCTCTATCAGCGTATGAATCGTGTCGCCATAAGTGCCGATAACCGCTTTTTTGACCTTCCCATGCTCATCCGAATATTCGGCCGGCTCCAACATGGCAATTCCGCCGCGTGACACCGCATCCTTGTATGCCTTTTCAACATTGCTGACCCGCAATGCGACATCTTTGACCCCATCGCCGTGCCATTTGACGAACTCGGCAATCGGATGGCTGGCGGAGAGAGCGCCGGACAGAACGAACCGAATTTTGTTCTGCTCGACAACATATGATACTTTCTCCCGGTTCCCGGTCTCCAAGCCGGAATAGGCGATGGGGCGGAATCCGTAGCCTTTGACGAAATAGTGCATCGCTTGCTTCGCGTTCCCCGCATAAAACTCAATGTAGTCGATGTCCTGGATCGGGAAAATTTCTGACTCCGTTCTGTCGGCTATCGCTTGTTTTTTCATAAACATCCTCCTACATTCGTATGATTGTTCCACTGAAAGTATATGTCTAATTCCATTATCTAGCAAAAATGTACTCGAACGCGCTCCTGCTTCAACGCATAGTGAAATAACCGCGGCTGCATATGCGCGCATGAATCCGACAAGGATGAACCGCATCGATGCGCTATCGCAGTGAGGCATTGACAAGTGGCGAGCTGTTTTTCAAATTTATGAATGTTTTTTGACCAATCAGAAGGAAATAGACGGCAACTTGTCAAAAAGGTAAGGAAGTATGCGCATTCGTTGTATTTATTTCGAATTGGAGTTGATAGGACGATATGTATGTCAAGCGTTCCGGCGCCCCGGCAATCGAGCAATTGCTGGAGGTCATTATGAAGCTGCAAAGCATCGAGGAATGTTACGATTTTTTCGAAGACTTGACGACTCCGAAGGAATTGCAGGCGCTGACCCAACGGCTTGAAGTCGCCAATATGCTGCTCAATGGCAGGACGTACATGGAGATTGAAGCAGAGACCGGCGCAAGCACGGCCATTATTTCGCGCGTCAAACGAATTCTGCACGATGGCAATGGAAGTTTCCAGCTAATGCTCGGCAGGATTGAACAACAGTCGCAATGATATTCGGAGCTTGTCCCCCCACTGTTCCATCATGCCTAAGTTTGACAGTAAGGGAATCAATTATGCAGCTCGAGCGGATCCACGCCTGAGCGCGCTCCGGCATTATCGAAGAACATCTGCGATGGATGTTCTTTTTTTATAAGCAGCGGAGCGCAGGCGGATTTCGCAGTGGCTCTGTTCCGTGATCGGCCGCCTTTCCCATGATTCTATTGTTCAAACGAACAACTTTATCAAAAGATAGAGAGAAGTTTAGTCAACCATTCTTCTTTTTATATACTCTATTAATATGGAAATGAAAGGAGGGCGAAATATTATGAAATTGAAAGCAAACGAAAAGGAGTTGCAACGATATTTTGAGGGAGTGGCTCAAATTTTGAAGCAAGTCGTCAAGGAGTCCCTCGCAGGGGACGAACGGCAAGGAGACAGTCTCGTTCAGGCGCTCCGGACAGCGATTCGGGCGGAGATGGGGGGAGAACGGAATCGGGGCCCTCATTCGCCGCTAAAGCCATCGCTCGAAAGATACGTTCATCGCCAGGTTGAATTGACCTCGTTCGGGGGAACGATTCAGGGCATAATCATTGAGGTCGGAGAGGACTATGCAGAAATTAGAGAGTCGGATGGATCGATCGTGCTTGTGCACTTGACTCAAGTCATCTCGTTCCAAATTCAATAAGAGGGAGGGGATTGAAATGAAAGAAAAGCTCCGTTCATTGATTGGAAAACAAGTCCAGGTGGCAAGCGCATTGGACTTGATAACAGGCGTTCTCGTGTCCGTCGATGATATGAAGCTGACTGTCCGCACTTCCCGGTTGACGGGATATGACAATGGGCAGTATGCCATTTTTCAACTTCAAATGGTGTCCTATATCCGTGTTATCTCATAACAAGCAGGAAAAAGGTGGTGAACATGATGACCTACCCACGAGTACCCGGTCTTGTAAGCATCGTGATAACAAACTACAACAAATCCGCTTTTTTGATCGATTGCTTGGATGGCATCTTACGGCAAACGTACCCGAACTGGGAAATCATCCTCGTCGATGATGCCTCGACAGACGATTCTTTGCTGCAAGTGGAGAAATGGTTGCAACTCAATCAGGAGCAATTGGCCGATCGCACGTATATAACAGTGCCCCTGCCCCGCAATATCGGTTATGCCGGAGCGGTGACGACCGGCTTCTACTTGGCTGCGGGAGAATATATCGCGGCCCAGGACTCGGATGATATTTCCCATTATGAACGCCTGGAGCGGCAAGTGTCCTTTTTACTGAGTCGTCCAGAAATCGAGTTGGTGGGCACCAATTATGAAGTGTTCCATCGCAGCCTATCAGAGCACAAATCAAACGCGGGCTGGATCCGGTACGGGGAACAAATACGCAAAGTATATGCCAACGGCGGCCACTGTGTATGCCACGGAACCATCATGCTTCGCGGGAAGCTGTTCGATCGAGTCGGCGGGCATACAAGGAAGATAGAAGGTGCGGAAGACTATGAATTTATTTCCAGGTCGTTGAAAGGCGAGCCCCTGAATATCGCAAATATGCCGGATGTTCTGTATTATTACCGCAGCCATCCGAATCAGCGGTCCCGGAAATACTTTGGGAAAGATCGGCTGAAGCGCAATGAGAAATAATGCCTACCGGGTGCTGATGGTGTTGGATAGCTTGGCCGTCGGCGGCACGGAAACCCATGTGCTAAGTCTGGTCAAGGGACTGCAAGCATTGGGAGGTAAGCCGGTATTCTGCGGAGCAGGCGGCTTAATGTACAATTCCTTCGCGCAAGCGGCATGCCCGATTCATACCGTCGATCTAACAGCGGGCGCCTTTTTGCTGGATAGCTCGCTGCAGCAGGCGATCCGCACTTTGAAGCAGATTATGCGCTACCGCAAAATCGATGTCGTCCATGTGCATCAAACGCCGTCGGGGATGTATGCGGCCATGGCCGCCCAAGAATTGGGCATACCTGTCGTCTTTACGGTACACGGGGCTTATTATCCCGAGGAACAGCTTATCCGCACGGCCCAAAATAGCGACGCGGTCATCAGTGTAAGCAAGCCTGTGCAGCGCGATTTGCATACGAGGGGCATCACTTCCCTGCTGGTGCCGAACGGGGTTGACCCGGAGGCGTTCTACCCGTTGCCTTCTCATGAACTGCGGAAGTCGCTCCAGATTCCGGATGATGCGAACATTATCGTATATGCAAGCCGGCTGGCCTGGGACAAGGCCATCGTCTGCACCCTGCTGATTCTGGCGGCAGAGCGGCTACGCAGCACGGAACTGCCTAATTTGCATCTGGTCGTGGTCGGCGATGGCATCCAATTTTCCGAAATTAACGAGATGGTCCATACCATCCATCATCATACTGGACAAACCTTTATTCATATGGCCGGGACGCAGACGAAGATTCGTGAATATTACGCCCTTGGGGATATCGTGGTCGGCACCGGCCGGGTTGCCCTCGAAGCGATGGCTTGCGGGAAGCCCGTGCTGGCCATCGGCAACCACGGCTTCTTCGGTCTCGTCGAGCCGTCGGTATACGGACAAGCATGGGACTATTATTTCGGCGACCACGATTCCGAATGCAAGGCGACAGAAGAGGCAGTGACCGAAGCATTGAAAAAAGCATTAGCCGATCGGGACGCGCTCAAGGCAATCGGAGCACAAGGCCGAAGCTGGACATTGAAGCATTTTGATATCCATAAAATCGTTAGACGGATGGGTGAAATCTATACGTCTGTCCAAGCCCGAACCCAATGATGGGAGTGTGAAATTTTCGTGAAAAAAATATTGTATCTAGGATGGGTTGGATTCAATAATCTGGGCGACGAATGGATGCGAGCCATGTTCGAGCAATTGGCGAAGCTTCATTTGAGTCCGGAGGAGTACCAGATCATTCCCTCGGTTCCCGGAGTCGACATCAAGGATATGAGAAAGTATGACACGATCGTCATGGGGGGCGGTTCCCTGTTGGTACCCGGCTATCTCGATATCCTGCATGAAGCCGTGCGGCAAGAAAAGCGTGTACTCATCTGGGGCAGCGGCCATGATCGCTTGAATCCGTTCAGCTTCGGCTCCAATGCTGCTCCTGAAAGCAAAGGGTTTTGCCTGAAAATGAGAGAAGTTGTCGAACATGCAGCCTACTGCGGTGTACGGGGTCCGTGGACCTTCGAGTATATGCGACAAATAGGTGTCGCGATGAATCGGGTGACGCTTAGCGGCGATCCCGCCATGTTATCGTCCCCGCCAACGTCTGATGCGGATGACGAGCAGACTGGGGAACGATGGATCGGCATCAACTGGGGCACATCCTATAACCGGATTTACGGCAAGGATGAAGCGTACGTCGAGAATCAGATCGCTTCCGCAGCCGGCTTCCTCATTCGGGAAGGTTACAAGATCGTTGTGTACCCGGTATGGGGGCCGGACCGGGAGGCATGTAAGCGGCTGTGCAATAAGATCGCCGTTTCCGATCAAGTCGTATATGATCCAGGAGTGCATTCGTATGAAAAATATTTGCAGCGGATAAAACGGTTTGACCTGACCATCAATTTCAAGCTTCACGCCAATATTCTG
This sequence comes from Paenibacillus popilliae ATCC 14706, assembly GCF_000315235.1. Lineage (GTDB taxonomy): Bacteria > Bacillota > Bacilli > Paenibacillales > Paenibacillaceae > Paenibacillus_B > Paenibacillus_B popilliae. Next base: position 55,711 of record NZ_BALG01000186.1, on the reverse strand, counting down.
TCCGCAGCGGCGGATGTTCCTTTTGTCTGCTTGGGGTACCGTTTCAAATCGTTTGATTTCGCCCATTCCATCCGTCTTCCGCGATTGGCCATCTCCACGGACGCGGAGCAGCTCGCCGAACGGATACGCGACACGGCCGCTTATGCGCTGGCCAACAAGATGTCGATTGTCGAGCAGATCGGCAGCCACCGCCAAGCGGTAAAAGCAGCCTTGGAAAGGCCTTTTCTGAAACGTTTATTTTAATAGTCGTTATCTACTACTACTCATCGCGATATTAGGTATCCCTGGGCAAATGCCGTGAGCGAAATAGGGAGGAGCGGATAGACTAATGGTGTGATGAAACATGCGAACAGGAGGTCACCAATGAGTCCAGATGATTTTCACCAGCTCAGCTGGTGCTGTATGAACAAGTATGTCGGAATCCGCACGAAGGATGGTCACGTTCACGACGGCTTCATTGCTCATGTCGATCCGGAAGGCGTCACCCTGGCGATTCCAACTGAACAGATGATGACCGAAATGAGCGGTATGCCGGCGCAGCCTTCCTACTACAGACAATTCGGCTTCTTCCCGGGCTTCTTCCCGAGACGGCGCTTCTTTCAACACCGAATTCCTTTTTTCAGCTTCCAGGATATTTTTCTTCTCCCCTTCTTCATCTAAAACCCGCTTGCAAAGCCGTCCCCATGCAACCAAAGCCGTTAGATGATATCTACGGCTTTTTCCATGCGTTCCCCGAAAAACCAAAATGTTGACAACGAACCTTGGCCTAACTCGTTGATTGCATAAGCCGCTGCAGCCGGAAAGGATTCCTTGTATGGGACCGCCAATGCCGGCGCACAATAAAAACGGTGTACGAATGCCATTATTCGAGTTCCGTTAAGGGGGTGAATCGGCATGAACGGGATGTTTGGATTTCTAAAAAATTGGAATCATCGGAAAACGATTTGGTCTTTATTAGCGATTGGCGTCGGCGCGGCAGCCGTCGGATTGACACAGCAGCGCATGCGTATGGGCAGAAGAAGAAACCTCCCCTTTCATCAGCTTCACAAAAAACTTCGCAGCGGATAATAAAAATAAATAACAGCCAGTTGTTTGCAAGTCTGGCTGTTATTCCATGTAACCGCCGCTCTGCGCCGCATCGGTGCGAAGCGGGTCAAAAGCCTTCGCAATCTACGCTGGCCGAGGAACGGGTCCGCACAACGCATAAGCCCTGCCAAAGTCAAAGACTCGGATACTTGACGACTGGCCATTTCGTCTTGCGGAGAGCCCTCATCAGCTCCGGCGAACCATAGACATTGTCTCTCACCAGATCATGCGGAGTCAGTGCCATCCATTGGTTGAGAGACACGTCGGCGAAGCGGTTGCTCTTGAACATTTCCAGGAACCATAAGCTGTCCGTGCCCGTGTTCTGGATGTAGTGGCCGAATGCGAACGGAACGTATCCGACGTCGCCCGCCCTGTAATTGAACGTCCGTGCGGTGCCGTTGCCGGCGAAGACCGTCATTCGCCCTTGACCGCTAAGATAGTACTGCCATTCATCATTATTCGGATGCCAGTGGAGTTCCCTTATCGCATCGGGCTTAATCTCCACCAGGGCGGCGGCCACCGTCACAGATACGGGAAAATTGGAAGAATCGACGATTCGGACGGAGCCTCCCGGCGTCGTCAGCGGAGGCTGGGCGAGCAGATGGTACACGAAGCTCTGTTCGACGGTACCGTTCGGGTCCGGCACCTGCGACTTCGCGATCGGAACCGGAACCTCATCCTGGAAAATATATAGTTGCTCAGTCGGCACCTGCTGAAATGCGCTGACCGGCACGCCGAAATTGGCCGACAGCACTTCCTTCGGGGTATGCGCGAACCAATCGGAGATCGACAGGGTGTTCATATCGGAGAAATTGCCGTCATCGAAGACAAGCAGGAACTCGCAGCCTTCCTCTAGCCCCTGAATCGAATGAGGAATGCCCGGGGGGAAATACCACAAATCGCCCGGACCGACATCGGCAATAAAATGGCAGCCATTCTGATCGACCGCCGTAATCCTCGCCCGGCCCAATATCATGAAGGCCCATTCGGCCTGCTGATGCCAATGGAGCTCTCTTACCCCTCCCGGCGTAAGACGCATGTTCACGCCGGCCAGCGTCTTCGCGACTGGCAGCTCCCGTACCGTAATCTCGCGGGACCATCCTCCCTGACTCAGTTGCATATGCGCGTCGGAGAACGAGAACTTCAAGTTCGGCACCAGCCCCTCATCCGTAACCGGCGGCACGAACATATCCGGGTTCTCCCGATCACGCATCACGTCGCGCGGGCCATAATCGGTTGCACCGGCGCCGTCGCTTTTCCGAATCGGATGCGGGATGCACTCCGGCTGCGCTTGCTTCGGATTGTGTTGCACCCGTTAACCACCTCCGCCTCACTAGAACCATATGTGGCCGACGTGATGATTATTCCCGACAGACACAGGATAATATACCTGTATTCTCCCAATCTTTTCTCACTTGCCTCATAATCGAGCCAGGTGATCGTAAGCGGCAGCTCGATATGTCCGGCAAGACAATCCCAGAGCGCGTCCCGTTTGCCTGCGAATGTCCCTCCCCTTCCACACTAATAAATAGGTGACTGTATGCGGAAAGAATGTCCAATCAAGGTCAAATAACCTTGCATATGATGCCAATAGATTCGACAGTAATAGGAGAGGAGCTGGAATTCATGACTCATGAATACAAAAAATATGCCGGTGAAGAGTTTTGCTGCCCGAGTAAAGCGATTTTCGATCCGCCGCAATATGTCTTCAACAAAACGTATCATCCGCAAAAAGTCGATGTCATACACCCTATCGAAATCATTAATCAACATTTCTGCGTGCCGGTATTAAAGCATGTATGTACGGTGAAAGAGAAGGATGTATTTTGCTCCGGCACAAGAAAGCGCAGAAGAGCAAGAAAATAATAATGATTTCCATTTCACTCCTTATCATTGACAAACGGATAAAGCAAGTCATATGATAACAAAGTAAATTTTATAAAATCCTCGTTAGGTGAGGCTCCTATACGAACATAGGCCACTGCCCAGAAATATCGAAAGATGCCAATGGGTAGAACAGGAACTGCCGGATTAAGGCTTTTCTTAAGGTGGCTAAGAGCGGACGCTCTTTACGTTGTATAGTGCTAAAACTAGACTAGGGGGAACCAAGACGCTGCAATCTGTATTTCTGCGCGTATTTAACCCTCTAGCTTTTCTGGAGGGTTTTTTATTATCTGTAAAAAAAGGAGGGGATTTGTCCATGGACCGTGGGTCGAGTAGCCATCAGCCGCATAGGCGCCAACATTCTGTACGGAGGAAGAGCCGTCTGCTTGTTTGAGGTTGAGCACAGGACGGTACTTGTCTCAAAGCCAAAACTTTGCTTACGCTGTAAACATCGAACGGCCCCGAACATACGATGTGGATAAACATCGATGGAAGGAGATTGCAACCATGGAGATTCCGATTACCGGCTTTGTACATCATAGCGAAGAAGGGAACGTACATTCCCATAAGTTATATATCACTTCATGGAATGGGAGACCCGTGCATGTTCATGAATTTTCCGGCGTCACGTCCGTGGATGTCGGTCATCGGCATGAATACGCCGGAACGACGGAGCCAGCCCCGAGCGGTGTTCAACATACGCATCAATATCATGCGGCGACCTCATTCGAAGCCGGACATTCGCATCGACTCAGGGGCACGACGGGTCCGGCCATTCCCCTGCCTGGCGGCGGGCATATTCATATGTTCGAAGGGGTCACGACAATGAATGGAAGCACACCTCACGTACATCACTATCAGGGCCGAACGGGGAATGAATTCTCCCGCTAACGCACGACCCGCAGTTCTGCGCATAGAAGTCTTACTGCATCGTTTTAATCCGGATGAACGCTGTACCCGGGATAGAAGGTATAGACACATTCGGGCTCCAATTCCGCCAATAAGGCTTCAATCCGGTCCGCGAGCTTCACGTCGTCTTCGAATTCTATCGTTTTGTCATGGTATCCCCACATCCGCAGGTCGCGAATGCCGATGCGGCGGCATGCTTCCTCCAGCTCTCCCTTGCGAATGCCATATTTGTTGCGAAAGATTTTGTCAAAGCAGCTGAGTCTAGCATACCCAATCCGGTGCCAAGCAATTCAAGGACTGGAAAATCGGCGTCCCGATAATATAGCAGCCCGCGGAAGACACGATATCGATGACGGTCTTGGTCTCCCCTGTATAAGCCGACGGATCTCTCCCATCGCAGAACTGAACCTGATAATCCTTCATATGAAAATACATTATAAGCTTCTATGTTGACTAAGTATGTATCGTTCGTTAGAATAAGCCTATTGCTGTTGACAAGCATTGGCAAGCTGCATCATGCAATGGAATTACGCGATTCCCGACGCGGAAGCCTGTGCGGCGGCACCTGAATACGCTGGAGCGCGATCAAGGGGGGATACAATGAATAATCTGGGCTTCGTCATCGTGGAAATCTGCACTAATAACGGCATCAATTCCGCCGCTCTAGAGGAGTTCGAGGCGGAGATTCCGGATATCGCTGTCCTGCGCATGGAATGTCTGTCGCTGTGCGGCCTGTGTGCCCGCCAGCCTTATGCGCTCGTCAATGGGAAGCGCGTCACGGCCCGCTCCCTCAACGAATGCGTTAACCGTGTGAAGGAGAAAGTAACGGCAGAGCTGGATGAATATGCGGAGGAAGCGATGTACGATGAATAATGAAAAACGGGCAGCATCACTTCGTTACTGCCGATGATGATCGTAAGCCCCAATTCGCGATTCAACGTCCTGGCGATATGTGGCACGAGTCCGATGAAATCGATCAGACCGACAGTCGAAACCGTAAAGCCCGGATCAGCTAGCGGGTTCGTTCAGCATGACGGACTGAAGTAGTGCTCAGTGCTACGATGCTCATCATATGAATAAAATAAGGGCTGACAAAATATATAGAAGCAACTACAGCCAAGTCATGAAATAGCCCTGCTTCATCGGGATGCCATGCTGTTCGGCCCAACGGGCCAGTTCAACCATGCCGCCGTTCTCCTCTCCCTGGAACCGGAAGCAGCAATAGCCCGGTATGGAGGTCTTCCCCTTCAGCCGGATGCCTACAGCGGCTTGGCGATACCCCTTCACCACGATCTCTTCCACTTCATCCGCCGCGATGGACTTCCCCTGCATTGTGATGAAATCCGATTCCGCTCGGATGTCTGCCGTTCGCTTCTTCATTCGCACGCATACTTCCACACATAGCGATCCAATGAGCACCGCCAAGACAGCCATTTGCAGGAAGAACAGCATAGGAACGGTCTGTTTGGACATCAGCGCGACATGCAGCATAGCGGTACTGAACAGGAAGGTTGCCACAAGCACTTCCTTCGTCCTTGTCGGATACATAATTCGATAATGCATAATGATCCGCTCCATTCTGTAAAGTGGTGATATGGATGGCCTCACATTAGTAGCTTTTTCCTTTATAATACCACCAACGTTTCTATTTTTGTCAAATCGTTGTACGGGATGAAGACCCTCATACGGCTCGCAGCAAGATCGTGCAACAGATGGACAATTTCGGACGCTTCCGGTATGGCTGGATCAGCCGGATACCGATTCGGATCAGGCAACGGCGCCGATGTTGATCTCTAATTACTGCGAGCATAAAGAGGCCGCCTTCAGCGTGGTGAAGAACGATGTATCGAAGGAAAACCATCTGAAAGGGACCATTATGCTGGAGGGAAACGACCGATGAGGAAGACGCGGCAAGTGACGATAAGGATGCCGTAACTTGCGCGGAAGCATGGGCGGAGCTGCTGGGCTTCAAGGGATAATCATTGCAAGCGGATAGAAGATCAGGAGGAGATTAAAATCGAGTGAAGAAATCGGCATCATGAGAGAGGCTGGGCGCATTGTGGCCGAATGCCATGCCAAGCTGGCCGAGGCGATTAAGCCAGGCATCCCAACCACTGCGCTTGATCGACTGGTCGAGCAGCACATTCACCGGGCACGGCATCGGCCAGGATTTGTGGGAAGAGCCGGCCATTCCCCATATTGGACGCCCAGGTACGGGTCCGAGATTGAAGTAGGGCATGGTCATCGCGATCGAACCGATGCTGACCTTTGGCGACTATCACGCCTATGTCGAGAGTGACGGATGGACCGCCCGGACGGCGGATCACTCGATCTGCGTCCAGTATGAACACACCGTGGCGATTACCGACAACGGTCCAGAAATATTGACGAAGCTGTAGCCCAAGAGCAGGACGAATCAAGTAGAGCATGAAGTCAAGATCGCTGAAATCGGAAATGCCTGTCCTGTTCTGCCGCTCACCATCGGGAAGGCGCGCCAAGAACAATCGTTCCCCTACTGCCTCCTCGATATATCCTTGCGACAATCGTTCAGGTACCGCAAAAGGTTCGGTACGGACACGCTGATGGCTCAGGCAAGGTGGCGTACTCATCTTGTTCCCGGGAGTACGTGTAAGGGTTCGCAAGCACAGCCAGAAGCCGCTCCATCACGCTGTCGCCTCCCTGCTCCACCGCTGCTTCGATCGCTTCTTCCACCCGGTGGTTGCGCGGAATGACCGCCGGATTGCTGGCCCGCATCAGCTGTTGCGAGGAGGCTTGCGGCTCCACCTGCCTGCCCTGTCTCGCCTGCCACCGCTTATGCCACTGCGCATATTCACCGGTGCCGAACGGGCCCGTCTCCTCCGTGCCACCCAGAGTTAAGGCCCGGAACGTATTCGTATAGTCGGCAGAATGCTTCTGCATCAGCTCAAGAAGCTCTTCAATCAGGGTCTCATCTTCAGCCTCTTCGTTAAAGAGTCCCAGCTTCGCCCGCATTCCCGCAAGCCAATGGCGCTGATACAACCTGGTGAACGCCGCAATCTCATACTCGGCCAGTTCGACAGCTTGCTCCTGATTGTCATGCAGCAGCGGCAATAAGGCCTCAGCCAGTCTCGTGAGATTCCATGCGGCCATATACGGCTGATTGCCATAGGCATAGCGGCCCTGAACGTCAATGGAACTGAACACCATCGCTGGGTCATAGGTGTCCATGAAAGCGCAAGGCCCGTAATCAATGGTCTCGCCGCTAATGGTCATATTATCGGTGTTCATCACCCCGTGAATGAAGCCCACGAGCATCCATTGGGCAATCAGCTTAGCCTGCCGCTTGCCCACTTCCCGCAGCAGGGCCAGATACCGGTTTTCGTTCGCGTCAACTTCCGGGAAATGTCTTTTCCAGGCATAATCAGCCAGTGCTCTCAAATCTTCCACTGTGCCCCATTGGGAAGCATACTCAAACGTGCCAACGCGAAGATGACTGGCAGCTACGCGGGTCAACACCGCGCCAGGCAGCTTGGTCTCGCGGTATACCGGCTCGCCGGTCATCACTACCGCCAAACTCCGGGTGGTCCCAATGCCAAGTCCATGCATGGCTTCGCTGATAATATATTCGCGCAGCATCGGCCCCAGCGCCGCGCGGCCATCACCCCGGCGAGAGTATGGCGTTCTCCCCGAGCCCTTCAATTGAATGTCCAACCTTTCCTCCATGGGCGTAATCTGCTCGCCAAGCAGCAGCGCCCGTCCGTCTCCCAACATCGTAAAATGTCCGAATTGATGCCCCGCATATGCCTGGGCAAGCGGTGTGGCACTCGCGGGAATTCGGTTGCCGGCGAACACCGCCGCCCCTTCATCGCTTTTCAGCGCCTGAACGTTCAGGCCAAGCGATGCCGCGAACTTTTCATTACATAGGATCAGCTTCGGCGACAGCACCGGAGTGGGGTTTTGTCTCGTAAAAAATAACTGTGGAAGTCGGGCATAACTATTATCGAAGTTCCATCCTGCCGTGATTGCTCTACTTTCTGTCATCGTATCTCCTTTTTCCTGTGTCCTCATGAATGTAGCATTTGCTCCTGTTCATTTCTTATGCTTTACTGCACAGGCGGTCCTGACGATAAACTTAACATGGCCAGCAATTGCTGGATAGTATGCATCAGCTTGCCGGGTCGTTCCACAACGCTTACATTGAGCGAAAAAGGGAAGAGCCAATGAACACTATCGATCGACTTTATGTAGAATGGAATCAGATGTGGTTCTGGCGAATCAATAGTTCAACCTATATTGTCACAATTCCTTCTTTGAAATTCCAATAGGTACGTGTCCAACTTTTGACTCAATCTTACAACAGTCTCGTCTGTAAGACACCTTTTTTGGATCGCCGTTTCAATAAGTTCCCGTCGGGTACTTTCAATAATTTCAATTAAACAGCTAGGTTTTTCATTATGATAATTTATAGGTATTAAAGCACCTTTGCATACGTATTTACGATTCATCCTAACACCTCATCCAAAAAATATATGATTTAACTTTATTATAGATGGAGTTGGTAAAAATGAGTGGATTCCCGATTATTATGCAACAACATTATACATAAAACACAAAAAAACGTCATGCTGTGTATAAATTGTATATCTATTTAGTTTCCAGAAGAAACGAACGACCGTTCCCCGGTAGAATACCGTGAAACGGTCGCAGCTTCAGCATATCTTATGATTCATGGCTACTTGACAGGGACGACCAATAATGCTGTCCCCAAACCCATCAGTCAACCTTGCCGTCTTCTTTCATCTCATGATTGGTTTTATATTACCCAAGGGGCTCCACCACCCAAAGTCATAACTACACCAACCGAGAAACATGCTGCAACAGTGTAAAGCGTTTTCCCAGACAACCATTTTTTCACGTTCATCCCTCCCTTCATAAATTTATTAACTCAAACAGATGAAAGCATCATTCCATTTTTGAATGGCTTTTTGAGAGAAACGAGAACTTTGCTTCACTGTTTTCGTTACGAAAGAAAATGTTTCAAAAGCTTTGCTCTGCAAGGAGAGATTCATATACTCCATCGCACTCTTAATGTAGCAGTGGGACGACCAATAATGCTGTCCCCAAACCCATCAGTCAACCTTACCGTCTTCTTTCATCTTACATTAAGTTCTTTATTATCCAAGGGGCCCCACCACCAAGAGGCATAACTACACCAACCGAGAAGCATGCTGCGACAATGTAAAGCGTTTTCCCAGACAACCATTTTTTCATGTTCATCCATCCCTTCATAAATTTATTAACTCAAACAGATGAAAGCATCATTCAATTTTTGAATGGCTTTTTGAGAGAAATGAGAACTTTGCTTCACTGTTTTCGTTACGAAAGAAAATGTTTCAAAAGCTTTGCTCTGCAAGGAGAGATTCATATACTCCATCGCACTCTTAATGTAGCAGTCGAGTGCCTCCTCAATATTTTCCTGAGCCAGTAAGTCACCCTTCAACTTGTAATAAAGTGCTAGTTTCGATCGTTTGTCGGGAGTTGTTCGATGATCTTGAAGGAATGCCTCCATCTCTGGTTCAAATTTCATTAGCAATTTTGCTGAACTATAATTTCGCTTGATAAGATAGAGGTCCATTAGCATTGTGATAGCATAAATGAGATTGTAATTAGATGGATTTGTTAAATACTTCTCTAATTGTTCAATCCCCAAATCAATATTTCCTGTTCTTCCACTTAAACAACCACTCATTAATTTGACGTTATCTTCGATGTATGTAAAAGGAAATTTTCTGTACTCAGCTAGATAAAGATTACTGGATTCGTAGTCATCTAAATAGTAATGTGAATTGCATGCATTGAATATGGCATTCGCTCGATGCTCTCCATGTGGAATATCATGCTCAATAACATATTTACTAAAGCGTATTGATTCATCATACTTCAATAAACTAAATGCATGAACGCCTAGCAAGTAGTAAAGGATTACTCGCTCTTCCCCGTTTAAAAAGTCAACATAGTCAAGCACATTTTTCCCTAGCTGATACGTTTCCTGCAACCTGCTGAAATCATTTCGTACAATCATGTATTTCTGAAATAATCCCTTTGCAATATAAGGTATAATTCCATGAGCGCGAGAGTAGTCTACGATGAGTGTGTATAAAGATAACTGTGTGGAAAGATTATTTACGGAGTCTATCGTTCGATACAACTTCTCAACTGCATCCAAGCTATCTTCATTTGGCGATTCAAGAAACTTGGCGGCTATTTTTCGTATTAGCGATGGATGCTCAAGTGTTGTCAATTCGTTCTGTAAAATAGCGTAAATAACTTCCGATTTATGTCCAATTTCGATGTACTGTTCTACGATGTCATTATGGGGAACGTCTAATACAGCAGCGATGGACAAGATGGATTGAAAATCAGGGCGTTTGATTTCGCTATTTTCAATTCTCGACAGGCTGCCTTTATCAAGGCCAACCGCTTCTTGCAGCTTCGATAGACTCATTTCCTTCTTCTGCCGATAGTACTGTATTAGCTCCCCCAAGCGCTTTGGCTTCGCAGCAACGGTATTCACAGCCTCACCTCCCTTCGGCAATGCAATAATTAACTATTTATAGATTACCATAAAATTCGAGTCTTGCAAACCCCACCCAAAAAAAATTCCAACTTTCGTCAACTGCGGGAATCCCTGAACGGGAAATACGATAGTGTGTCAAACGGAATAGCCCTGCTTCTTCAGCAGGGCATGCGATGAAAGTCATCCACGGCGCGGCAAGATAATGTAATTAGAAAATTAAAGCCCGAGAAACGATAACAAGCAAAATGAACAGAACCAAAATCACACCCGTCGAAGTCCAGAGACCACCGACTCCGCAAGAAGCAACTTCACCCATCCGAGCATCCCCCTTTCCCTAGGTTCATACTCATAGTATTGAAATTGCATTCGTTGTGACTTGGCTATATCCCAGACAAAAATAAATAGGCTCTTTCCAGCAAGTATGCTACACTGGAAGCTAACAGCATGGATATAGACATCTATCGATTCCCTCCGCATTGAGCAGCCTGGGTATGATCCCGAATTCTGGAGCAAAGTCGATATCTATCAGGACTTCCTGCATTGCGAAGTACAGGACGAGCATGTATATCACAACGTGTTCGATGATCTTCGGCTGCTCCGCTGGCATTCCAAAGCGATGGACGTCTTGATCAAGGACGGCTCCAAGGCCGTCGGAATCAAAGGGAACTGCTGCGAATTATGTTTCATCCTGCTGCAATAAGTTATCCATTACTTTATAAGTCTCTTCTAAATGGTGGGTAATGGAAGCCTCGTCTTCGCCACTGAAAAACTTATCATCCCAGTTCCATTGCCTTCCTTTGATACTGTCCCCATGCTCAATCCAATAATTTTTTAAGCGCTTTTTATCAAGTACCTTTATAAATCCTTCCAGGCGAGGCACGCGATGCTTGGTATGACCGAACGTCGTTTCAAAATTGATAAAAAGATAATATAAAAAATAATCAAAGCCTTTTTCGCTTGCTTTTGGATGAAAACAAGTGTTAAAAAGATAGCTATTGATTGACTTATTGATACCTTGCCCATCTTTATCGCCTTGCTTATTGTAATAACCACAAGGTATGCCGCTGTTATTGATCGTGCTCCCCAATTGATAAATCATAAAGTTCAGCAATCTCGATTTCCATTTTTGAAGTGTATGGTATAAATCCCTGGCCGTCATTTGAGAGGTAACATAACCGTAAGATTGGCCACATATCTGTTCTGCATCCAGCCCCATCACTTCATCAAAAATATTGATTTGCTTATCAATAAATCTTTTTTTAAACACCTGGAAAATGTATTGGGAGATTTCACGCATTTCTCCGATAACGATCTCGCTGATACTGCCTTCCGTGGGATTATGTGGCCCGCCGTGCTTAGACAGTGCCCTTGACAAATTAAACATATTCCCGCCCCTATCCGCGCAGCAGCATAAACGGAATAGTAATAAATCGCGCAGCCCAAGAAGCCCTCTTTCTTTTTGAGCCAGGTTCTCCAAGACTCCACCCTGTCGATGCTGATTTTCACCAAAAATCCATTCCGCAATTTGAGCGACATGGTTGTCACTGTTATTCCAATACTGCCCGTGCTCGTCTGACCACCCGATTTTATCCAACAGTTTCGCAATGAAAAAAATAAGCGTAAAGCTTCGAAACCCAACGTCCATTTCGGGGATGTCAAGACTTGAATATTGCGGCAAACAATCCAGGGCATAGGAAATGACTTCTTTCGCTTTTTCTGGTGTATATTCACTGTGCGGTGAATTAATTAGAATTCGCCACATTTTTTCATGGCTGGCTTCTCCGTTTGAGAAGGAAAACTCTTCACGCTGCAACATCTCGGTAATGCTTGTTCGATGTAACATTTCATTTTTCAAATTGACATAATATTTATACTGCTGTGTGTGGGCTGGACGGGATACTTTAATAATAAGATTTAAGTACTGTTCCAGATTCCTGCCTTCGGGACTCCAAATTGATCCATTAAAACAAGCATAAGAAGTTAATTGCTCCTGAGAAATATTCCTCACCGATCCCAATCTTTGCTGGGCATCAAACACTTTATTTACAATAAATCTTTGATTTTCAGTCAGACCTTCCAGATATGCCGTATATTTTGTGGAGTTTTTATAGACATCTTCTTCACGATGCGTGTCATCGTCTGTCGGATAGTCATCATCATATTTGCGAATAAGCGAAAAAAATCCTCGTTTCCCCTGCGCCTCCGTATTGTATATTTTCCTGAAAATATTCGGATAATGGATGTAGATGATTAATAAATGAATCAGATCATACTTATCAAAATCCGAATTCGAGAAATCCAACTGTTCAACCTCAAGCAAGAGTATCGTATTGATGAGTCTTTTCAGTTTTCTGGCATCGCCGATAAAAGGAATGTATAAATCATATTCTTTGGAATGAAAGATATCCTTGAGTCCCTCGCTGGCTTTGGCGACCAATTCAGGATTGCTTAGCAGGTTCCTGGCTAATGATTTATCTGTGTTTTCCGTAAAATATTTTAATAATAATTTATGATCGATGTACAAGCTCGTTTTTATGTTGATAAATTTTTCCAGAAACTCATTAATTTTTTCCGTATCTAATTTTTGATGCTCGAGTGCCGTAAGATTCTCTGTATCATAACAAAGCACATAAGATAAATTGGGAAGAAGAAAGGATTTTTTTATGACAAACAAGATCTCTTTCATATTAGAAAAGGTTAAACGGTCTAAATCATCGACAACAATTACGATTTTTTTATCAATGCTCCGCAGGAACATTCCTAGTCTTTCAAAGGTTTTGTCAATGGAGGCGTTATCGAAAGGCAACCTAAAACGCAATCCCATCATGGAGAATGTGAGCTTCGAAACATGTAATAGCTTGACATACTTCGCCAGTAGGGATTCCAATTCCGGTGCGAAAAAATTCTCTTTCATCACCTTTAATAGGCCATCCGTAAATTTCTCCAACAGGTTGCCGCTGTTCTCAAATCTGAGCGGATCGAGCGTGTACACGATAATTTTATCATTGTAGTGGTTGTCCCAATGTTCTTTGCACAGGTTGACAAAGGTCGATTTCCCTGTTCCCCAGGGCGCATCGATTCCAAACACCAAGCTTTCCGGAGATCCTTGATTGTATACCCTCTCGGCAAATCTCGCGGCCAGCCCGAAAAATTCAAACGCATCATCCTGCCTGCACTGTCCTTCTTTATCGCTGATAAAATTCGAATCTCTAGAAATCGTTGTCATCCGATGTATCTGCCGCTCTCTCACCATCATCGCCGCAAAGAAAACAAGGGGAAGTGAGAGCAGCACGGCCATATGCGACCAAGCCAGCACAGCAACCCAATTACAGAGATAGCCTATTCCAAGCCCGCCAATGAAGAACATGGAGAGCAGGCCAGCAGCGAAAACGATAAGAAGATCATATCTCCCGCTCCGCATGATGAGACGGGTATTTCTCCAGAGCTCTCTTTTTCGCTTCACCAAGCAGGTCGCCAGGATGATAAGGTACAGCGCGCCAATCATCCAGAACCAAGCTCCCTGTTGGTTATGAATGGATTTGCTGTAAAAACGGAAAACAACTCCGATACAGCCAAGTACAAGTTCCGCCAGTAAAACACCAAGTAAGAAAAATCTACAGAGCAGGTAATCATTTATTTTCTCTAATTTTGGCTTATCGTTTGCGTCTAGCATCTTCGCCTCCTCTGCCATCCCTTGATAAGCACGAACGCTAGTTTAGCTCTCTAACTTATGTCTACTATGCAATCAGGTATATTATTCCAATAAAAAGATGTTTCAGAATTAGCAGGGATATCATGGGGGGAGCCTGCCAGAATATTTTGCAAAATATTGTACATCGACAAGCTCCGTGGTATTATATTGAAAAGATAACAAGCATCTCGGCGTAAACTTCATGAACGAGTAGCGTAATCTATGAATCCCGCTCCCTAGAGAGTTGGTATAGGCTGCAAGCCAACGTTCGGCTCATAACTGAAGGTCTTCTCTGAGAAGCGCGGCTGAACTCGAGTAAGCTGCGACGGACTTCCACCGTTATCCGGAATTCATATGGGATATCAGTCACTGATGAGCTGCAGGGTGCGGTAACATAAGAACTTGCTCCGTGAAAATGGGTGGTAACGCGGATCACAATCCGTCCCTTTGCAGGGCGGATTTTTTGCATTTTGGGTAAAGAAGCGTCGAGACCTAGGGGGAAGAAAAGATGAAATCACTACCGGGAAGCCACGTAATTTTTGTGGGACTAATGCTTTTTTCGCTATTTTTTGGTGCAGGAAACTTAATATTTCCTCCGATATTGGGACAGCAGGCGGGAGACAGCTTCGTCGTCGCCATACTCGGCTTCATTCTGACCGGCGTTGGCTTGCCGCTGCTCGCCGTCATCGCGGTTGCCCTGACGGGCCGTGATGTGCAGCATCTCGCGGGCCGGGTGCATCCGAAGTTCGGCATCCTGTTTGCCATTATCGCCTACTTGTCGATCGGCCCTGCGATGGGGATTCCGCGCGTAGCTAATGTGTCCTTCGAGATGGGAATGCGGGTCTTTCTGCCCGATCCGCTGCAGGCAAACGGCTGGGTGCTGTTGGCTTATTCGTTCGTGTTCTTTGTTCTGGTCTATTGGCTCTGCTTGAATCCATCCAAATTGGTGGCCCGTATCGGGAAGATTCTCACGCCCTTACTGCTCCTCTCCATCGCCGCACTCTTCATCTCCGCGATGATGAGTCCGCATGGAGAAGCGCAGCCAGCGATACAGGAATATGCGACTTCCCCCGGCGGCAAAGGATTTATGGAAGGCTATTTGACGCTGGATACGATCGCGGCGCTCGCGTTCGGCATCATCGTCATCCATGCGATCCGGGAACAAGGCGTTCAGGAGAAGCGCACGATCACGAAAGCCACAGTTCAAGCCGCTATCATCGCAGGCGCGGGCTTGGCGCTTGTATATTCTGCGCTTGGATGGCTCGGGGTAACGAGTGTAACTGAGTTCGGCTATGCTCAAAACGGAGGGCAGTTGCTGACGCTCATCGTCCAAAAACGGTTTGGACTGTCCGGATTAATTCTGTTGGCTGTCATCGTTACACTTGCCTGTCTGACGACCTGCATCGGGCTCGTATCCGCATGCAGTCAGTATTTTTCCACCTTATTCCGTCGGCTCAGTTATCATCAATTCGCGTTCCTGACTTGCGCATTGGGATTATTGGTAGCCAATCTAGGATTGAATACTATTCTCTCGGTTTCTGTGCCGGTGCTGCTGGTCATCTACCCTGTAGCTATTGTGCTAATTTTGATGTCTTTGGGCCACCGCCTGTTCGGCGGGCGCTCGTCCGTCTATGCCGGCGCGCTTATCGGCACCGTGCTCATCAGCTTATTTGACGGATTGAAGGAGGCCAACGTCCCGGTGGAACAGGTTACGGCGTGGCTCAGTCACCTTCCTTTGTATGAGCAGGGAATCGGCTGGGTCGTTCCGGCGATAGCCGGCGGGCTTGCAGGAGGGCTTATTGGATGGGGAATCAGAGCGATATGGAATCCCGGACGATCCGTGGCCCAGTCATCGCAATACAAAGACTAAGACCGCAGTATACCAAATACAACAGGGTCCCACAAAGCCCGCGCCATGCAGGCTTTGTGGGACCCTGAAACCTTTCCAGGTTGGACTTAGAGATTATCGTGAACCCATCGGAGTGGATGAAACTCCAACGGCAGATCAGCATTTGAAATTGCGTTAGAAAATCTCCGATTGCTTCACGCGCTTATTCAACACCGCAAAGTCTTTGTCCTGTAAAGGCTCCACTTTCCCTTTCTGATAACCGCTGCCCTTCGTCGAGAAGAAATCATGAGTGCTTGTCTCGGTGCGAATCCCGTTCAGCACGACCGGATTGACTTCCTCGTCTGGGAAATACGGCTCGAAGCCAAGGTTCATAAACGCTTTATTAGCGTTATAGCGAATATACTTCTTCACTTCATGCGTAAGTCCGATCGCATCATACAGATGCTCCGTATACTCCAGTTCGTTCTCATACAGCTCAAGCAGCAGATTTTGCACAAATCGGGCCAGCCTCTGCTGCATGGCTGTGCTCTGCTTGTTGTAGATTTCTTGCGCCAGCAAACCTACAAATACGCCGTGAACACTTTCGTCCCGGATGATCAGCTTGATGATCTCCCCGCTTGCCACCATTTTGCCTTGTCCCGCCAAATACAACGGGTAGAAGAAGCCGGAGTAGAACAAGAAGCTCTCCAGGAATACGGAGGCGACCATGGCCTTGTACAGGCTGACCGGATCATGGTCTTGAATGCCTTTGTACAGACCATCGATGATCGCGGTCTTCTTCTGCAGATGCTTGTTCTCCTTCACCCAGTCGAACGTCTCATCGATCATGGCCGTGCTGGCCACCGTCGTAAAGATCGTGCTATAGCTCTTCGCGTGAATCTCTTCCATCGCGGCCTGGAAGATAAGTATCGCTTTTTTCTGCTTGCCTTCTACGTACTGCGCAATGACTGGCATGCCGACGTTGCCTTGTTCCGTATCGAGCAGCGTGAGGCCGCCAAGCACATGCATGTAGGCGAGCTTCTCGTCTGCGGTCATTTTGGACCACGACTTCAAGTCCTTCGAGATGGGAATCTCCGTATCCAGCCAGAACTGGGACGTATTTTGCGTCCACAGCATTTCCATATAATCCGATTCGGGTCGGTTCCAGTTCACTGCTTCAAAATTTTTCATTGACGATTTCTCCTTCTACATCTGCAACGAATACGGCTTCGACTTATACGACGCAGCTCACGCACTCGTCGATCGTTTTCTTTTTCGTCCGGGTATAGTAGAGCGTCTTAAGTCCCTTCTTCTGTGCATAGATATAGTACTTCGCCAGATCGCGGGTCGTAAGATCATCCTTCACGAACAAGACGGTCGAAATGGCTTGGTCCACGTGGACCTGCACATCGGCAACCAGGTCGATTAGTTTGAACATATCCATATCGTAAGCTTCTTTGTAATAGAAGTAGTTCTCATCGCTAATGTACGGCATCGGATAGATCGTCTTCGAATCGCCGTATTCGCGCTCTTCGATGCGCTGCGTAATCGGGGCGATGGACGCCGTCGAGGACTGCAGGTATGAAATCGAACCGGTAGGCGCAATCGCCAGACGGTACGCATGGTACAAGCCATGCTTCATCACCTGCTCCTTCAAGCGTACCCAATCTTCGAGGGTCGGAATCATGTGTCCCTCGAATAGCTGCTTCACTTGCTCCGTCTGTGGATGATAGTCCGTATTCAGGTAACGGTCGAAGTACACGCCGCTGGCGTATTCGCTCTGATCGAAATCTTTGAACGTCACGCCGCGCTCCTGCGCGATCAGCACGGAACGCTCCAGGGAATAGAAATTCAACATCATGAAGAACGTGCGAACGAAGTCTCTCGCCTCCTTCGATTCATAGGCAACCTTGTTCTTCGCCAAAAAGCCGTGCAGGTTCATCGCACCCAAGCCGACGGAGTGGAGCTCGCGGTTCGCCTTGGCCACCGAAGGCACAGTGCTGATATTGCTGCGGTCGCTCACTTCGGTCAATGCATCCATCGCGCGGTGAACCGTGTCGCGCATCCGCTTGTTTTTCATCACATTCACAATATTCAACGACCCGAGGTTGCAGGAAATATCGCGACGAATCTCGTCCTCTATGCCGTAGTCGTTAATCGTGGACACTTCGCTAAGCTGAGCAATCTCGCTGCACAGGTTCGAGAACTTGACACGTCCGATCTGCTTGAGCGCGTGGTATTCGTTCGTATTGTCGACGAACATGATATAAGGGTAGCCCGATTCCATCTGAATCTGTGCAATCTTCAAAATCAGGTCGCGCGCGACAATCTTCTTCTTCCGGACATTCGGATTGTCGACAAGCTCGTCGTACATCTCGCTGATGTCCATGTCGTCCAGATGCTTGCCGTACTCCTTGTAAACGGTATACGGGTAGAACAAGTACATATCCTTGTCCTGCTCCACCAGCTCGAAAAATTTATTCGGCGCGACCACGCCAAGCGACAATGTCTTCATCCGGATTTTCTCGTCGCTGTTGATCTTCTTCGTATCGAGAAATTCATGAATGTCGGAATGGAATACATTCAAGTACACGACGCCGCTGCCATCGCGCTGCCCCAATTGGTTCGCGTAGGAGAACGCATCCTCGAACAGCTTCATGACCGGCAGAACGCCGCTTGCTTTGCCGTCCAGCCCTTTGATCTGCTCGCCGGCGCCGCGGATTTTGCTCAGATTCAGGCTGACGCCGCCGCCGATCTTGCTCAGCTGCAGCGCCGAATTGATCGAGAATCCGATCGAGTTCATCGAATCGTCCACTTCGAGCAGGAAGCAGCTGACAAGCTCCCCTCTCCGCTTCTTCCCGGCATTCAGGAAAGTCGGCGTTGCCGGCTGATACTCTTGGGAAATCAACAATTCGGCATACTCGAACGCCTTGTCGATATCCCCGCTCGCCAGGAACAGGGAGAAGACGGCAAGCCGATCTTCGTAACGTTCCAGGAACTTCGTATCGTCATTGGTCTTCATGGCATAATTGTTATAGAACTTGAACGCGCTCATGAACGACGGGAAGCGGAACTTCTTCGCATACAAATATTCGTAGAGCCGCTTGACATCCTTGAACTCATATTTATCGAACAGTTCTTTTTCATAGTAGTCGTTCTCTGTCAGATAATGAATCTTTTCCTCGAGATTATGGAAGAATACGGTATTCTGGTTGACATAGTCGATGAAATAGCTTTTCGCCGCTTCGCGATCTTTGTCAAACTGAAATTTGCCGTCCTTCTGGACCATAATTTCGTTATTAAGCTGTATCCATTTTGGTATCAAAGCAATGGACCTCCCGCGTAAATTGTTCTACTTCCTTCTTCGTGCCACTGAGCTCGAACTTCATCAGCACGGGCACGGAAAATAATCGAGAAATATGATCGGCCGCCAGTCCGTATCGGACACCCCAGTTCATGTTGCCGCTGGAAGCGACGCCTTGCAGCAAGCAGCCATGCTCCTTGAGGAATTGCATCGTAGATTGAGGCACTTGTCCAAACCCTGTCGTATACGTGATCAAAATAAAGGGTTCAGTCAGCTTCGTTTCTGCCGATATGCGAACACATTTCATATCCAGCTTCTCGACAAAACGCTTCACGTTGCCAGTCTTCGAGTCGTAAGCAATAAGCACGCGATCCCTCCGTCACAATGAAATCTTCAAATTAGAGTCGTCTGGAGTCACCAATGAACACATCTCAAAGAAAAGGGACAGTACCGACTGGTGCCATGAACCAACCCCATTACAATATCTAGTGTATGTATTTATTTCGCCATACTATATATAGTCCGTTATTGAATAATAACCAATTTTAAGAAAAATGGCAAGCCCATTTTGTCCTCTACCGGCAACAATGAAATGTGTCGGCCTGTGACAAAAAACATATCTATCGTACCACAACAACGACCATGATTGGTATTCAATTTTTTTGAAATCATGCGCGATATTCTTTATCGCCAACAGACCGCCTTATACCCGTTCATATTTAATCAGATTAATTATATTTCATCGACTCGCTGTGCCATGCCGGCTGTAAGGTACATAATTTGAAATAAAATGACAACACTATCCATTAGGATTGATTGGGTAGACGTAATTGACATGGAGGGCAGACCATGAATCCATTAATGACTCGCATTATCTTATTGTTGCTGATCATTTCTTTCCTTCCCGTTCACAATACAGTCGTATATGCTGCGCGTACGCCGCAATCCACCGTTGTCATTCGTGTACGAGCCACTCCTTCTGCCACGTTCGAACAGAAGATCGTTCTGAATCCGAAGGATGCTGTTCAACTCTTGCAAGCAAGCAAGGAGGAAGAAGCTTCATACCCGGCTGCGCTTACTGATATTTATTTGCTGATCTCACGGAACGCTCAGGTGAGAACCTTCCGCATGGAGAAGCTTGGGGTCTTCTGGAGCGAAACGGAGCTAAAACGGCTTGTCCTGTCTCCCAAAGCATCGACACAATTGCAAAAATATTGTGCAGACCTAAAGGAACGCCACTATGGAATACGTATCCCTTGGAGTGAAGCGAAGCAATTGCTCCCGCGAAAGAGCACATTTTCCATTATCGATTTGGAAAAAGGGCTTTCGTTTCGCGTCCAACGGCGAGCGGGAAGCAAACATGCCGACGTGCAGCCGCTGACACAAGCCGACACCAAGATAATGAAGCAAATTTATAATAACCAATGGAGCTGGAAACGTAAAGCGATTTTAGTCGTTACGGATAAACATAAATTTGCAGCTTCTATGAACGGTATGCCGCATGGAGGAGATGGTATCCCAGGTAATGGATTTTCAGGTCACTTTTGCGTTCATTTCCTGGACAGCAGCACACACCGCTCCGCCAATCCGGATATATTTCACCAGCTGATGGTTTATACGGCCTCTGGACAACGTGAGACCTTTTTCAATTTGGCGTCTCCCGCCATGCTTTCGGAAATTTTCATTGGAGCTTTGTCCGTTCGGGATGATGATCTCTTGAGAAGCGTCTCGATTGGGCTAAATCCTGAAGCTGTAAACTCCTTTTTGAAAGAGCTGGAAAGGGGAACAACTTTTCGTCTAACGAACAAAAACAAACGGAATTATAGCACGCGAAGTACCGAACAGGACATTGTCCAGAGCCTGACGGCAGAAGTGACTCAAACCGTATCATGGCGGCGAAAAAATCAACCCGAAAAGAGTACGGCTTTTCAATTTGAATGTACGCGGGATTCTTTACATTCCCCCTGGAAAATAACCAATGTAAGGAGTGTGCTTTATAAGAATATGGACATGACGACGGGATCCTCAATGTCCGCAGATGATTGACTGCTATAAATTTTCCTATTATAATGAATGACGTTCAGTCATTTTGAGCGGGAGGTACTTTATATGGACAAAAGAGAAAAGATCGTTCATGCGTCCATCGAAGTTTTTAAAGAGAAAGGGATTGAAAAAGCCAAAATATCAGACATTGTCCAAAAGGCCGAGATTGCTCAGGGAACGTTTTATTTGTATTTCCCCTCTAAATTATCGGTAATGCCTGTCATTGCGGAGCAAATTGTTTTACAATTTATGAAGAAAATTGAAGCCACGGTTTCATTGGAAGATCCGTTAACAGAACAACTAAGTCAATTGGTGGATGCTATCTTTCAGGTAACGGGTGAATTTCGTGACGTTTCCGTTCTTGTCTATGCAGGCCTTTCCACAACAGAGCATATGAGTGAATGGGAAAAAATATATACTCCGCTTTACGACTTGGTAGCTTCTCTGTTCGACACGAACAAAAAGCGCCGCCTCGTTCGTGAAAACCTGGATCCGGCTCGCACAGCCAAATTAGTGCTTGGGCTGATTGAATCTGCCGCGGAGCAAGTCTTTTTATATGATGCGTATGATTCACAAAATGAAACCAATCAAAGAGCTGAATTACTGACATTGTTAGAGCATGCTTTGCGCCCGTAAAGGATGTCTTCTTTTCTACAATAATGACTGAATGTCATTCATATGGAGGTGGATAAGATGAACAAATATTGGATGTATGTGGTTGCCACGTGTTTATTAGAGATGGTCTGGGTTTTTGGATTTAGAACGGCAGATTCACTATGGTCTTGGATACTGCTCGTAGGTGTCATTATCGTTGATTTTTATTGTCTGTCCAAAGCCTGTGAGGGGCTGCCTACCGGAACCGTCTATGCCGTCTTTGCCGGAGTAGGTTCAATTGGAACCGTATTGATGGATTACTTCTTTTTTAATGGAGAGTTAAGCGGGTTAAAATTGCTCTTCATTGGAATGCTTGTCGCCGGAGTGGTTGGTTTGAAGCTGGCTGATAATAAAGGGGAAGAAAGGAGTCTTCAATAATGGGGTGGTTATTTGTTATTTTAGCTTCGATAAGTGAAATCACTGGCGTTGTGGGATTAAAGCTGTTTAGCCAGAAAAAGAATATCCGCAATGGCGCATTATTTGTGGGCGGGTTTGCGCTCTCCTTCGCTCTGTTGTATCAGGCATTCGGCTACTTGCAATTGAGTATCGCTTATGCAGTATGGATTGGCATCGGAACAGCAGGTGCCGTGTTGATGAATATGATCTTTTTCGAAGAGTCCACAAGCGCGGCCCGTCTTGTCAGCTTGGCCCTGATTATTGTTGGCGTTATGGGATTAAAGCTGGTGTCATAAATAGGATTTTCCCGTCCGGGAAGCTAAGGCTGGCGAGACGTTCTCGACAGCCTTGTTCGTCTACGCCATCCACGCAGCAGATGAGCTATGCAAACGCTAATTATCGCATTTCGTACTCTTCGTTGATCATAACCACAACTCAGATCAGGTGTCCGACACACTTTCTGCTCTTCCGATAACGTAAAACCACTCATTTTAAAATATAGCGGAATCGTTTCATCCAATCGTTCATCAAGTAGTAGCTTTACAATGGTTATAAACGCTTCCATATCATTCTCTTCAATACGCTTTCTTAATTCTCGTAGATCTCCCTGCTTCTCCTCCATCTGATTATCAACTTGTTTCAAGTATTCATTCATGAGTCCTAACAAGTGGTTGGCAATTGTATTGCCTGCATACCTTTTCGGTTTAAATATTGCATCCAAATAAACCTTTTATTTCATTTCCTTCTCTATCTGTTATCCAAAATGTATTATCGCTCGTTCGAATCTCACGAGAAGCTACGCTTACAATTCGCACTAATTGTAGTGCTTCTATCCACCATATTGATGACCCGCTCCTCGTAAGAAACGGGTATACGGACAAGAAACTTCTAATCAATAATGTGCTCTCTTCGATACTCGTTTTTTTCATTTTCAAAAATGGAGTTAGTTTATCGTTTATTTCTCCCTTTAGGACCGGTTTCCGGAAGCACCGCGGTAGAGATAATCGCAAATACGGTCAAAAAGCTGAAGTATAACAGGGCGTCTCGAAGTCCGATGTACGCTGCCAGCCAACCGATGACAAGCGTCGAGACGGCTCCCCCGAACATGCCCACGCTCAGGATAAGCCCTTGCGCTGCACCCGCGCGCTCTGGAGTCATTCCGCCCAGTTCCATGAGACTCGTAAACATGGCTGGCAACCAGCCATCTAAAGCAAGTCCGATGAGGATTACGGAAACATACAACATCATTCCATCGGATAAAGTAACCGAGCCTATGCATCCAACCAGAAGCAAAGTCAGCAGCGGCCACATAAATATTTTCCGTCTTCCCAGTGCAGCCATCAAGATCCCGACGATCAGACCGGCAACAACCGAGGCCAGTGAGATCAGACTTGTGATTGTTCCCGATTTGGCAGCGCTCATTCCCAGATCCGTCTGGAAGTAGGTAGGCAAAAAAGTCTGCAAACTCTGGGTAGACAACATAAAGGATAAATAAGCAATGACCAGCAAAATAACTTCTTTTCTCTTTATTACCGATTTCAGCAAGCTTTCTGTTTGATATGATCGTTTCTCTTGACCTCTTGGCGCCATGTCCATTCTCGCTTTTACGTTGTTCCTTGCAAATAATATCCAGAGAACCGTGGTAATCAGCATGGCCACTCCAAACCATTCGAGCGTGAGCTTCCAATTTTGCCCGACCAGATTGTAAATTGGAATAGCTACTGCCAGGGCTATGAACGCTCCTGCAAGTGAGAGGACGGAGTTCAAGGAATTGATTAGAGGCCGCTCCTTAGGCGGATACCAATCCATGGTAACCGCGACCGATGTTCCCGCCGCAATTCCCATTCCAATCCCGATTAAAATGCGACTCATTAATAATACAATATAGCTTGACGTAAACAGGGGCACCAGACCACCTAAGGTATAAAAGAGCATGGCAACCGTGCGAGTGTGCTTGATGCCGATTCTACCCATGAGAGGACCTCCTATAGATCCGGTCAAACCAGCTCCAAGCAGAACAATCGTAACCATGACTCCCGCTTCAGCTGTCGTAATATTCAAATCAGTCATCATCATTGGAATAAATACAGTGGGACCTACAAAAACAATGGTTGGAACAAGGGCGGTTAAAGCCGATAGAATCAGCATCACCCAGCGGTATGTTGAATAGTTAATAGAGCAGAACAGCATTGTTCACCTCTTTAACATAAAATTAGTATACTTCATTATTTCTTGGTAAATCGACCTGTTCCGCTGCATAAAGCCCTTCTCCATTCAAGAATGGCAAAATCAGAATTTTAACTTGCTCGATTTTTTGGTCACTACCCGGACGCAGTGCAGCGAATGCTTTCCCCACACCCCCAAATCCGGCGTAGGCGGTAATGATTTCAGCAGGGTCAAACTTGCCTTCCTTCAAATCATTGAAGGTTTCGCTTAAAGCAACATAGGATGTTTCACCATAACCGGGGCCCGTAATAAACTCCAACGTTATATTTTTATTGATGAGAACTGCAGGTCTGATCAGATTGTCCTCCATGGACGCACCTACAACCAGAAATTTGGTGTAATGCGGAACGGAATCAACCATGTTGTAAATCAGATTTTTGACTCCAGACGCCTCAAACACGTACATTCGTTGCTGATCAGATGCTACCTGCTGATATACTTCTACTGGGTTTTCTTCCACGGGATTTACAACCACGTGAGCTCCATATTTAACGGCGGTTTCCCGTCGTTTAGCCGATGGGTCGGACACAACGATGGGATAGATGCCCCGGGATGCCAGCGCAATTACGGCTCCCAAGCCTACCGTACCTGCACCCGTGACAAGCGCTCCCCCCTGTGTCGTGATGTCGGCTCTAATCACGCTGTTGTATCCGGCTGCAAGAGGCTCGGTAACCGCAGCATGGCACGGATTTATTCCATCAGGGATTTTGAAGTGGCCTCCGTTACCGACAAGTACTCGCTCTGCTAGTCCCCCCGGGTAGTCATTGGAATAACCGACGGTATACAAAATTCCATTATCGCCAATCACCCACGGCAGTACGACGATGAGATCTCCAGGTGCATAATCTGTGACATTCTCCCCCACCTCCACAACCTTGGCTGTAAACTCATGCCCTAATACCAGATCCTTGTCGGGATCGAATATTTGGCCGGTACTGCCAGCTTTGCGTACGCTATCCAGGAAATCCTCCGTATGTTCTACAGCAGAAAGATCGCTTCCACATATCCCAACCGCCAATGGTTCGACTACCATTTGATCTTGATTGGGATGCAAATCTGAAATTTCCATTACCTTGAATTCACCATGACGATAGACAACGGCTTTAATCGGGCAACACATCCTTTTACGATATAATATTAGATTTATAGATCATCCTGTGAATCGTACAGCGTCATATGATATACCCGCGCATAAGCTAAATAAGGAAAGAGATTGCTCTCTCTCCAATAAATACTACCATACTTCCGTAATCATGCGGGACGACTTTGAAAAAAGATTTTCCCCCATCGTACATCATGACGTTACGGAACTTCTGATATCTTCTTCGATCCAGGCAAGATACCCATCCAGGAACGTTTCCACTTTGGGAATAAACCCTTGTCCGATATGATAGTCCGGATCCAACGTTGTCATATACATATTTCCTTGGTGGGATTGCCGATCGACGCAAATAATCGCTTCTCCCAGTTCATTCACGAGGACAGGCTCCACTCCTGTCCCCGCTTCCAACCGAAACACACCATGATAGTGCCACTTCGCATCATGGACCGAAATGTTTTGAAATAATGGATGTTGGGCATCAACCGGATACAATGGCAAATCTGCGCCTGGATTCACCCACCAGTAGAAATTCGTCGGGTAAAACTTCCATCTGACGGGAGAGAGCCACGGCTTCTCGATCTCCCCGAAGCTGATGATGTGTCCTCCCTGCTCCAGGTATTGACAGAACTGCTCCGCATGCTCGCACAGTAGTTCTTGATTCAAGCGAGTAGGTACAATGACGTAATCATATTGCCGCAGTTCGGTTCGACGCAAATCCAATATGTATATTTTATCCGTGAACCGCTGACTGTACTTTCCGTCCTTGCTCGTAAAAAAATAATGCTGGTAGCTGATACCGCCGTATAATATGGCTGTCTTCATCGTGTAAACTCCTTTTATTAGGTAGTTAAAAAGTCCGCTTACAATGAGACTCTCTATCGATCCAAGCCAGCAGTTGTAGCCCTAATCTTCGCGCGGTCGTCGTATCGGACAATCCGTATCCCAGCAGATCGGTTCCGGCGCCTGCCAGAATCGTGCCTCTGGTCGTGTGACGATCAATATAGACAACGGTCTGACCCGCATTATCCTTAAGTGCGATCTCCGCATGGGCAGGAGCCTCGAAATAGCCCCGTGAGAAAAAACCTTTGACCCCGCGCCGATAATTCAAATCATACTCTGTGACACCGTGAAAGAGCGGATGCTCATCATGGGCAAGTATGGTCCGCTCATGGATGTCGAGCGAACTACGAATCCACAAGCGATCGCCGGGCAGCCACGGCAAAAAATTTTGGGCAAAAGACACGACAACACGTTCCTGTTCCAGAAACATCGCGATCCAATCTCGACGCTGATATAAAAATTCCTCGTCAATCGTATTGGGCACAATCACCGCGCCGTAGGATGCCAGTTTATCTATCGTCATTTCGTATAAGTACACGCGCTCTAAGCGGTTTTCGTACAATTCATGCCGATACACACGTGAGGGACTGTCCGAATAGGAATCTACATAAGCGATTTTTATCGGCTCCGTCATCTTGCGGTCCATACCTTCCCTAAGCATTGTCATCATAACAAGCCTCTATAAATGATCGCGTATAGGCGTTAGCGGGATGCAGCATGATGTCCTCTGTCGCTCCGCTCTCAAGCAGCATGCCGTTGTTCATGACAGCGACAACATCGGCGAAGCCGTAAATCGTTTCAAGCCGGTGGGTAATAAATAGGATGGACATGTTACGATCCTGCTTCACCTCCGCCAGCAAGCTAATAATGTCCCGTTCCGTCATCGGATCAAGGGCCGATGTGATTTCATCGGCAATGAGCAATTCAGGTTCCAGCGCCAACGCACGCGCGATGGCGATACGCTGCTTCTGTCCGCCTGAGCATTCAGCGGGCCGTCGCTCTAATAGCTCGTGAGGCAGGTGAACTCGTTCCATCAGTTCGTTGGCTTTTCGTTGCGCCGCCAAGCGCGTCCATTGGTTCAACAGAAGCGGCTCGGCAATGATGTCTTTGATCTTCCAGTACGGATTGAGCGAGCGCTCCGGGTTTTGAAATACGATTTGCACGTTCGCCTGCGACTTTAGGGGAACACCCTTCCACAATATACGCCCCTCCGTCGGCTGCTGCAAACCGGCAATGAGCTCGGCCAGCGTTGATTTTCCGGATCCGCTTTCCCCTACGAGCGCAAATACTTCACGCGCGGAGATGGAGAAAGATACATTCTGTACCGCAAAGGGCAGGGACAAACCAAAACGCTTTGAAATATGCTGTAGCTCTAGCAGCATCACATGCACTCCTTCTATTATTAATCTCGCCTGGTCGATGAGATAAGCGCCTGCAGCTCGCGGCTATAGCTCGTTGCAGGCTCAGGCAGCCACTTCTTCACAGGCGCATGCTCCAGCAATCGACCCTCCTTGATCATTATCACGTCATCCGCTACACGCAGTGCTGCCTGCACATCATGGGTGATTAGAAGCAGGGTCATCCCATATTGTCTTACTTTATCGACGAGCAAGTGCAAGATTTCCCGCTTGACGATGGGGTCAAGCGCACCTGTCGGTTCATCCGCAATCAGCAGGGCTGGCTTGTTGATAAGCGCCAACGCAATCATTGCGCGGCCAAGCATGCCTCCGCTTAATTCATGCGGATAGCTGTCCAGCAGCCGCTCTGGAAGCTGAACTTCCCGCAACGCCTGCGCAGCGACAAGCCGTTGCTCGGCGGCAGTAACCTGTGATGCGCCCGTCCTCTGCATCGCCTCCATGAATTGCTGCCCAACGGTCAATAGCGGATGAAAGCCAAGTCGCGGATCCTGCGCAACGAATGCAGCGTCGACCCAACGATTCATCCTCTCACCAACAGTGCCGCCACTGCGAATATACACCGAGCCGCTCATCGCATCATCCGGCAGCAACCCGTATATCGCTCGCGCCAGCGTCGTTTTACCTGAGCCTGATTCGCCAAGAATCGCCGTAATGCTTCCTGCTGCAACGGCAAAAGACATCGGATGCAATATCGCACGTTCCTTGTGAATTACGCTTACATCGTGAACCTCAATCACGTGTTCATCCGTTGCAGAGGCAGCTTCACGGGAAGCAGGGAGCAACTTCACCTTGTTGCTGGGGCTGAGGGAACGAAGCCAACGGCTCCCCTGTTGATCTTCGCCTTCACTTACCAAGGCCAGTCCAATCGCAACCAGCAGGAGCGCCAGCATGGGCGGAACAATCGTCCATTGCCAGGCCGTTGTCATCCATGTCTCGTTGTGATGGAAAGCCTGCTCCAGCATTTTTCCCCACGTCGGTTGGTTCGGATCGCCCAGTCCAAGGAAGGACAAGCTCGCCTCCATCGTCACGGCCTGACGGAACGACACAATGAACTTCGTCCGCAATAACGGAACGAGAAAGGGCAGCAGGTGTTTTCGCAAGATATAGAATGGTCGTCCATGAAACAACTGGGACGCTTTCACGAATTCACGCTCGCGCAGCGACAACACGGAGGATCGGATAAGCCTCATATATCCAGGCCAGCTAAGCAACCCAAGCGTAATCATCAACTGCCAGACACCGCCTGTTGTAAAGGCGGCTACCAGAAGCACCAGCAGCAAAGAAGGCAGCACCAGCAGTACGTTCGCCAATCCGTTAATCAGCGGATCAAGACTTCTGACATACCCTGCCACAAGTCCCAGCACCCCGCTTAGCACGGTACTCAGAATCGCAACACCCACCCCGATAAGCAGGGTCGCACGCGCCCCATAACTTAACTGACTGAATACATCCTGCCCTAGCGCATTCGTGCCAAGCCAAGTCGAGCTTGATGGAGCGAGCAATCTGTCATGATCAAAAGCAAAGGGATCTGCATTCGCAAGCAGAGGCCCT
The DNA here is from genome assembly GCF_000315235.1 of Paenibacillus popilliae ATCC 14706. Taxonomy (GTDB): domain Bacteria; phylum Bacillota; class Bacilli; order Paenibacillales; family Paenibacillaceae; genus Paenibacillus_B; species Paenibacillus_B popilliae. Next base: position 26,223 of record NZ_BALG01000186.1, on the reverse strand, counting down.
ACAAGAGCCAGGACGACAAAACAAATGAGGATCGCGCTGCCTGCTGTTTTTGTTTGATTCATCACGCTCCCCCTTGCTTTCCGGTTTGAATCCGAGGGTCAAGCAGCGGGTATACCCGATCTGCGGTCATGTTCAGCAGCAATACAAATATCGTCATCAGCACAAAAAGTCCATGCAGCAGCGGGTAATCCCGCGTCAAGATCGCTTCCTGCAACAAATGGCCAATGCCTGGGTACGAAAATACCGTCTCGACAAGTACCGAACCTGCCAGCAGCCCGCCAAGGCGGACAACAATCATTGTCATAACCGGAAGAATGGCGTAGCGCAGAACATGTCTAACCAACAGCGCGCTTCTGCTCACGCCTTTGGCTAATGCAAATTCAATAAACGGCCCGCGAAGCACCTGAATCGCTTCATTGCGCATGAGTAAATAAATACCGGCCATATTCGCCACCGTCAAGGTCACGATAGGAAGAACAGCATGCCAAGACACGTCAAGCACATGATCCCACCAACCGGTAGCTGCATAAAAAGGCGTTTTAGCACCGCCAAGCGGAAACAAGTCCCACTCTACGGAAAGCCCGAGAACGAACAACATCCCTGTCAAAAATTCCGGGATCGTACTGACACTAATCATTGCAATAAACCAGCCGCGGTCCTGATCCCCCGTATGCCGCCATGCAGATACCAATCCTGCGGCGATGCCGATGATGATGGATAGTACAGTGGCAGCGCCGACGATAAGCAGTGTCCACGGAAGTCGACTCATAATCACATCATAGACCGGCATTTTATAGGTAAACGAGTGACCAAAATCGAAGGTGATTATCCCCTTCAAATAGTTCACAAGCTGCATCCCTGCCGATTCATCGAGACGGTAATAGGCCATCATCGCTGCTTTTTGCGTATCCGAAATAAAAACGGGGCCGTCTTCTCCACCCTCTAAAAAATCGATAGGCCCCCCCGGCAACAGCCGAGGGAGAACAAAATTCAAAAGCAGTACAAATCCCAGCACAACCCAATAGGTGATCGTATCCTTACTTCTGCTTCGCATTGATAAATGCCGCCTTGTTGTCCCATAGCGGGATTCCGTCTGCTATACCGCCATACGTATTGAACCAACGATCGAACTCCGCCTCCTTATACAAGAAATAAAATGGACGATGATACAAGACAAGCGTCGGCAATTCCTCTGACAAAATCATTTGCATCTCGCCTACAATCTGCTTGCGCTTTGCCGTATCCAGCTCTTGTAGCTGCTCATGGGCTAACTGCTGGAATTGCGGATGCTCAAATGAACTGCCTCTTGCTGCATACGAATTGCTTGCTTTCCCCAAAAACCACAGTCGCAGGAAATCCGGATCGCCGCTTAACCCGATATGCCCTGTCAATGCCATGTCGTACTTGTTCTCCCCCATGGCGGAGGTAAATGTCGCTCCATCCACCTGTTGAAGGTTCAACTCAATCCCAACCTTTTTCAGCATCTCCTTCATCATTTGCGCTTCTTTAGATGTAGAGGAGACGATTAAGCTAAGCTTCAGATCTTGGCGTACACCGTTGCCGTCTTTGCGGTAACCGAGCTCGTCCAGCATTTGTTCTGCTTTAGCCGTTTTATACGCATAGGTCTTCACCTTATCGTTGTACCAAGGCGAATCCGGCGGTATAATCCCGCCGCTGCCCGGAATCGGTGTCCCGCCCACCGCTTTGCTGGCCATTTCTATACGATCAAGCGCATATGCCAATGCTTGGCGCAAGCGTTTATCTTTTAATTGCGGATGACCAAGGTTGAATACGATGCGTACCGCACTGCCTGTCGGTTCGCTCTTCATCATCTGGAAGCCTTCCTTCTGAAGCTGCTCCGCTTCCTGATAGGTTAACGTCGATGCCGCATTGATTTCATTTTTTTGCAGGGACAGCACTTTATTCTTCACATCCATGTAAGCAATATCCTTTACTTGAACGCTTCCCTTGAAATAACGCTCATTGGCGCTGAACCAATATTGCCCCGTCGTCTCATCATACTGCTTCAGCGTGAACGGCCCCGTGCCGACCAAGGCTGACGGGTCGCGATAAGCGATCGGATCGCTTACTTTTTCCCACACATGCTTCGGAATAATCGGCATGATGCCTACCAGATCCGTTAAGAACGGAGCATACTTGTTGTTCAACTGAAACTGAACCGTTCCGTCCTCCGTGCTGGTCACGGATTTGATTTGGCTCATGTCGCCGGTCCAGGGAAACGGGTGTGTCTGGAAGTATTCAAATGTAAACACGACATCGTCTGCGGACAAGGCCGTTCCGTCATGCCATTTCACATCCCGCTCCAACGTGAACGTATAGCGCAATCCATCTTCAGACACCTTCCACGAACTTGCGAGCCATGGAATGACCCCAGTGCCGTCTTTCCAGGTTAGCGTGTCGAACAAGAAGCTATTCCGCAAGTAACCGCCCGGGCCCAACGGCTTGAAAGCAAACGGCGATGGATAACCACTGTCCTGCCAACCGATTCGAATGGCAGGCTGCTGCTCTGCCGAAGAGATGTGTGCTGCCTCTGCGCCTTCTGTTGATGAAGAGGTATTCACTGAATGACATCCACCTAGCAACAGGAATGCTGTTGCCAATAAGACGAAAAATGATGCTGTGCGAAAACGCATGAACATAACACTCCTTTTCTCAATCTAGCTGTAACGTACAAATGTAAGATATATGAATTGATAATGAAAATCAATAACGTATTGGGAGATGTTCGTATGAAATCATCGAGATATAGCTCGGTTGGTTTCGCTTTCATACTATTAATTAATCAATGAATTAAAAAAAAAGATAGGAACTACGCCTTAATTGATATTGATTCTCATTTTCATTTATAGTATACTCATTACGATTCTCATTCCCCTTAGGAGGCTCCACTCGTGAAGGCTCTAGATAAAATGGAAACTTTTCTGGCGTTGGCTGAATACGGGTCTTTTTCCGAAACGGCAAAGCGGCTCTTCTGCTCTCAACCGACGGTGACGAATCATATTCAACAGTTGGAAGAGAAGTTCGAGGCGACCCTGTTCATTCGTGCGGGGAAATCCGTTCGTATGACGGATCAGGGGGAAATTTTGCAGGAATACGCGAAGAAAATGATCGATCTGTTAGAGGAAGCTTCGCTGTGCATCAAAAACGCGGGGCTATCGAATCCCGTCCTCTCGCTGTATGCAAGCAACTACATGGGGACATACATCCTGCCAGATATGTTGGCACAGTATTATCATCGCTTGCCACAACAGCGCTTTGAACTCCATACGCATTGTTATACGGATCTGATCGACCTTCTTATGGAGGAAAAAATCAATATGGCCTTCCTGCCGATTTATGAGGAAGACAAGTATGTTCAGAATCAATTTGACTCCTTTACGCTGTTCCAAGATGAGTTTGTGCTCGTGCTTCCGCCGGATCACGATTGGACGGAGCGCAAAATGCTCTACGCTCGCGACATCGCTCGTACAGCGCTGCTGCTCCCGCAAAATAGCTACCTGCAGGATTGCATATTATCTCCCATTCGTTCTTTGGGGATTAAGCCGGATACGATTCACATGAGCAGCTTTGAAGTGATCAAGGAGTCAATTAAGGCTGGACTTGGTGCAGCCTTTATCCCTTACTATGCCGTGCGTGGATTGCTGGATAAAGGCGAGCTCGTAACAAAACCCGTGTTCGGATTGCGAATCGAACGCCATAACGGATTCGTGCGGCGAAAGTGCACTCCGCTTACTCGCATCGAGACCGATTTTTGGGAGTACGTTCAGGGCATATTCCGTTCTCTTAGAAGATAGCAAGCTGCGCGCAAGCCGAGAGAGATGGCGCGTCCTCCGCCATTCATCTGGCCCTGCTACGGTCTGCTCCGGCACCGCCGTCATGTTAGCGCAATGGATTCGCGCTTGCGGTAGGCGGTGGGAGACATGCCCATCCGGGCCTGGAAGACGCGCACGAAGGTCGGATACGACTTGAAGCCGGCCTCATAAGCGACGTCGGTAATCTTCATATCGGTACCGACCAGCAGATTGCAAGCATGGGCAGTCCGGTTCCGCTCCAGGAAGGAATAATAATTTTCGCCGACAGCCTGCTTGAAGGCCGCGCTGATATACGGCACGCTGTAACGGAAGCGTTCGGCCAGCATTTCCAAGGTGATGTCTTCCTTGAAATTTTGATATACATAGTGAATCACTTCCCACATCCCCCGGCGATGCATGCCCGAATAGCCCTCCAGACGGTGCTCTATCCGCTCCAGACGGTAGCGCTCGAACAGGACGAAGAGCTGGGTCAGCTTCGCCAGGAACATGGTGCGGCTCCACAGCTTCTTCTCCCGGATCTCGTCATACATTTGATGCAGCAGCGGGAGCATCTCGCCCGCAGTGGCGGCGTCCAGCGTGTAGGTCGAATGGTCATCGTCCTCCGCATCCTTCAGCAGACGGTGCAAGGTTAGGAACGAATCTCCCGCCCCGAAAAATGCCTTCAGCCCAATCGCCCCGACATAAAGAACGAGCTCCTCCCCAGGCGGAATGTCTATTTCGTGCACCTGATGGGGAAACAGTAAAGTGAAGGTGCCAGGAGCCAACTCCTTCTTGACGCCATTGATCCGCTCCGTCCCCTTCCCCTGGATCGCATACGTATACTCAATAAAATGATGGACATGGGCCGGCACGGTGCCCTTCAGCCGATGTATTTTCAATGTGAACGGAAATTCGCCATGAATCTCCTCGTCGCCATGCAGATTATCCGGGAACATCCCGATCCCTCTTTTCACCTGAATGTATGCCAAGATCGCATTACGTTCATTTTATCATTAAATATGAGAGATGTAATAAAATATTGAGAGGTGATTGATAACCTTTCGCTCTACAATCATGATGAGAGCCTTATTCAAAACAACATTCATTCCGAAGGAGCGAACATACATGAGCTTACTCAAGCATGTCCATCCGCTGCAAGGCACGGATTCCGTCTACCCGTATTCGAACGGGAATACGCTGCCGCTCATCTCGATGCCTTGGGGCATGAACGCCTGGAGCCCGCAAACCAATGAAAACGCAGGGGGCTGGTACTTCAGCCCGCATCATAACCGGCTGGAAGGGATCCGGCTTACCCACCAGCCCAGTCCTTGGATCGGCGACTATGGCCATATGACGATGATGCCGCAGACCGGTCCGCTTAACGTATGGGCGGCGGAGCGCTCTTCCTCGTTCCGCCGCCAGGACATGGTCGTGAAGCCGGACTATTTCAAGGTTCGCCTGCTCCGCTACGCGACGACATGGGAGCTGGCTCCGACCGCGCGCTGCGCCAGCATCCGCCTGACGTTCGACCGCCGGGACGGCGCGCGCTTTATCCTGTCGACGTTCCCTGGTGAAGCGTCGATGACGATCGATCCGGACAAGCGAACGCTGAGCGGCTATACGACGGCCAAGGCCGGAGGCACGGCGGACAATTACCGGATGCACTTCGTCATGACATTTGATTGTCCCGTTCTGGCCGATGCCAGCGGCTTGTCAGATCAGGAATGCAAGCCGATCGGCAGCCTGTCCGTGACGGGCGAGCGCATCGGCGCGTATGTCGGGCTCGATGTTCCTGAGCACGGAATTGTTCATGTCCGCGTCAGTACCTCGTTCATCAGCAAGGAACAGGCCTGTATCAACTTGGAGCGCGAGATCGGCGGCCGCTCCTTCGACGAAGTCAAAAACCTGGCGACCGAGGCATGGGAGAACCAGCTTCGCGTCATTGAAGTCGAGAGCGAAGACACGGAACGTCTCGACACGTTCTACACCTGCTTGTACCGGACCAGCCTGTATCCGCATGCGATCCATGAATATGACGCGAACGAAAAGCAGATTCATTACAGCCCGTATAACGGCAAGATCGAAGAAGGGCCGCTCTACGCGGATATCGGCTTCTGGGATACGTACCGCACCTCGTTCCCGCTCTACAACCTGCTCTTTCCTTCATTCGTCAACGAGATGATGCAGGGCTGGGTCAATGCCTACAAGGAAGCCGGCTGGATGCCGAAGTGGGCGTCTCCCGGCGAGCGGAGCATGATGCCGGGCACGCTCATCGACGTCTCCTTCGCCGATGCCATCGTCAAGGGCAATACCGGCTTCGACGTTGAGACCGCGTTCGAGGGGTTGCTTAAGCATGCGATGACCGTATCCAGCGACAGCCGCTGCGGACGCAAAGGCATGGGCGAATATTTGAAATACAACTATATGCCTGCCGACATCCATACGCACGAGAGCGTGTGCAATACGCTCGATTACGTCTACGGCGACTTCTGCATCGCCCAGATCGCGAAGCATCTTGGCCGCGAGGAGGAATACGCACAACTTATGGAACGCGCGAAGAACTATGCGCACCTATTCGATCCGTCCGTTGGCTTTATGCGCGGCAAGCTTCAGGACGGCAGCTGGCTGGAGCCGTTCGATCCGACGATGTGGGGCGGACCGTATACCGAGGGCGGCGCCTACCAGAGCAGTTGGGCCGTCCAGCACGATCTGCGCGGTCTGGCCGACCTAATGGGCGGACGCGAAGCGTGCAAGCGCAACCTTGATGCACTGTTCGCGGCGAAGCCGGAGTTCAAGGTCGGCTCGTACGGCTTCGAGATTCACGAGATGTCGGAGCTGGCGGCAATTGATTTCGGCCAATTCGCCATCAGCAATCAGCCTAGCTTCCACTTCCCGTACATCTATGCCGCGCTCGGCTACCCGTCCTTGACGCAGCATTGGGTTCGCAGGACGATGGATGAGCTGTTCAGCGCCCGTCCGGACGGACTTCCGGGCGACGAGGACAACGGCAGCTTATCCGGCTGGTACGTCTTCGGCGCGATCGGCTTCTATCCGCTCAGCCCGGGAGTACCGGAATATGTGCTTGGCACGCCGTTATTCAAGCGGATGACATTGCACCTCGAAGATGGCACGCCGCTCGTCATCGAGGCCGGGAACAACTCGGACGAGAACAACTACGTGGCCGGTGTCCGGCTGAACGGAGCCCCGGTTGAGAAGCTGTATGTGACGCACGACCAGGTCAAGGACGGCGGCACGCTCTCCTTCGACATGACCGATACGCCTGGCGAAGACAATTACGACGAGGCGGAGCTTCCGTATTCCATGTCGAAGCAAGCCTGATCCGAGCGCACAGAAGGGTAACAGAGGAGCCTACCCGCAAAATAGGACCCAGACCAAGACGCAGGCCGGGGCCGGAAGCTCTTCTTCCGCTCCGGCTCCCGGGCCGACGGTTTGCGCTTGCCCCCATTCGATGGCATACTGTAAACGTATAAGAAATTTTCATAGCAAGAGGTAGGAGGAGTAACATGAGACGAAGTAACAGACAGCCCACAGGCTTGATCGTCATGGCCCTGCTCATGATTTCCATGTTGGTCATCGCGGGCTGTGGCAGCAAAGCGGGCGACGCGAGCGGCGCAGACAGCACGAAGCATCCGCTTGTCACGATTGAGATGGAGAGCGGTAAGAAAATGGAAGTGGAGCTGTATCCGGACACCGCTCCGAACACCGTCAACAACTTCATCTCGTTAGTCAACAAAGGCTTTTATGATGGGCTTATCTTCCATCGGGTGATTCCCGGCTTTATGATCCAGGGCGGCGATCCGCAAGGAACCGGAGTAGGTGGACCGGGTTATTGCATCAAGGGCGAATTCTCAGCGAACGGTGTGACCAACGATCTGAAGCATGCGGAAGGGGTTATCTCGATGGCCCGTTCCACGGATCCCGATTCGGCCGGCTCTCAATTCTTTATTATGGATGCGGATGCGCCTCATCTGGACGGACAATATGCCGCATTCGGCAAAGTAACTTCCGGCATCGAGATGGTGCATGAGATTGCCAACGTGAAGCGAGATGCGAACGACCGTCCGGCAGAGGATCAGAAGATTAAGAAAATCACGGTAGATACGTTCGGCGTCGAGTATAAGGAGCCGGAGACGATCAAGGAACCGGACAGTAAATAAGCAGGCTACAGAACCCCCTCTGGAACCATCCACTGGGGGTTCGATCTGTTGCCCGCCCTTCTATCACAGGCAAGGAGCCCCCCTCTCGCAGCAATTGGAAAGTGCATTGTAAATTGTGTTTCACTCTTAAGCCATATGCCCCTTCCTTTTCATAAAATACAGAATAGAATAGGACAAGTTCTCTCTTTCGTTAGAATTGTGGTAACTTCTATTCCATCTGGTTACAGGGCAAAAATGACCGGCTTGACGCAGACCGGCTTCGAGACCTCGACGGTCTTCCCGGTAAATGTCAGCTTGCCGGTCGCCTTGTCTACGCGGAACAGTACCAGATTGTTCGTATCCCGGTTCGCCGCAATAAGATAACGTCCGCCCGGTGTTAGCGCGAAATGACGCGGATGCTGTCCTTCTACAGACACATGCTCCACCGGCGTCAATGTGCCTGCCACCACGTCGATTGCATAGACGGCGATGCTGTCATGGCCGCGGTTCGAGCTGTACAGATAGGCTCCGTCCTCCGATATCGCAATCTCCGCACACGTATTCTCCCCGGTGAAGCTGGGAGGAAGCGTCGGCACTGTCGCAATCGGCTGCAGCGCTCCTTGCTCCGCATGATAATGATAAGACGCAATCGAAGAGTCCAGCTCATTGATGACAAAAGCGAGCTTCCCGTTCGGATGGAACGCCATATGACGCGGACCCGCTCCCGGTTGGGCGGCTGTCTCGCCATGGAACTGCAGCTTGCCGCGCTCCTTGTCGATCGTATAGGCCCGAATCCGATCGATGCCCAGATCCGACACGAACAAATAACGCTCGTCCGGGCTGAAGAAAGCGGAGTGCGGATGCGGCTTCTCCTGCCGCTCGGCATTCGGCCCATGTCCTTCATGCTGCTGAACGTCCAGTTGTGCGCCGATGCGGCCGTCCGCCGTTAGCGCAACGAGCGCTATCCGTCCGCCATGATAGCTTGCCACCACAATATGATTGCTGCCGGAATCGCGCTGAATATGGCAGGTCGGCGCATCGACCGTGAAGGAGCGGTTCAATCGTTCCAACTTGCCTGCCGCCGGATCGATGGCGAAAGCGGCCGCTTCCCCTGTCTTGCCTCCGTCCCCGTTCGTTCCTTCCGCGATCGAATAGAACCGGCGGCCTTCCGCGTCCAGATTCACGAAGGTTGGATTGCGAAGGCCGGATACTTCATCTGTTAATATCAGCGATTCATTATGTTCATCGAACTCATACACATAGACCCCGCTGCCGGAGCCGTCTGCATAGGAACCGACAAATACGAGCATACGTTCTGCCATGTTGTCTTCCTCCTCGTCACAGCCTGAGACTTACCATGGTTCTAATGTACACTTATCCGCAGCGGCAAATCAATAGCGGAAAGCAAGTTCCATCCATATTGCAGGGATCCAAGCTAGCGCGTCGGAGAATCGTATTCGGAGAATGAATGCGTCGATTCCCGCTAAACCAATGGGCTGTTCATGCATATACATATACTACAATTCCCCTCTCCCAAAAAAAGTTTCCTTAATGAAAATAATTGTTGGCAACTCAATACTTTTGTCCTATACTAATAATAACAAGAGAGAGCGGGGGGAGGGGGGCCGTGAGCAATACGGTTGTCGCTCTGCTCGTGAGATTCGGTCATTAGGAGGAGGATTATAGATGTCAACGACAGAGAGAGCTTTGGCAGAAGCGGATACGGGCAGCCGGCTGCGTCTCTCCCGTATCGAAGTGGAGGGAGTGCTGCGCAGGCGGCTTCTCGATCTTGGATTTGTGCCCGGCAATACGGTGGAGGTGCTGCAGCACAGCCCGCTCGGGGATCCGGTCGCGTTCCGCGTGAACAATACGACTATCGCGCTTCGCAGAGAAGAGAGCACGCGCATATACGGGGAAATAATTGGAGGTGAGGATGAATGAGCGAATATCGAATTGCCCTGGCCGGTAACCCGAATACAGGCAAGAGCACTTTGTTCAATACGTTGACAGGGATGCGTCAGCATACCGGGAACTGGGCAGGCAAGACCGTCATGATGGCGGAAGGAGAATTCGAGCATCAGGGCACATCGTTCTGCATCATCGATCTTCCGGGCACCTATTCCCTCTATTCCAATTCGGCAGATGAGGAAGTCGCCCGGGACTATATTGTTTTTGACAACCCGGACGTAACGGTTGTCGTGCTGGACGCGACCTCGCTGGAGCGGAACTTGAATCTGGCCCTGCAGGTGATGGAGATGACGAACCGTGTCGTCCTCTGCATCAACCTGATTGACGAAGCGAAGCGCCTGGGCGTCCGCATCGATATCGATGCGATCTCCCGCAAGCTGAATGTGCCTGTCGTCGCCATCTCGGCGCGCAACCGGATTGGCATTCCCCAACTGCTCGACAAGATCGAGCAGGTCGCCTCGGGCAAGCTTGTACCTCAGCCGCTACAAATTCAATACAACGATCATATCGAACGCAAGATTGCCGAACTGGAGCCAGCGATACGCGATCTGCTTGGCGACCGCTATCCGGCCCGCTGGTTCGCATTGCGGCTGCTTGATCATGACGAAAATCTGCTTCAGACGATGAAGAAACGGATGAAGGAAGACCAGACGATGACAGTGAAGGAGACGGTACAATATGGCTACACCGCTTGCCACTAATTCCCCCGACTCACTCGATTCGCTCTTGGGGATAGCCAAGGACCTGACGAACGGCAGCGAGCTCCGGGACGATATCGTCGGGGATATTTATAAGACGACGCACAGCATTTGCCGCGAAGCGGTCCGCTACGAAGATAAGAAGAAGCTGGAGAGCACGTACCGGCTGGACAAAATCGTCACCTCTCCGATTTGGGGATTCCCGATTATGCTGGCGATACTTGGCACGGTCTTCTGGATTACGATTGCGGGAGCGAACGTGCCTTCCGCCCTGCTCTTTGACTTGTTCAACACGATAGAAGGCTATTTGACCGCAGGCTTCGAAGCGCTTCATGCGCCGGCGTGGCTGCATGGCGTACTCATTCTCGGTTTCTTCCGCGGCACGGCCTGGGTCACCAGCGTCATGCTGCCGCCGATGGCCATCTTTTTTCCGGTATTCGCCCTGCTAGAGAACTTCGGCTATTTGCCGCGCGTCGCCTTCAACATGGATCGCCTGTTCAAGAAATCGGGCGGGCATGGCAAGCAAGCGCTGACGATGTCAATGGGCTTCGGCTGCAATGCGGCTGCCATTCTGTCAACCCGCATTATTGAATCGCCGCGTGAGCGGATGCTTGCCATCTTGACGAACAGCTTCGTGCCCTGCAACGGACGCTGGCCTACCCTGATTCTGCTGTCCTCCCTTTTCATGGTATCGGCGGGACTCGGAGCCGGAATGCAGACGCTCGTTACGGCCTCGGTCGTCATGGGCATGGTCATGATCGGTATCGTCGTTACGTTCTCCGTCTCGTGGGTCTTGTCCAAGACCGCCCTGCGCGGGGTGCCGACCCACTATACGCTGGAGCTTCCTCCGTACCGGAAGCCGCAGTTCGCGAAGACGGTTCTGCTCGCATCGCGAGACAAGTCGCTCAATGTGTTGACACGTGCCATTATCGTGGCCGCGCCTGCCGGAATCATTACCTGGATCTTGGGCAATATTTTTGTCGGCGGGGACAGTGTGCTTCATCATATGGCCGGCTTTTTCGAGCCGTTCGCCCATGCGATCGGACTGGACGGCTTCATCCTGATGGCCTTCATTCTTGGCCTTCCTGCGAATGAGATCGTGCTTCCGATTCTGCTGATGGGATACTTGTCCACCGGCGCGTTGGTCGATGCGGATGGCATGGACAACATCAAGGACATCTTCCTGAACCATGGCTGGACCTGGCTAACGGCACTCAATATGATGCTGTTCTCCTTGCTCCATTATCCATGCGGCACGACATTGTTCAATATTTACAAAGAGACGAAGAGCGTGAAATGGACGGTCCTCTCCGCTCTCATCCCCCTTGCCATCGCGATTGCCGTCACCTTTTCAACGGCTCAACTGGCACGAGCGTTCGGCTGGGTCTAACAAGAGAACATGCCTGTTGGCAGCACGAGCGGGTACTGGCGGCTCGTGCTGTCAACGTGTCCGTAGCCTATCCTTCGCCGTCATGCGGGGAATCGCTGGCCGGAGCGCTGCCGCCGGCATTCCTCTGCACTATCGCCCTGCCGGCTATGCCGCGCAGCCGTTCGAGCGCCATATTGATCGCAATCGCATCATCAAGGTAACCGATCGGAAATATATAATCCGGGATAATATCGACAGTTAGGATGAAATAAAGCAGAGCGCTGCCGAACACCGCTTTTTCTTCCCACGACACCTTCGGGTTGCAAAAGCAAGTATACATGTTGCGCAACTGCTCAATGAACGGGCCTTCTCCGCTCACCTTGCTCACTTTTTCCTCGAAATCCTGATGAATCAGCCGCGTGCCTTCCTCCGTGCGGGCATACCGCTCGCATTTCATCAGTTCCTGCCGCACCCGTTCGGTGCTGAACTCCGGCTCATATAGCTTCGAATGCCCGAGCACTTGCTGAATCTCATCAACGGAGTCATGCATATCCGTCCTCCCGTTCGGCTCTGACCCGACAGAGTAGCCCGCCGCACGGTACAGCCGCTCGGCCGGTATGGCGAGAACGGACGCGATGCGTTGAATGTATTCCGGCTTGACCGCCTGCTTCCCGCTAGCCATCCGGGAGATGGTCGCCGTATCAATTCCCGTCTGCTCGCTTAATTTGCGCATGGACAGGGAGCGCTCCTTGAGCAACGATTTTAACTGCTGGCCGAATTGCAATACGTTATCCGTCTGATTCATCCTGTCCCCTCCTCTCTATGGCAAGAGCATTGGTGCTATAAAAGTACAACACGATTTTGATGATTTCTTAACAATAGATGATCTCTTAACAATATATGTAGGGGACACGCACAATTCCTCAATAAATCCGTAATCTGTACCCGATCAATTTCTGCATTGCAGGCGTGCCTTCTCGAATATTCGGGTTGGGGCTTCCCTTTTCCTTCCAGACAACTCGCGGCAAGCCGGCTTGTGCTCGGATGCATGGGTTTGGGCGGAGGCTGGAATGATGAGCCGATAACGGAACAGCATCTCGCAGCGGCGCACGCTGCGGTCGAAGCTGCCCTGGAGACGGGCATCCATATGTTCGACCATGCTGACATTTATGCGAGAGGCAAGGCGGAACAAGTATTCGGCCAAGTGCTGAAGGAGCGGCCAGAATGGAGAGAGCGCATCGTGCTGCAATCCAAGTGCGGCATCCGCTTCGCGGACAATGGCATTCCGGGACGCTATGATTTTTCGACAGAGCCTATTTTGCGCAGCGTCGACGGAAGCTTGAAGCGGCTCGGCGTCGAATATCTCGACATTTTACTTTTCCACCGTCCCGATCCGTTGATGGAGCCGGAAGAGGTCGCGGAAGCGATATCGGCATTGAAGTCTGCGGGGAAAGTACGGGCCTTCGGCGTCTCGAACATGAGCGCCGGCCAGATTCGGCTGCTCCAGGCATACAGCAAGGAGCCGTTCATCGTCAACGGGAAGCGATTATCCTCGCCTGGCTAATGCGCCACCCGGCCGGAATCCAACCGGTTATCGGCACGGCCAATCCGGAGCGAATCCGCGCATGCGGCGAAGCGGAGAACATCACGCTGACACGGGAAGAATGGTATTCCCTCTACGTTAGCTCAAGAGGCAGAGCGCTGCCGTAATATACGCCACGCATCATCCCAATCGGTCGGAAGTGAAGTAGGCTGGCGGACCATGGATTTCTTTGGCCTGTCCTATCACATGGAGTGCCAATTCCTGCTTGCCGGTAATGGAGGCATCCCCCGAATCAACGCCAGCACATTCGGTTTACCCAATTCTGGTTTTATTCCATCTCCGACATAGATCTAAATACCTAGGATCGATGTCATTTTTTTCTATCTACCAGACATAATTAGCAACTTTTCGACATTATTCAACACGGAATGGAATGAAATATAGGGAATAGTCCCCTTACCCACCCTGCGAAATCCATGTAATCTTATTAATGTATCGACATCATATGACAAACATCATATGATAAACATTATGTATTCCAATACCGCCCGCAAGAAAGGAGGCTGAGCTAGAATTTTCCTGCATCAAGGATAAACCCGACAATAGTAAAGGAGGCTTACGTTTGAGACTATATTCATTCCGCAAGTTCATATTTTTAATCCTTAGCGCCTTGCTGCTTGCCAGCATGGTGTTGCCGGGAGTATCGGACGCAACCGAAAAAATGGACGGTGCCGCATCCAAAACGGCGCATCAACGGCAGAGCCAAGTCAAGGATCAGCTCGCAACCAAGCTGCAACTCCCTCGCATCTCTGAACAGAACCGATCTGGCGCTACACCGCAAAACTTTGTCCCGCCTGCTGATAGCAGCGATACGATGACCGTGATTGTAGAACTGCAACAGGAACCGGTGAACGTCGCAGAAGCTCAGGCCGCGAGTACACAATCCTTGTTCGCCGACGATGTCGACAGCGATATCCGGCAGGAGCATCACCAATTCCGCAGCGCCCTGAAGCCGCTGCAAGCCTCGATCCGTTACGAGTTCAGTCATGTATTCAATGGATTTTCGGTCCGCATTCCTGCCAACAAGGTTGATGATTTGCTAACGATTCCTGGTGTCAAGGCCGTCTATCCGAACACGGAAATCCAAGCGGCTTCGAACGGGACGAGCGCTGATGGCGACAGCGCCTGGGTGCATAAAAGCGCGTACCCTATCGGAGCGAATGACTTATGGGATAGGGGCTATGAAGGAGCAGGCATCAAGGTCGGGGTGCTTGACACTGGTGTCGATTACCATCACCCGAGCCTGAAGGGCGCCTTGAAAGGCGGGTACGATTTCGTCGATAATGACGATGATCCGATGGAGACGCGACCAGACAAGACGAAGCCCATCGTCGACGGAAAAGCGTATCATACCACCCATGGCACGCATGTCGCGGGAACGATTCTCGGCAGAGGAAATGGCGATCGTCCTGGCGACAGCGGCAAGATCCGTGGAATCGCGCCGCAGGCAGACCTGTATGCTTATCGCGTACTCGGGCCATATGGGGAAGGTAATACGGAAAGGACTTTACGCGCCATTGAGCATGCCGTTTATCAAGATCAGGTAGATGTTCTCAATCTGTCGATCATCGATAATGGCAACTTCCAGTACACAGCGGAATCGGTTGCGCTGGACAATGCGACCAAAGCCGGTGTCGTCGTGGTCGTCGCTGCAGGCAATGCCGGACCGGAGCCGCGCACGCTGTCAACTCTGGGAGGGACCCATGCGGCTATTTCCGTTGCTGCCTCTTCTCCTCCAGTCCTGACCCCGGTGTTTCACGCCGAAGGACTGTCTCAGAAGTTTTTTTCCCGTCACGCTACTTCATCTCCGGTCCTGGCCGTAGATAAGCCGCTTAAAGCGGTCTATGCTGGATTCGGAAAGCCGGATGATTATAAAAACAAAGACGTGGAAGGGAAGCTCGTGGTCGTCTCCCGCGGTGAGATCAGCTTCGGGGACAAATCAAGAAACGCCAAACATGCCGGAGCCGCAGCGCTTATCATTTTCGACAACGAAGCTGGCGATCTGACCCCCGAACTTGGCAAGGGAAACGTCGATGAATTCGTTCCTACTTATGGCATTTCGCAAGCCGCCGGTATTGTCTTGAAAAATTATATTACACCCGGTTGGTTGAAAAAGATTACACCCGGTTGGTTGAAAATGATTACATCGGATGGGGAGAAAACGGTTGTCCGCACCGATGTCGAGGAGCAAGGGCAAGGGATTTGGTCCAACAGCGCACGCGGTCCTGCGTTGCCCGACTATACGATGAAACCCGACATTGCCGCACCGGGCGTTGCCATCATGTCATCCGTGCCAGCCTGGGACGGCAATTACGAACACGCGTATGAAAGCTTCAATGGTACGAGCATGGCTTCGGCGCATATCGCTGGCGCTGCAGCATTGCTGGTGGAGTATTCCCGCAAGAACAACCTTGATCTGACGCCAGATGAAATCAAGACGCTGATGATGAGTCATGCCGTAGCTCTAAAAGATCCCACGGGGAAACGGTATCAGCCGACGGAACAAGGTGCAGGCCGGGTTGATTTGAAGCGCTGCGTAGAAGCTCGGGCGATCGCCTTGGTACAAGAGACAGCGAGTATCACGCGAAAAGATAATCCCGACGCACCGTTCGAATATGAGACGGGCAGCCTCTCGTTTGGAGTTATTTCTCCGGCAAATACGTTTAAGAAAACGGTACGGAAGAAAACGGTACGGCTGAAGGGCCTTTCCAATACTTGTCAGCCCTATTCGGTCTCCATCGATTGGCCTAAAAACGGCGGGAAATTAACGTCGAGTGCGGCAACCGTTAGCCCAGGGCAGACGTTCGACGTGAACTTACAAATCCCGGATCGCTTAAGAGGGAAATACGAAGGTTATGTCATTTTGAAAGGCGACAGTGGCCACGAGATCAGGCTTCCTGTTAGCGCGTTTATCGGCGAGGAATTTGAAGTGGATGCACTCAAGATTAATGTCTGCCCCGATATATTTGCGCCGCACGGTCATCCCGATCATCGTAAGACAAAGTTAAGCATCCAGGTCAATAAAAAAATCACCGCTTTCAAACTAATTGTCCTAAATCCCTATGGTGACAAAATCGGGGATGCTTACGTAAATCCAAGGGAACAGAACCCGGGCATCTTGTCTATCGATTGGGATGGAAGTCTGGTTGGAAACCCTTCCTTCCCACTTACAGACGGTACATATTATCTGGTGCCCGTTGTAAATGGCGAACGTTTGGGTTATCTGCGCACTCCTTTCCTAATCAACAATACGCCTCCTATCGTCAGTGTTGATCAGCCGGAGATTCGGGTAGAACGGCCGCAGGAACACAAAGGAAAAATTACAGGGACTGTCTACGACTCTTCTTTTGACTTTCAGAATTTTCTAAATAAGGATTTCCTTGATCAGAAATATTCGATTCAGGATACCGTTAAGATGAAAGCCGTTAACAAAGATACGCAGGAAGAATATAAGGTCCATATTAGCGCAGACGGTGTCTTCACCATCGACATCCCTTATCTGAAGGACGGACGCAATGAAATCGATATTTATGCATGGGATTCCGTCAAGAACGGATATGAAACCCCGTCCCGGACGATTTCATTCGACTTCGATCCAGATGCTGTCTATGCGCATGTGAGGACAGAGAGCAAACAAGCGCATACAGGCGAAGAGTTCAAAATAGATATCGGCTTCTCTGTTACTGAAGCGGTATACTCGGCGTCATACCGATTGGTTTATGATGCTTCCTTACTGGATGTGTGCGTTGAGCCTAGCGTTCCCTTTGCAACCTATACACAGCAGCAGCATCCTGATGTGAAGTTTGATTTTGCTTCCCAAGCCATCGAGCTTGACGACCAGTTGAAGGCCCTCGAGGTAACAATCAGCATGCCGCCAACTGCGGCGTATTCGGGAGATGGCATATTGGGTACCATCGTATTCTCCAGCAAGGATACCGAAGCCAACAATTTCTGGTTCTGGCTGGATGATTTGAAGCTGGAAAGCATGGAACCTGTAAAACTTGCGTACGGATCACCGGATTGGATTAAGATCGTGGACGTACCAATATCACCGTATCTTGAGCCATATCTCGAACCAAATCCGGAACCTGGCCTAAGTTCAGGCAGATCGTCTTCCAGCCGTTCCTACTCCATTCCGTCGCAGCCAGCCGGGAAGCCATTGAAATGGAGTACTACGGTAACCGGGAAGGATGACAAGAAGCAAGGTCTGCTGCTCGTATCGTCAGCCGCGATCAGTTCGCAGTTGAACGACATGGAGCAGCTGAAGTGAAGCTTGAAATTGCGGATATGATTTGGAACGACGTCAATCTGGCGGATATCCGGCTCGCCCGTTGACTTTATCGCTGAAGACCGCTGACGCACCGGCGCTCGGCTTCGCCGACCAGGCGAAGACTTTACTACCTATGAGATGACCGTTAGGTTCAAAAAAAAGGTCGAGTTAGGGGTTCATTTGTTCCCGTACTCGGCCTTTTGACTTCATTCCAGTCCACTCCGCATCTTTTTCTAATGAGGGCCATGCACGAACCTCCGGGCCTTTTCTCAGCAGAATGTCAAATCCCGTCACCCGATGTGCTTAAGGTGTATAGCTTATTCACCAGTGCCCTCATCTTGAAAGCGAATCCAGGACTAAAAAATCTATATATTTTCTCGACTCTGTTTAATTCCATTTCCTATATAGACCTAAAGACCTTGTTACTCTGTCATATTTTTCAGTTTAATAGACATAATTATTAATTTTTCAATATTATATGATAAAAAATGCGTTGGGAATATAGTGATTAATGCCCTTACGCTCCATACGAATTAAATGTAAGCTTGATTCATATTTCGATATAATATGACAAATATCATTTTATTCCATTCCGCTGCAAGAAAGGAGGCTGAGGCCGACATTTGCCACATCAAAGATAAACCTGACAATCATACAAAGGAGGCTTACGTTTGAGACTGCATTCATTCCGCAATTTCATAGCTTTGATCCTTAGCGCCTTGCTGCTTGCCGGCATGGTGTTTCCGGGAGTATCGAGCGCGACCATACATATGGACGGATCCGCATCCGAGACGGCGTATCAACTACAGAGCCAAGTCAAAGATCAGTTCGCGGGTCAGCCCGCAACTAAGCTGCAACTCCCCTGCTACTCTGAGCTGAACCGACCTGACGCCACAGCGCAAAACTTTGTCCCACCTGCTGATAGCAACGAGATGATTACCGTGATCGTAGAACTGCAACAGGAACCGGTGAAAGTCGTAGAAGCTCAGGCCGCGAACACATCCTCTGTGTTCGCCGACGATGTCGACAGCGATATTCGACAAGAACATCAACAATTCCGCAGCGCCCTGAAGCCGTTGCAAGCCTCGATCCGTTACGAGTTCAGCTATGTATTCAATGGATTTTCGATCCGCATCCCTGCCAACAAGGTTGATGATTTGGTAACGCTCCCTGGTGTTAAGGCCGTCTATCCGAACACAGAAATCGAAGTGGCTTCGCACGAGCCGAGCGCTTATATCGACAGCGATTGGTATCAAAGCGCGTACCCTATCGGAGCGAATGAATTATGGGGTAGGGGCTATGAGGGAGCAGGCATCAAGGTCGGGGTGCTGGACTCTGGCGTCGATTACCATCATCCGAGCTTGAAGGGCGCCTTTAAAGGCGGGTACGATTTCGTCGATAACGACGATGATCCGATGGAGACGCGACCAGACAAGACGAAGCCCAAAATCAATGGAAAAGAGTATCATACCACCCATGGCACGCATGTCGCAGGAATCATTGTTGGCAGAGGAAATAACGAACAGCCTGGCAACAGCGGCAAAGTCCGTGGAGTCGCGCCGCAGGCCGACCTGTATGCTTATCGCGTGCTCGGGCCATATGGGAGCGGAAATGAGGAAAAAACTTTACGCGCCATTGAGCATGCCGTCTATAAAGATAAGGTAGATGTTCTTAATCTGTCGCTCGGTGGCCAGGAAAACTTCCAGTACACCGCGCAATCGGTTGCGCTGGACAATGCGACCAAAGCCGGTGTTGTCGTGGTCGTCGCTGCGGGCAATTCTGGGCCAGATTCGGGCACGCTAGAAACTCCGGCAGGTACCCATGCGGCCATTTCCGTTGCCGCCTCTTATCCTCCGGGCCTGACCCGGGTGTTTGACATCGAGGGACTGAATCAGTTGATTTTCCCGCGTCACGCCACTTCATCTCCGGTTCTGGCCGTAGATCATCCGCTTGAAGCGGTCGATGCCGGATTCGGAACGCCAGATGATTATTATAACAAAGACGTGAAAGGGAAACTCGTGGTCGTCTCTCGCGGCAACATCGACTTCGGGAACAAATCAAGAAACGCGAAACAGGCCGGAGCCGCAGCGCTCATCATTTTCAACAATGAAGCTGGCGATCTGGGCATCGACCTTGGCGATGGGAACATCGATGAATTTGTTCCTACTTATGGTATTTCGCGAGCCGACGGCCTTATCTTGAAAAATTATTTTATATACAATTCAGGGAAAAAGGTTGTCCTCACCGATGTCGAGATGCAAGATATGCTTGCTTCCTTCAGTTCTCGCGGGCCTGCGCTGCCGGACTTTACGATCAAGCCGGACATTGCCGCACCGGGCGTGGCCATCATATCATCCGTGCCGGCCTGGGACGGCAATTACGAACACGCATACAAAAGCAAAGAAGGCACGAGCTTTGCTGCACCGCATATCGCCGGCGCTGCGGCATTGCTGTTGGAGTATTCCAGCAAGAACAACCTTGATCTGACTCCGGATGAAATCAAGGCGCTGATAATGAATCATGCCGTAGATCTGAAGGATCGAATGGGGAACCTGTATAAGCTGACGGAACAAGGTGCAGGCCGGGTTGATTTGAAGCGCAGCGTAGAAGCTCCAGCGATCGCCTTGGTGCAAGAGACAGTGAGCGTTACGCTAAAAGATCATCCGGGCGCACCGTTTGAATATGAAACAGGCAGCCTCTCGTTCGGGGCCATTTCTCCGAATAATAATACGTTCCATAAAACGGTGCGGTTAAAAGGGATTTCCGATATTAGTCAGCAATATTCAGTCTCCTTCGATTGGCCTGCTGACGGTGGAATCGTAACGTCGAGTGCGGCAACCATTAGCCCAGGGCAGACGTTCGACGTGTACTTGCACATCCCATCTCACGTAACAGGGAATTTCGAAGGCCATGTCATTTTGCAAGGCGACGGTGGCCACGAGATCAGGCTCCCTGTAAGCGCATATGTCGGCAAGGAATTTGAAGTGCCCGTATTTGAGTGGCTTGGGGTCAGCACCGATATTTTGGCGCCGAACGGGCATCCCAACCATAATAAGACAACGTTAAGCATCAAGCTCAATAAAAAAATCAACGATTTCAAACTAACTGTCCTGAATCTCAATGGTGAAGAAATCGGGGATGCTTACGTAAATCCGAGGGAACAGAACCCGGGCATATTGTCTATCGATTGGAACGGAAGACTAGATGGGAACCCTTCCACCCCACTAGTTGACGGTTTATATTACCTGGTGCCCGTTGTAAATGGCGAACGTTTGGATCATCTGTACACTCATTTCCTGATCGACAATGCGCCTCCTGAAGTCCAAGTTGTTGAGCCAGAGATTCGAGTAGATGATCCACGGGAACGCAAAGGAAAAATTACAGGGACTGTCTACGACTTAGTTTGGGATTACCATAATTCTATGCCAAGGGATTCCATAAATCAGAAATATTCGATTCAGACTTCCATTAATATGAAAGCCGTCAACAAAGATACGAAGGTAAACTATAAGGTTAATATGAACGAAAACGGTACCTTCACCATCGACATCCCTTATCTGAAGGACGGACGCAATGAAATCGATATTTATGCATGGGATTCCGTCAAGAACGGATATGAGACCCCGTCCCGGACGATTTCATTTGACTTTGATCCAGATGCAGTTTATGTGAATGCGAGGACAGAGAGCAAACAAGCGTATACAGGAGAAGAAGTCAAAGTAGATATCGGCTTCTCTGTTACTGAAGCGGTATACTCGGGGACATACGTATTGCTTTATGATTCTTCAATGGTGGATGTACTACGCGTTGAGCCTAGCGTTACCTTTGTAACCTATACACAGCAGCATCCTGAGGTGAAGCTTGATTTTACTTCCGAGACCATCAAGCTCGACGGGATTCCCGAAGGGTGGGAGGCCCTCGTGGCAACAACCAGCATGCCGCCCTCTGCGGCGTATTCGGGAGATGGCATATTGGGTACCGTCGTATTCTCCGGCAAGAATACCGGAATCTACGAATTCAAGTTGGGTGGATTGGAGTTGGAAAGCAAGGAACCTGTAAAATTTGTGCTCGGGTCGGATTGGATAGAGTTCGTGAACGCACCGGAACCGCCGGAGCCGAAACCAGAGCCAGAACCAGAACCAAAACCGGAGCCGGAACCAAGCTTAGGCGGATCGTCTTCCAGCCGTTCCTACTCCACTCCGTTGCAGCCAGCCGGGAAGTCATTGACAGCGGGTACCTATACGGTAACCGAGAAGGACAGCCAGAAGCAAGGTCTGCTGCTCGTATCATCAGCGGCGATCCGTTCGCAGTTGAACGACAAGGAAGCGGCTGAAGTGAAGCTTGATATCGCAGATATCGACTGGAATGACATCCATCTGGCGGATATCCGGCTCGCCCGCTCGTTGGCAGAAGAGCTTGCTGCTTCGGGCAAAGCGCCGCTGCTGTCCGGGACGGACTTCGAAGTGCTCATCCCTGCCGAGTCGCTCGTTGACTTTATCGGGAAAAATGGGGATCTGACGGTGCGCCTGGCGCTGGCGCCGCTGCCAGAAGACAGCCAAGCGTCCCCACGTAGACAGGTCGCCCCGGAACTGACCGTCCAAGGTGAGAAGGAGACCGTCACCAAGCCGATCCGAGTCGGTCTGAAATGGAGCTCCTCCGCCGTGAAGGATGGCCGAAAAGTAGGCGTCTACGCCAAGGATGCGAAGGAAGCATGGACGTACTACGCGCCCGGCGTCCGCTGGGATAAGGATGGCATCCGCTTCACTACAGTGTCGCTCGGATCCTATACGGCCCAGGAATTATCCAGGACGTTCGATGATATTCGCATGCACTGGTCCAAAGATAAGATAGAGTTCCTAGCCGCTCACCAGTTAGTCGAAGGCAAGGGCCGCCAGAATACGTTTAAGCCGAACGATCAGGTAACCCAAGCGGAATTCGCCTCGCAGCTCGATCGTCTTACCGGTTCCGGCAAGACATGGAAGGATCGGATTGCCGAGCCGGGAGCGCGCGAACCGCTGACGCGCGAGAAGATGGTCGTCATGCTCGTGCAGGCGCTGCAACTGAAGGCCGCTGACGCTCCGGCGCTCGGCTTCGCCGACCAGGCGAAGATCGGAGCAGATGCCCGCGCCGCCGTCGCGGTTGCCGTGAGCCGCGGCTATATGAAAGGCATGGGCGGCAATACGTTCTCTCCCAAGGGAACATCAACTCGTGCCCAAGCAGCCACGGTGCTTGCCCGCGCACTGCTCGATCTCCAATCGGAATCGTAATACCGGCCTGATACAACCATGACACAACCGCTGTCCCTTAGGGACAGCGGTTGTTGCTGCTTGGGTCGGACAGACGAGGATGGCATACGAGACAATCCATTACACATAGGATGACAATAGAACGGATTCTAACTCGTCATCCAGCATCTACAAAGGAGGGTGCATATGCACAGTCATCAGGCCCAGGCCGCTCCGCCGGGTTCACTCTTGTTCGAGCACCGCTTCTGGCTGCAAATATTAGGAGACCATTCCCGCTTCATCTTGGACGCCTTGTCGCCGCGGGAAGAGAAGGACATTCGTCAGGCGGATCAATTGATCCGGCGCTTCGATCAACTCCTGGACAGAGCCCGCCAAGCCTCCACCGAGTCCCACGCCCTTACCATCGCTGCGGATGCGCATGCCGCAACGAAGGAATTGAAAAATTTCAAGCTTGATCTGCTGCGCAGATTGCTGCTCGGCCAGGTTACCGTGCTTCTCCCGCCGACCTTTTTCAACCATATGCTCAATGAACTGCAAGAGTATGTCTATATTCTCGATGCCATTCAGGCCGGCATTCCAGTGCCGTTGTTCGATGCGCTTCATTATGACCTGGTGTGGCTATCGGACGCTTCCGGCCATGCATCGGCAATCGCGTCCAATCTGGATGCAATAGAGAGGCGGCTGATCGAGAAGAGTCGCGAGTTCGAGAAGCATTTCGATGATTATTACAAAAAAGCAGTCGAAATGGTCGGCTACTTGCGAACCCAGCTTCGCCGCTTCCCTGCGATGGAACGGTTCCACCGCGATGTGAACCTGGAAATTAAGCTATTCACGAAATTCCTGCTGGAACTGGAGGAAATGGAGCTAAGCGCGGAGACGCTTGATGTCATCAGTTCGCTGATTCCGGATCATATGGCGCGGGAGGAATGCTACTATCTAATCAAATTAGCCCTGACTGGCGCCGTCCCTTCGCCGGAATGCGATCCAGCCACGCCGCGGGTTCAAGGAATCGAGTAGGAGGAGGCACCTAGCCCCCGACCTCCTCCACCACACGTACGTACCGTTCGGTATACGGCGTGTTCTCCCGATCGATCCCCACTCTAAAGCTACGCCCAGTACTGCCTTCACCGTTCGGCACTTGGATCCTAAAGATAGCGCCCATACCGGGCATACTAAGCCCCCCCAGTTCCTGGAACTGGGGGGGCTTGCAGTGCGTAAGACGCCTATTATTCGGACAACTTCGTCTCCGCACCGCGTGTGGCTTGACTCTGCGCAGCGCCCTCTAGATCGGCTCCAAACTCGGCGCCTTGGCCCTCGACGTCCGGCATTCTGTTCAGCTTCGTCGACTGCACTTGAGCCTTCGTCGCTTGGTCGCGGGTATGTTCTTGGTTGTTCATTCGGCAACTCTCCATTTCGCATATATTCATGTACATCCTTATTATGCGAAAAGGAGCGCCGCTTTATTCATAGATGTTCCGTTATTCTCATGTTCATGCATCCGCGTCGGCTTACGGCAGGGGTGCAGACCATTCCCCTATACTGACTTATTTCAGTTCCCGGCTAATGTAGAAGGTGACTCGCTCCCCCAACTTAATCGCTGCGCCTGGTTCCGGCTCCTGCTTAAATACCTGGCCAGGCGGCTGCTCCTCGCTGTTCTCCTTGAAATACTGCCATCGAAGCCCGGCCGCCTTCACTTGCTCCTCCGCCTGCTCCAGCGTCAGACCAATGAGGCTTGGAACCTGCACTTCTCCTTCGCCTGTCTGTGCCACTTCAGCTGGAGGCCCCGGATCTATCGGCGTTCCCGTGTCTGGCGTCCCTGTTCCCGGCGTGGTCGTCCCTGGATCTGCCGGTCCGGGATGGGTCGGAACCGTACCGGGATCAGTTATGCCCGGCTGCTGCGATTCTTGGCCGACACTGGTGCCGCTGTCGGTATGCGAGCCCGAGGAGCCCCCGTTCGAGCCGGCAGACGCATCCGGCTCAACAACAGAACCGCTATCGCCGCCATCCGGAACGACAGCGCCATGCTCGGTCTGGTCGCCGCTGCCGTCTGGCTGTTCCTCCGCCACGTCCGAGTCGCCTCCTTGCGTCGTTACCGGTTCGGTCACCGCAGCCGTCTCATTGACTTTGGAGAGCGAATTGGCCCAAATGACGGCTCCACCCAGGACAGCGAAAAAGACGCACACGCAGGCAACGATAAGCAGCAGCTTGCTTCCGTTGAAGGAAGCGGCCTCCATGCGTTCGTACTCACCATGATCCTCTTCTTCGGCCAGGTCCTCGTCCAGATCCTCGTCCTCTTCTACACCATCCGGTTCGGATTCTGCGAGAGGACGCCGGGGCGGCCATTCCTCAAGCGGAGTAGCGGCCGTGTAAACGGGCGCTGCCACATCGCGGCTTGCCTGAATTGGCACATCTGGCAGCTCTATAATCTCCCGCAGACCGACCATGAAAGTGAATAGAGACGCGTCTTTCGCGTGCACCTTCTTCATCAGCTTCAGAACCGAATCTCTTTGCACCGAATTCAATTCCTTCAACGCGCCATATAAGCGAGTCTCGACAACATCGAACTGCGAAGGGACATGCGGGTCAAGCGTGCACAACTGATAGAGCAGCCGGTACAAGGCGGTGGTGCCATGCTCCCCTTCCTCCGCCTGGGTCCAATAGTTCATCATCATCAGTTGATTGTCCGCTGTCACCCACACATTATCAATCGTGACCGGGAATCGGCTGACGCCTTCCTCCAGCGCTTCCTGAATGCTGGTCCCCAGCTCGTAAATCATGGACAGCACCTTAGTCGAGCTCAAGGCGTGCCGTTGCACATACTTCACTAAAGGCATGCCGCTGTACGCCATAAAAACAACGTAGAAGTCTTGTCCGGCCATACCCGCATTCAGCATTTGGAAAAACCGGTTATTGGAAAAATGCGATACATTTCCGAATGCGGTGCGGTATTCCTCTGCGCGGCCCGAATTCGTATTTTCGACAACATAAATAAATACGTCGCGTTGCAAGGACATATCGACGGCTTCAAAGAGAATGCCGCCGCCCAAGTGAAAAATGACGGAATTCAACTGATAACGTTCTGCTATGTAAGTGCTCATAC